>NZ_SSOK01000064.1:0-304755 GCF_029871195.1 Pseudomonas sp. BN415
GTCCCCCTGCGCAACGATTCCGCTCGGCCTCCTGAAGGGGCGTAGTCGCTGCCTCGCCTTGCCGGCCTGGTATCAGGCCCGTGTGGGCTTCAGGATGGATCGTGCCTCGCCAGCGCGAGTCACCCCTCTCCCTCCGGGAGAGGGGCTGGGGCGGGCCGCGTTCGGATGAGGGTTATGTCCGGCTGGCGCGGAAGCCTCGAAGGTCTGCACTAGAGCACTTCCTTCATCGTTGCAACAACTAACGCAGACATAGCCAATTCATTCGCCTCCAGAAGGCAATAATGCTCACCCCTGCAAATCCTTCCAGCCAAACACCTCACAGGCATTGCGCGTGCTGGCCGCGGCCAGTTCCTCGGGTGTAACGCCGCGGATTTCGGCCAGGGCCTCGCAGATATCCGGCAGGAACTCCGGGCTGTTACGCCCATAGGGGTGCATGGCCGGCGCCATGTCCGGCGAGTCGGTTTCCAGCACGATGTCTTCCAGCGGCAGTTGCGCCACCACCTTGCGCAGGCGGTTGGCCTGGGGCCAGGTGGGGGCGCCGCCGAGGCCCAGGCGGAAGCCCAGTTTGCGGTATTCCTTTGCCTCTTCGGCGCTGCCGGCGAAGGCGTGGATGATGCCGGCGCGTTTCAGGCGAAAACGCTTCAGCGTGGCGATCACCGCCGCGTGGCTGCGCCGTACATGCAGCAGCGGTGGTAGCTCGAACGCCTGTGCCAGGGCCAGCTGCGCCTCGAACAGGCGCTGCTGTTCGTCGCGGTCCAGCTCGGGGACGAAGTAATCCAGGCCGATTTCCCCTACGGCGCAGAGCTTCGGGTGGCCCGCGTGCCGCTCCAGCCAGTGGCGCAGTTCCGTTACATGCTCGTCCCGGTGCTGTGCCAGGTAGACCGGGTGCAGGCCGAAGGCGGTGCAGAAATCATCGCCGGAATTGGCCAGGTCCCAGACCCGCTGCCAGTTGTCACGGAATACCCCGAGCAGGATCTGGCGCCGCACGCCCAGGGCACGACAACGCGCCAGCACGCCGCTGCGATCAGCGTCGAAGTCGGGGAAGTCCAGATGGTTGTGGGTATCGATCAGCATGGCGCCAGCATATACCGCCAATCCACGGTCTGACATGCCCATTCCTGGGGCGTTGTGTCTGTTTACTCCGGTGCATCCGCTCTGTCTCGGGGCATCGCGCGGGGCAGGAAAAACAAGGCCGAAATCGCTATTGAACACTCGTTCATGCTCGGCTATGGTTGGGCCATTCGCCGGTTCGCTGAGCAGTCACGTGACCCGGATTTCACCCTTTGCAATGGGGCCCGAACATGCGTTTCGCTTCGCTTGTGGAGAGAATGGCAGGGCCAGGCACAGCAGCCTGGGATATTCACTACGCGGCCATCGCCGCCCAACGTGCGGGCGAGGACGTGATAGTCCTCAGCATTGGCGACCCGGATTTCGCAACCCCCGCCCCCATCACCGCAGCGGCCATTCAGGCCTTGCAGGCGGGTGACACCCATTACTGTGACGTTGCCGGTCGGCCCGAGCTGCGCCAGGCCATCGCCGATCTACATGGCCGCCTGACCGGCCAGCCGGTGTCGGCGGACAGCACCATCCTTGTGGCTGGCGCACAAAACGGTCTTTACGCGGCGGCCATGTGCCTGCTGGAGGCCGGCGATGAGGTCATCGTCTTCGATCCGGTGTACGTCACCTACGAAGCCACGTTGAAGGCTACCGGCGCCACCCTGGTAAGGGTGCCCTGTCCGGCGGAGGGCGGCTTCCGCCCTGACCTCGCGGCTTTGCGTGGAGCCATCAGCGAGCGTACCCGCGCCATCTTCTTCGCCAACCCCAACAACCCGACCGGCGTGGTGCTCAGCACCGAAGAAATGCAGGCCATCGCCGAGCTCGCGCAGCAGCACGACCTGTGGGTGGTGGTGGATGAGGTTTACGAGAGCCTGACCTTCGAACAACCACACCGCTACTTCGCCACCTTGCCGGGCATGCGCGAGCGCACCGTGAGCATCGGCAGCCTGTCCAAGTCCCACGCCATGACCGGCTGGCGCACCGGCTGGGTGATCGCCAGTCCCGAACTGGTGGCCCACATCGAAAACCTGGCGCTGAACGTGTTGTATGGCCTTCCCGGTTTCGTGCAGGAAGCCGCGTTGACCGCAGTTCGCACCTATGACCAGGTAACCGGGGAAATGCGCGCGTGCTACCGGCGGCGCCGCGACCTGGTGGTCGATGCGCTGCAGGACTGCGCACCGCTCCGGGTGCTGACACCTGAAGCCGGGATGTTCGTCCTGCTCGACGTACGGGGCAGTGGCCTCAGTTCCCTGGACTTCGCCTGGAAGCTGTTCCGCGAAACCGGCGTCTCGGTGCTGGACGCTGCGGCCTTCGGCCCTTCCGCCAGCGGCTTCGTGCGGCTGTCATTCAGCTTGGGCGAAGAGCAATTGGCCGAGGCCTGCGCGCGCATTCGCCGTTTTGCCGCCACCCTGGGAGCTGGGCCACGCATGGACGTGCGCCCGACCGTTTCGGTCGATACCCGAGCCGCAAAGGTGGAGCCTCCGAAGATGGTGGAGGTGGATTCCATTCACAAACGCTTCGGCCAGTTCGAGGTGCTCAAGGGCGTTTCGCTGACTGCCCGGGAGGGCGGTGTGGTGTCCCTGATCGGGGCCAGTGGTTCGGGCAAGAGCACATTGCTGCGTTGCATAAACATGCTGGAAATCCCCAACCAGGGCACGGTCACGGTCGATGGCGAGAGCATTCGTCTCACCACCAGTCGCATCGGCGAACCGATGGTGGCGGACCAGAAGCAGCTGACCCGGATTCGTTCGCGGCTCGGCATGGTGTTCCAGAGCTTCAACCTCTGGCCCCACCGCACTGTGCTGGAAAACCTCATCGAAGCGCCGATCCAGGTGCTGCGCGAAAGCCGCGCCGAAGCCATCGAGCGTGCCGAGGCCCTGTTGGAGCGGGTCGGGCTCGCCGCCAAGCGCCACGAATATCCCTCCTTCCTGTCCGGTGGCCAGCAGCAGCGGGTGGCGATTGCCCGTGCGTTGGCGGTGGACCCCAAGGTCATGCTGTTCGACGAGCCCACCTCGGCGCTGGACCCTGAGTTGGTGGGCGAAGTCCTGCGGGTGATCCGCTCCCTGGCCGAAGAGGGCCGCACCATGATCCTGGTAACCCACGAAATGGCCTTCGCGCGCGACGTTTCCAGCCATGTCGCCTTCCTCCATCAGGGGCGTATCGAAGAGGAAGGGCCCCCGCAGGAGGTTTTCCTGAGGCCGCGCAGCGAGCGCTGCCGACAGTTCGTTACCGCTCACCAGAATCGCTGACTCCGGCTGCCGGGCGCGGCCAATTCGACAGGCTCTAACCACAACAACATCAAGCAGGGCAGAAACCATGAAGAAGTCTCAACTGGCACGTTGGATGGCGGGTGCGGTAATGCTCATGGCCGGCGCGGTGGGCGCGCAGGCCGAAACCCTGAGATTCGCGATGGCGGCGGAACCCTATCCGCCATTCTCCAGCAAGCAGCCAGACGGCCAGTGGGCAGGCTTCGAGCCGGACCTGATCCGCGCCCTTTGTGCGCAGATGCAGGCCCAGTGCGAGATCGACGAGGTGGCCTGGGATGGCCTGATTCCAGCCCTGATGTCGAAGAAGGTGGATGTGATCTTCAACTCCATGTCCGTCACTGAAGAGCGCGAGAAGCAGATCGCCTTCAGCCGTGCCTATTACGACACCCCGGTCGCAGTGGCCGCACCCGCGGCGCTGGACGTCACCGTCAGCCCCGAAGGACTGAAAGGAAAGGTGGTCGGCGTGCAGCTCTCCACCGTCAGCTCCAACTACCTGAAGCAGCATTACGACGGCATCGCCGACGTGCGTTACTACGACACCCAGGACTCGGTGAACGCCGACCTGGTGGCGGGGCGCATCGACCTGATGATGGCCGACGGCATCGCGGTCAGCGCCTTCGTCAAATCCCCTGATGCCCAGGCCGCCGGCATCGAGAACAAGGGCGAAGTGCCCTACGATCCGCTGTTTGGCCGTGGTGTAGGGGCTGGCCTGCGCAAGGACGACGTCGCCCTCAAGGCGAAGCTCGACGAGGCCATCACCAAGCTGCTGGCCAGCGAGGACTACAAGACGATCTCCGCCAAGTACTTCGACGTCAGCGTCGCGCCGAAGCAGTGACCTCCGGAGCCATCCCGGCTGTACCGGGATGGCGCATTTCCGCCTCGATGAGGGCCTGCAATGCAGTCTTACTTTGAACTGGTCGGCTTCGGCGCCCAGGGTTGGGGGCCGGCGCTGCTCAAGGGGTTGTGGGTAACCCTGCAGATTTCCGTCGGTGCTTTCCTGGTCGGCATGCTGATTGGCCTGGCCGTCGCCATGGGCAAGCTCAACGGCCCGCGCCCAGTGGCGCAGTTGATGCGGGGATACACCACCCTGTGTCGCGCAATACCCGAGTTGCTGCTGATCCTGCTGCTCTACTACGTGGGCTCGATGGGGCTCAACCAACTGTTTGCCTGGCTTGGCTATGGCGACCTCAAGCTCAACGGCACGGTGGTGGCCATCGCGGTGCTCGGACTGGTGCAGGGTGCCTATGCCTCGGAAATCTTCCGGGGGGCCATCCAGGCCATTCCCCACGGGCAGATCGAGGCAGCGCGGGCTTTTGGCCTGAGCGGCTTCAGCCTGTTCCGCCGGGTGACCTTGCCGATCATGGCGCCCAACGCCCTGGCCGGGATGGCCAACCTCTGGGTCAACCTGATCAAGGACAGCGCCCTGATCAGCGTGGTCGGCACCAACGAGCTGCTCTTCACCGCCAAACAGGCGGCGGGCTCGACGCGCCACTACCTGACCTTCTACCTCACCGCCGCGGCCTTTTATTACCTGCTGACGGTGCTCTCCAACCTGTTTTCCGGCTGGCTCGAACGGCGCTTCCGCCGCTGGACCCCGTCGGTGTGAGTGAGGGCGTGCGATGACCGCTACCTGGATATTCGACTACGGAAAACTGCTGCTCAGCGGACTGGGCACCACGTTGCTCATTCTCGCCATATCCGCCGTACTGGGCTTTGCTCTGGCGCTGTTGGTGGCGTTGGCGCGGATGTCGCGCAACCCGGTGCTGGCGGGCACGAGCCTCGCCTACACCAGCGTGATTCGCGGGACGCCGCTGCTGGTGCAGATCTACATCTTCTATTACGGCCTGGGCAGCCTCTTCGCCCAGTTCCCGTTGATTCGCGGTAGCTTCCTCTGGCCGTACCTGCGCGACGGTTTCTGGTACATCGTCATCGCGCTGGTGCTCTCGGTGGGGGCCTACGTGGGAGAAGTCATTCGTGGCGGCATGAAGTCCGTGCCCAAGGGAGAGCTGGAGGCCGCAGCGGCTTTCGGCATGCGCCAGCGTCTGGTGCTGATGCGGGTCTGGTTGCCGAGGGCGATCCGCCTGCTGCTCCCGACCTTGGCCGGTGAGACGGTGATGCTGCTGAAGTCCACCGCGCTGGCGTCGACGGTGGCGGTGGTTGACCTCCTGGGAGCGGCCAACGTGGTGCGTGCCCAGACCTTCCAGATCTACCAGCCGCTGTTGCTGGTGGCAGGCATCTACGTCTGCCTGACCTTCATGATCGAGATGGGCTTCGGCCTGGCGGAGCGACGAAGCATGTTTCGCCGGGCGAATTGAGAAAATGTGGGGTTCGGATTCGCCTGAGTACGTCAGGCATAGGCCCCGCGCCGCAGGCTGTCGACCCAGCGGCGGCTGATCTCCAGGCCTTCCTCGGCGCTGAAGTTGGCGGGATTGAGACACCACTCCAGCCACAGGCCGTCGAGCATGGCCGACAGGCCGATGGCCGCAAGACGTGGTTTGGCGATGGAGAAGCCTTCTTCCCGGGCGAGCTCAGAGAGCAGTTGTTCCAGCAGTACCAGGGAACCGCCGTAGGTGCGTTCGTGGGCTTCGTTCACTTGGGGGGAATGGCGGATAAGGCTCCAGAACACCACCCAGGGGCTGAGCAGGTCGGGGTCCAGGGTGACTGGCGAGAAGTAGCCGGTCAGGAAGGCTTCCAGACGCGCGGCTGGTGCCGGGCCGGCGGCATCGATGCGGGCCACCAGGGCCTGGTTGACCTCGCTGGCGAGGGTCTCGTAAGCCTGCGCGACCAGGGCGTCGATGCTGCCGAAATAGTGATTGATCAGGCCAACGGCGACGTTGGCCTCCTTGGCGATGCGGCGCACCGAAATGCCGGCGTGGCCTTCGGCGACCAGGCAGCGCAGCGCGGCGCGCACCAGATGTTCGCGGCGTTCGTCGGGGTTGGTGCGGGGCTGTCGTTCGCGGGGCGTTTCCAAGGGGCGATTTCCTTCGCTCGATGGGCCGGGATAGTACCGCCTGGCCCGACGACAAACCAACCGTCCGGACATATCCGGCGGCCGAGAGGAGGTAGGACATGATCGAAGATGTCTCCCTGAATATTCCGGGGGATTCCGGTGCCCGCCTGTGCGTGCCGGCCTGGCGCCTGGACAGCGGCAAACCGGGCCCCAAGGTCCACTTGCAGGCCGGGGTCCACGCCGACGAGATCGCCGGCATGCTGGTGCTGCACAAGCTCCTGCCGCGCCTGATCCAGGCCGCTGAGGACGGCCTGTTGCGCGGCCGCGTGACGGTGGTGCCCCAGGCCAACCCGTTGGGCATTGGCCAGTTCCGTCAAGGGCGCATCCTGGGGCGGGTGCACGAACCCAGCAGCCGCAACTTCAACCGAGGCTTCCCTGAGTCAGCATCACAGGCCCGGCCGGTTGGCAGTCTCGCTGCGTGGCAGAAGGCGCTGGCCGGACTCGCCGCCGATGCCGATATCGTCCTTGACCTGCATACCGACGACGAAGCGCTGCAATACGTCTACTTGCATCAGTGTTTCTGGCCCGACGGCAAGGACCTCGCGGCAGCCCTTGGGGCCGAAGTGGCGATCATCTGGGAAGGGGACGGCGATGGTGCCTTCGAGGAGGTGGTGATTGCCCCCTGGCTGGCGGACGGGCGCGTCGAGGGGCGCCTGGTGTCCACCGTCGAACTGCGCGGGCAAGGGGATGTGAGTGACACCCTGGCACAGCAGGATGCCGATGGGCTCTACACCTTTCTCTGCGCCCGTGGTCTTGTTGCCGAACCGGCGCAATTACCGGCGTGGCAGGGAAGGGCGGTGCCCATCGGGCATATGGAAACCGTATTCGCGCCGACTGCCGGAGTGCTGGTGTTCGAGCGCGAGCTGGGCGATGCCGTCCAGGTCGGTGAATGCTTCGCCCGTGTCATAGCCACCCCCGGTGACCCGTCCAGCGAACACCGGCTGCTGGCGCCCCAGGCGGGACTGATGGTCACCCGCTATCGCGACCGGCTGGTCCCGGCAGGTGCGATAGTCGCCAAATTCACCGGCTCTTTACCGTCGAGCACTTGGACTTCCGGTGCGCTCGATCCGTAACAGCTCTGTCGTAGGAGCCAGCTTGCTGGCGAATGGCGTGGTGAGGTTCGCGAGCGAGCTCGCTCCTACAACCAGACCGCGTCCCAGAACGGATAGTCCGCCAATTTCTCCACCAGACCAGCACGCAAGGGATTGGCAACGACATAACGGGCCACCGCCTGCACGTCTTCCTCTTTGCGAAGGGCATGGTCATGAAAACCTTTCTGCCACACGCGCCCGCTACTTTTCTTCATTGAATTCAGGGCAATGGCGGAGCGGGACTTCAGTCGCCTCACGTGCTGTTCCAAGGTTCCGGACTGCAGTTGGACGAGCCAATGCAGATGGTCAGGCATCAATACGTAGGCGAGGGTTTCCAGCGAGTGTCGCTCCCGCATGGCATAGATCTCGCGGGCGACCAGGCAGCCGTGACTCCATTGTGCGAACACGGGCGTTCGCTCATGAGTGACGGTTGTCAGCAGGTAGATACGGCCGGGCTCGGAGAGGCGGCCTTTGCGCAGATTCTTTCCTTGATAGCGCATCCATTGCGTTCCCTGTGGGGAAAACAGGGAGGTTTGCTCAGGGCGTCAAGAAGGGCAAGGGAGCCCGATGTAGGGGCCAGCTTGCTGGCGAAAGGGATGTTCCGATTCGCCAGCAAGCTGGCTCCTACAGGTTTACGTCCTTAATGGTGCTCGCGGGTAGCGCGGAATTTTACGTCCGGCCAGCGCTCTTCCATCAGGCTGAGGTTCACGCGGGTCGGTGCCAGGTAGGTGAGGTGGCCGCCGCCGTCTACGGCCAGGTTTTCGAAGGCCTTGTCCTTGAACTCCTTGAGCTTCTTCTCGTCCTTGCACTCGATCCAGCGCGCCGACCAGACGTTGATCGCCTCGTAGGCGCACTCGACCTTGTATTCCTCCTTCAGGCGGCTGGCGACCACGTCGAACTGCAGCACGCCCACGGCGCCGAGGATGATGTCGTTGTTGCGCTCGGGGAAGAACACCTGGGTGGCGCCTTCCTCGGCCAGTTCCTGCAGGCCCTGGCGCAGCTGCTTGGACTTCAGCGGGTCCTTCAGGCGCACGCGGCGGAAGAGTTCCGGGGCGAAGTGCGGGATGCCGGTGAAGCCCAGGGCCTCGCCTTCGGTGAAGGTGTCACCGATCTGGATGGTGCCGTGGTTGTGCAGGCCGATGATGTCGCCGGCGAAGGCCTCTTCCAGCTGCTCACGCTCGCTGGAGAAGAAAGTCAGCGCGTCGGCGATCTTCACGTCCTTGCCCAGGCGCACGTGGCGCATCTTCATGCCCTTCTCATATTTGCCCGAGCAGATGCGCATGAAGGCGATACGGTCGCGGTGTTTCGGGTCCATGTTCGCCTGGATCTTGAATACGAAACCGGAGAACTTCTCCTCGGTCGGCTCCACGATGCGCTCATGGGCGGCACGCGACAGCGGTTTCGGCGCCCAGTCGACGATGCAGTCGAGCACCTGGTCGACGCCGAAGTTGCCCAGCGCGGTACCGAAGAACACCGGGGTCATCTCACCCTTGAGGAAGGCTTCCTTGTCGAACTCGTGGCAAGCGCCCTGCACCAGTTCCAGCTCCTCGACGAAGTTGTCGTAGAGGTCGCCCAGGTGGGCGCGGGCTTCGTCCGAGTCGAGCTTGTCGATCACCTTGATCTCGGTGCGCTCGTGGCCGTGGCCCGGGGTGTAGACGATGATCTTGTCCTGGGACAGGTGGTAGACGCCCTTGAAGTCCTTGTAGCAACCGATCGGCCAGGTAATGGGCGCGGCCTTGATCTTCAGTACCGCCTCGATCTCATCCAGCAACTCGATGGGGTCGCGGATGTCGCGGTCCAGCTTGTTGATGAAGCTGACAATGGGGGTGTCGCGCAGGCGGCAGACTTCCATCAGGGCAATGGTGCGCGGTTCTACACCCTTGCCGCCGTCCAGCACCATCAGCGCCGAGTCCACCGCGGTCAGGGTGCGGTAGGTGTCTTCGGAGAAGTCTTCGTGGCCGGGGGTGTCGAGCAGGTTGATCATGTGCTCGCGATAGGGGAACTGCATCACCGAGGTGGTGATGGAGATGCCACGCTGCTTTTCCATCTCCATCCAGTCGGAGGTGGCGTGCCGGTCGGATTTACGCGACTTCACGGTACCGGCCACGGCGATGGCCTTGCCCATCAGCAGCAACTTTTCGGTGATGGTGGTCTTACCGGCGTCGGGGTGGGAGATGATCGCGAACGTGCGGCGTTTCGCGACTTCGGCGGCCTGGATGGTCATGAAGGGTGCCTGCTGGAATCGATGGCGGGGCGCGGACGGCCCGGAAAAGCGCGGGATTATAGCGGGAAATGGATGCTCGATCAGCGCCGCCGGGCATGTTGGGCTTCGCTTCGCTCTGCGCCAACCGACGGGACTGCTGCGCAGCCCTTTGCGAATGAATTCACCCCCACAGGGGAAAGACCCTCCGCCCCCCTGTCATCACCCTGAAACCCGCGTCTGTGCAGCATTTCATAACGTTTTGTTGAAGATTCGAAACAGTCAACTGGCCATGCGACAAAGGGATGCGAGAAAGCGGCAATTTTTGATTGATCTGTGGTTCCTGTGGTCCTAAAGTTCGCGCCCGAACGTCCATGCTGGCAACGATCCATCCGGCTCAAGTACTGACGACGAGAGGTTTGAAGTCATTGATGACTGAAAATCCTCGGCGACATGCCTTGGGAAGTAGGCGAACCAAAGTGGGGAAACTGATCAGACGTTCAGGCCTGTTGTCCAACGCAACACTGGCCACCCCTAACAACTTTCGTTTGTTTTGCCATATGGAGTCCCTCGCATGTCGATCAAGGTCGAAGACTATTTCTCGCCCGAAACTTTCCAGCGCATGAAGGCGTTCGCCGACAAGCAAGAAACCCCGTTCGTAGTCATCGACAAGCAGACCATCGCCGATTCCTACGACCAGTTGGTGAGCTGCTTCCCCTTCGCCAAGGTCTACTACGCGGTGAAGGCCAACCCGGCCACCGAAATCACCGAACTGCTGCGCGACAAGGGTTCCAACTTCGACATCGCCTCCATCTATGAGCTGGACAAGGTGATGAAGACCGGCGTTGGCCCGGAGCGCATCAGCTACGGCAACACCATCAAGAAAGCCCGCGACATCCGTTACTTCTTCGAGAAGGGCGTGCGCCTGTTCGCCACCGATTCCGAAGCCGACCTGCGCAACATCGCCAAGGCCGCTCCGGGTGCCAAGGTCTATGTACGTATCCTCACTGAAGGCTCCACCTCGGCCGACTGGCCGCTGTCGCGCAAGTTCGGCTGCAACCCGGACATGGCCCTGGACCTGCTGATCCTCGCCAAGCAACTGGGCCTGGTGCCCTACGGCGTGTCCTTCCATGTAGGCAGCCAGCAGCGCGACATCGACGTCTGGGACGCCGCCATCGCCAAGGTCAAGGTGATCTTCGAGCGCCTGAAGGAAGAAGACGGCATCACCCTGCAGATGATCAACATGGGCGGTGGCTTCCCGGCCAACTACATCCAGCGCACCAACAGCCTGGAAACCTACGCCGAGGAAATCATCCGCTTCCTCAAGGAAGATTTCGGCGACGAGCTGCCGGAAATCATCCTGGAACCGGGCCGTTCCCTGATCGCCAACGCCGGCATCCTGGTCAGCGAAGTCGTGCTGGTGGCGCGCAAGTCGCGTACCGCTGTAGAGCGCTGGATCTACACCGACGTGGGCAAGTTCTCCGGCCTGATCGAAACCATGGACGAGGCCATCAAGTTCCCGATCTGGGTCGAGAAGAAGGGCGAGATGGAAGAAGTGGTGATCGCCGGCCCGACCTGCGACAGCGCCGACATCATGTACGAGAACTACAAGTACGGCCTGCCGCTGAACCTGGCCGCTGAAGACCGCCTCTACTGGTTGTCCACTGGTGCCTACACCACCAGCTACAGCGCGGTGGAGTTCAACGGCTTCCCGCCGCTGAAGGCCTACTACCTGTAAGCCAGTACGCGCTTCGAACAAGGCCCGCCTTCATGGCGGGCCTTGTCATTTCCGGGGCGTGGTTTCTTGTGTGTTGTCAGGGCAGTAAGATGAGCGCCAGTTCCATTTGCTAACGATTATCGACTGGCTCGTTGCCGGTCCGAAGAGGTTCACCGCCTTGACTGCGCTCATTCCTGCCGAGATTGCCGCTGTTGCCGATTACGAAGCTTTCGCCCGTGAGCGTATGACGGCGCAAGCCTGGGCCTATCTGGCCGGCGGCGCGGCGGATGAGCAGACCCTGGCTGACAATCTTGCGGCCTTCCAGCGTGTGCGCCTGCTCAATCGGGTGCTGGAGGACCTTCAGGGAGGCCACACTCGTTTGCAGCTCTGCGGCCTCGGGTTGGACTATCCGATTCTTCTGGCGCCCGTAGCGTTCCAGAAGCTGGCCCATCCTGATGGCGAACTGGCCAGTGTGCTCGGCGCTTCTGCCATGGGCGCGGCCATGGTGGTCAGCACTCAGGCCAGTGTCAGCCTGGAAGCCATTGCCCAGGCCGCTCAGACTCCCCTCTGGTTCCAGCTCTACATCCAACCGGATCGTGAGTTCACTCGCGACCTGGTGCGGCGTGTCGAGGCGGCTGGTTATCGCGCGTTGGTGGTCACGGTGGATGCGCCGGTCAACGGCATGCGTAACCGTGAGCAGCGAGCGGGGTTCGTCTTGCCGGAGGGCGTTGAGGCCGTGAACTTGAAGGGCATGCGCAGCCTGCCGCCCAGCGTCGCCCAGCCGGGTACGAGCCCGCTGTTCAGCAGCCCGCTGCTGACCCATGCGCCGACCTGGAAGGACCTGGAGTGGCTGCAGTCCCTCACTCACTTGCCGGTGCTGGTCAAGGGGGTGATGAATCCACGGGATGCCGAGCGCGCGGTGGAGCGGGGCGTCGCTGGAGTCGTGGTCTCCAACCACGGCGGCCGGACCCTGGACGGTATGCCGGCGACGCTGGACGCACTGCCGGCGGTCGCTCAGGCAGTGGCCGGCAGGGTGCCGGTGTTGCTCGATGGTGGCGTTCGTCGTGGAACCGACGTGTTCAAGGCGCTCGCGTTGGGCGCGAGTGCGGTGATGATCGGTCGCCCCTACGTTCATGGGCTGGCTACCGCGGGAGCCTCTGGTGTGGCCCACGTACTGCACCTGCTGCGCACTGAGCTGGAAGTGGCGATGGCCCTGACGGGGTGCGTGAGCCTGGCCGACATCGAGTCTTCCCTGATCTGGCGTTAGACCTTCTCGCCTCACCTGCCAGAATCCGAATGGATTATCCGATCACCAGTGGCGGTTTTCATGGATTCCCTTTGCATCAAGGCTGAAAAGTGACCGAATGGTCACCATTTTGATCGGCAGGAATGCATTCGAGCTTAGTTTGGTGGTTCGATGACTTTTGAAGGGTTTTATCGGTTTTTCGAGAAAACTGCATGAAATGACCGATGCTTGATGCTCTCAGTGGCTCGATGAGAAATGTAAAGTTTATGTAAATATTGCGTTTAAATATTTACTGATAAGCGTTCGCAAATAGAATCGCGCCCCATCTTCACTGGGGAGTGATTCTTATGAGCAAAAAGAACAATCTGCCGCAACGCGCCGTCCTGGCCACTGCCGTCGGCCTCGTTACTGCATCTTCCGCGGGCCTGGCCATGGCCGCCGAACAGGGCAAGCTTGAACTCGGCACTGTCAAGATCGATAGCAAGGCCGAGAAGTCGTACAAGGTCGAGGAGTCCGCTTCCTCCAAGTACACCGCGCCGTTGCTGGACACTCCGCAGACCATCACCGTGGTTCCCAAGGAAGTCATCAAGGAGCAGCAGGCACTGAGCCTGCGCCAGGTGCTGTCCAACGTCTCCGGTATCACCTTCAACGCCGGTGAGGGCGGTGGTGGTTCTGGCGACAGCATCAACATCCGTGGCTTCTCCGCGAACAACAACATCCAGATCGACGGCCTGCGTGACAGTGCCCAGACCAGCCGTACCGATACCTTCAACATCGAGCAGGTCGAGGTCATCAAGGGCCCGAACTCGGTGTTCGGCGGCGCCGGCACCACTGGCGGCAGCATCAACATCATCAGCAAGCAGCCGATGGATCGCGCCTTCACCACCCTGGGCGGCGGCCTGGGCACCGACAACTACCACCGCCTGACCCTGGACGCCAACCAGCCGCTGGAAGGCGTAGGCACCGACAGCGCCTTCCGCGTTAACCTGATGGCCCACGAGAACGACGTGCCCGGCCGCGACGAGATCGACCGCGAGCGTTGGGGCGTTGCCCCCTCGCTGCGGCTGGGCTTCAACGACTCCACTCGCTTGACCCTGAGCGCCTTCCACCAGACCGACGATAATCTGCCGGACTACGGCGTGCCGGCCCTGAATGGCAAGAAGATCGCTGGCGTCAGCCGCGAGGACTACTTTGGCTGGGACAATCTGGACAAGGATGAGATCGAGCAGAGTGCTTTCACCGCGAACCTCGAGCACGAATTCAATGACCAACTGCGCCTGCAGAACCTGACCCGCTACAGCCGCGTCGACCGCAATACCATCGTCTCGGCGTCCCACGTGAACCTCACCGGTGTCCCGGCGGGCCGCTATCGTCCGGCAGGCCCCCAGGCCTACGGCCGTGACATCACCGCCGAGATGTGGATCAACCAGACCAACCTGCGCGCCAGCTTCGCAACCCTTGGTCTTGACCACGAACTGGTGACCGGTGCGGAAATCTCCCGCGAGGACTTCGACCTCAAGACCTACAACCATGGTCTGGGCAATGCCCTGTACCCGGCTGACGGCTACGACCTGGGCAACCCACCCGGTCACTGGGTCGGTCCGGTCAACAAGACCACTTCCAGCTACACAGAGAACCAGCTTGACGACAAGGCGCTGTATGTCTTCGACACCATCGCCCTGAACGAGCAGTGGGACGTCAACGTCGGCCTGCGCTACGACTGGTTCAAGGGCCATAGCGACACCTTCTCCGGTACCAAGGTGCCAACCGGCAGTTTCACTTCCAAGGACGAGAAACTCAGCAGCCGCGCGGGCCTGGTCTACAAGCCGGTTGAAAACGGTCGCTTCTACGTGGCCTGGGGCAACTCCTTCAACCCCACCGCCGAAGGCATCGCATCCAACGGTGGTGGCCTGACCGCAGCGACCGAGAACCTGGACCCGGAAAAGAACGAGACCTGGGAGCTGGGCACCAAGTGGGAACTGCTGGGCGGTCGCCTGGAGCTCGATGGCGCGTTGTTCCGCGTGGAAAAGACCAATGCGCGTGAAACCATGGCCGATGGCTCGACCCAATTGGCCGGCAAGCAGCGCGTTGAAGGCGTGGAACTGGGGCTGACCGGTCACATCACCGAGCAGTGGGATGTCTTCGCCAACTACACCTTCCAGTCCAGCGAGACCCTGGACGCTGCCGACACTGCCGCGGGTATCGCGCGTGAAGGCCAGGCGCTGGGCAACACCCCGCCGCGCTCTTTCAACCTGTGGACCACCTATGAGCTGCCGGAAGGCTGGACCCTGGGCTACGGCGCGCGCTACATCAGCGAGCGTAACGTCAGCTCCAGCACCACTGCCAAGCTGGACGCCTACTGGCTGCACAACGCCATGGTCGGTTACCGAGTCAACGAAAACCTGGACCTGCAGCTGAACGTGAACAACCTGTTCGACAAGGACTACGTGGAACGTGTGCGTCAGCAGAACGGTACCGACGCCCGCTCCTCGGCCATCGAATACGGCGATGCTCGTTCGGCAATCCTGACCGCCAGCTACTCGTTCTGACGGACGTGTCACGGACCCTGCCTTGTGCAGGGCCCGTGTCGCTGTAAATAAAGGGTAAAACCTTCATTTCCTGATTTAATGCATCCCGTTCTCAAATAAAATCGCCCCCGGTCAGGCATGGGGCCTGCCGCGAACAAGCGATCTGACGCACCGCCAGGTGCGTATCCGAGGGATATCACGTGTTGAAGAAGACCCTGTTCCAGCTGCACTGGTTGTTCGGTATCAGTGCCGGGCTGGTGCTGGCACTGATGGGCATCACCGGGGCCGCGTACAGCTTTCAGGAAGAAATCCTCCGCCTGCTCAATCCCGAGACCCTGACAGTCGAGGTGCGTGATAGCGGCGTGCTGCCGCCGGCCGAACTGGTGAGCAGGATCGAGGCAGCGGAAGGCAAGAAAGTCTCCGGCCTGTGGGTGGAAACGAGCAGCGACCATGCCGCCCGCGTCTTCTTCACGCCGCCGCCGGGCGAGCGGCGCGGCCCCATGCGCTACTTCGACCCCTACACCGGCGAGTTGCTGGGCCAGCCTGCCGGCCAGCAGTTCTTCGGCCTTATGCTGCAATTGCACCGCTTCCTCGCCATGGGCGAGTTCGGCAAGCAGATCACCGCCGCCTGCACCCTGATCCTCATTTTCTTCTGCCTGTCCGGCCTCTACCTGCGCTGGCCGCGCAAGGCCACCAACTGGCGCGCCTGGCTGACCCTCGACTGGTCGCGCAAGGGTCGTAGCTTCAACTGGGACCTGCACGCCGTGGCCGGTACCTGGTGCCTGGTGTTCTATCTCCTGGCGGCGCTAACTGGCCTGTACTGGTCCTACGAGTGGTACCGCGAAGGGCTCACCCGCCTGCTTTCCGATGCACCGGCTGGCCAGCAGGGCAAGCCCGGCGAGCGCCGTGGCCGTCCCGGCGCGGAGGCGCCGTCCGGCCCGCCGCTGCTGGTGGACTATGACGCTGTGTGGAAAAGCATCCGCGAAACCGCCGGCCCGACTCTGAGCGCCTACAACCTGCGCCTGCCGCTGGTGGGCGGCAAGCCTGCACAGGTGTTCTACCTGCTGGAAGATGCCGACCATCCCCGCGCCCTGAACCAGATAGTCCTTGACCCGGCCACCGGCAAGGTGGCGCGCAGCGACCGCTACACCGAAAAGAGCTTCAAGGCCCAACTGCTCACCAGCGTTTATGCGCTGCATGTGGGCGAGTACTTTGGCCTGCCGGGCCGCATCCTGGTAATGGTGGTGAGCCTGACCATGCCGCTGTTCTTCGTCACCGGCTGGCTGCTCTACCTGGACCGTCGGCGCAAAAAGCGTGCGATCAAGGCCGCCCGTGGTGGCCTGGCCGAGAGCGGTGGGCAGGATTCCTGGTTGATCGGCTTCGCCAGCCAAAGCGGTTTCGCCGAGCAACTGGCCTGGCAGAGCGCCAGCCAGCTCCAGGCTGCCGGCCTGCCGGTACGGGTCGAACCCCTCGCCGCGCTGGACGGCGGCACCCTGGTCCAGGCCCGCAACGCGCTTTTTGTGGTCAGCACCTTTGGCGATGGCGAAGCGCCGGACAATGCCCGTGGCTTCGAGCGCAAAGTGCTTGGTCAGGCCTCCCAACTCGCCGGCCTGCGCTTCGCCGTGCTGGCCCTGGGCGATCGCCAGTACGAGCAGTTCTGTGGCTTCGGCCGCCGTCTGCAGGCCTGGCTGAAAGGGCAGGGCGCGAGCCAGCTGTTCGAGCCGGTGGAAGTGGATAACGGCGACAGCCGCGCCCTGCAGCAATGGCAGCAGCGGATCGCTCAGGTTTCCGGCAGCGCCATGCTGACGCCCTGGAGCGGCCCGGCTTTCGAGAGCTGGACCCTGGAAGGCCGCGAGCACCTCAATCCGGGTAGCCAGGGTGAATCCACCTGGTTGCTGCGCCTGCGCGCCCCGACGGGTAGCCAGGTCGACTGGCAGGCCGGTGACCTGGTGGAAATCCTCCCGCGCCAGGCCGAGCCACGCATCCAGGTCTGGCTCGACCAGCATGGCCTCGACGGCAACGCGCAGGTGGAGCTGGACGGCCAGCGCCAGTCGCTGCGCCAGGCGCTGGCCGGGCGCCTGCTGCCGAACTCCTTCGAGCATCTTGTTGGGTTGCAGCCGCAAGCCTTGGTGCAGGCGCTGATCGGCCTCTCGGTGCGTCAGTATTCGATCGCCTCACTGGCCAGTGACGGTGTGCTGGAGCTGATCGTACGTCAGGAGCTGCACGCCGATGGCAGCCTGGGCATCGCCTCCGGCTGGCTGACCCACTACCTGCCGCAGGGCGCCGTCGTGCCCCTGCGCCTGCGTCGCAACAGCCGCTTCCACCTGATCGATGAGGATCGTCCGCTGATCTTCATTGGCAACGGTACTGGCCTGGCCGGCCTGCGCAGCCTGCTCAAGGCGGCCATCGCAGCCGGGCGCAATCGCAACTGGCTGCTGTTCGGTGAGCGCAACCAGGCCCACGACTTCTATTGCCGTGACGAGTTGCAGGGCTGGTTGGCCCAGGGTGAACTGCAGCGTCTGGACATCGCCTTCTCCCGCGACCAGGCCGAGAAGATCTATGTGCAGGACCGTCTGCGCGAAGCGGCGGACGAACTGCGCGCCTGGTTGGCGGAGGGCGCGGTGATCTATGTCTGCGGCAGCCTGCAGGGCATGGCCGAGGGCGTCGATCGCACCCTGCGCGACATCCTTGGCGACGAGGCGCTGCAGCAACTGAATGACGATGGCCGCTACCGCCGCGACGTGTACTGAAGGCGCTGTGCGCCGAACCGAGTGATCCCTGCTCCTGGGGAACGTTCACCCCGCCTTGTGCGGGGTGTTTTTTTCGCCCCTCCCTAGGGTGCGCCACGTGCACCGGTGCAATGCCAGTTATGTGGGGTAGGCTTCAGCCCTCGCTGGCCTTTGTGGGTGGGCTGAAGCCTACCCTGCAGGTGTCCTAATGCAGGAATACCCGCGAATTAGTCCCTACATGGCTGCCAGCTTTTAGCCATAATTCGCCTCATGAACAGACGAATCCTGCTGAACTGCGACATGGGCGAAAGCTTCGGCGCCTGGCAGATGGGGAATGACGAGCACGCCATGCCGTTGGTGGACCAGGCCAACCTCGCCTGTGGATTCCACGCTGCTGACCCCCTGACCATGCAGCGCACTGTTGAGCTGGCGCTGCGTCACCATGTGCGCATCGGTGCCCATCCGGCCTACCCGGACCTCGCCGGTTTCGGCCGTCGCCATATGGCCTGCTCGCCGGATGAGGTGCGCGCCCTGGTGCTCTATCAGCTCGGCGCGCTGGAAGCCTTCTGCCGCTCGGTCGGCACCCAGGTGGCTTATGTGAAGCCCCACGGCGCGTTGTACAACGATCTGGTGCGGGACGACGCGCTGCTCGAATCCGTGCTCGATGCCTGTGCCAGTTATCGCAAAGGGCTGCCGCTGATGGTTCTGGCCCTGGCGGACAACAGCCGCGAACTGCAATTGGCGGATGCCGCCGATGTACCGTTGATGTTCGAGGCCTTCGCCGACCGCGCCTATCTGTCTGACGGCCAACTGGCGCCCCGACGCATGGCCGGCGCGGTGCATCACGACCCCGAGCGCATTCTCAGCCAGGCCCTGGCCATTGCCGCCGGTGAGCCCTTTCCGGACATCGACGGCAAGCCCCTGCGGCTGACTGCCGACAGCCTCTGTGTGCATGGCGACAATCCTGAGTCCCTGGCGGTGTTGCGCCGGCTGCGAGGCAAGCTGGACGCCCTATGATCCGTCTCGAACCTGCTGGCGCCGAAGCCCTGCTGCTGGTGCTGGCCGATGAACCGGACACCCGGTCCCCGCAGCGCATCGCGGCGCTGGCCGAGACCCTGCGCCGTGAGCTGGGTCCGCTGTTGCTGGACCTGGTGCCCGGCTGGACCACCCTGCTGCTGCACTACGACCTGACCCGCACGGACCAGCAGGACCTGGCCCAGCGCATCGAACCGCTGCTGGAAGCCTGGCTGCTGGCGCCCGATGCGCCCGATGCCGGCCGGCTGCATGAAATCCCCATCTGGTACTGCGGCGAGGACCTGGCCTGGGTGGCTGAGTCCTGCGGCCTGTCCGTGGCCGGGTTGGTGGATATCCACAGCAGCGCCGAATACCGGGTCGGTGCCATCGGCTTCTCGCCGGGCTTCGCTTACCTCGGTGGTCTCGATTCGCGACTTGCCCTGCCGCGTCGCAGCAGCCCGCGCATTCGCGTGCCGGCTGGCAGCCTGGCCATCGCCGAGCAGCAGACGGCCATTTATCCACAGGCCTCTCCGGGCGGTTGGCACCTGCTCGGGCTCTGCCCCTGGCGGTTGTTCGATGCCCGGCGCGAGCCGCCGTGTCCGCTGGCCCTGGGTGATCGCGTGCGCTTCTTCGCCATCGACGAAACCCGCTATCGCGCTGAAGGTGGCGAGGCATGAGCAGTCTGCGGGTGATCAAACCCGGCCCCCTGAGCTTGCTGCAGGACGCCGGTCGGTTCGGCTGGCAGCATCTGGGCGTTTCCCCGGCCGGCCCCATGGACCCGCTGGCAGCGGCCTGGGCCAACCGGCTACTGGGCAATCCGCGGCAATGCGCGGTGCTGGAAATCGCCCTCGGGGGCGTGGAGCTGGAGGCCGAGGCGGCGCTATGGGTGGCTATCACCGGTGCCGACATGCCGCTGAGTGTCGACGGCGAATCGCGCCTCAACTGGTCACGGTTTCGCCTGGAGGCCGGGCAGCGCTTGCAGGTCGGTTATGCCCGCAATGGTCAGCGCGCGTATCTGGCACTGGTGGGCGGCATCGGTGCCGAACCGGTGCTGGGTAGCGTGGCTTGCCAGATGCGTGAAGGCATGGGCGGCCTGAATGGCCAAGGCCATCGCCTGGTCGAAGGTGACCTGCTGGCAGGCGGTTCCGGCAACTTCCCACGTGGCGCCAGCGTGCCTTGGCCCTGGCAACCGGACTACAGCGTGGCGCAGGTGCTGCGGGTGGTGATCGGGGGCGACGCCGCCAGTTTCGACGAGGAACAGGCCCGCGCCTTCTTCGAGCGCCCCTGGCAACTCAGTTCGCAGTCCGATCGCATGGGGGCGAGGCTGGAAGGTGAGCCGCTGGTCCCACCGCAACGGCAGTGGTCCCAGGGCGTGGTCAGTGGCGCGATCCAGGTGCCGCCCGACGGCCGGCCGATCATCCTGATGGCCGACCGCCAGACCATGGGCGGTTATCCCATCCTTGGCTGGGTCCATTCCCTGGACCTCGGGCGCCTGGCGCAATGCCCCGCGAACCAGATGCTGCGGTTCACCGTGATGAGCCTGGACGACTCCCAGGATGAGCTGCGGGCGTTCTATAGCTTCTTCGGGCGGTAGGTCCTTTGCACTGTTCTTGTGGGGGCGAATTCATTCGCTAAGCAGTCCGTAGGGCTGCCCTTCAGTGCCGCAGGGGCCGCTGCGCGGCCCTAAGCGAATGAATTCGCCCCCACAGAAGAGCGACTTGCTCAGGCGTTGATGCTCTCGACGTTGTGGCAGGCCACCTGGCGCGCATCGATCAGACGCAGCCCGGGTTCTTCCACCTTGCAGCGCTCGGTGGCGTAGGGGCAGCGCTTGTGGAAGGCGCAGCCGGGCGGCGGGTCGAGCGGGTTGGGCAGTTCGCCGGCGATCTTGATCTTCGGCTTGCCCGGGTCTGGATGAATGGCCGGCGTGGCCGAGAGCAGGGCCTTGGTGTAAGGGTGCAGCGGACGCTCGTAGATCAGCTCGCTGGGTCCCATTTCGACGGGGCGGCCGAGGTACATCACCAGCACGTCGTTGGCGACGTGGCGCACCACCGCAAGGTTGTGGGAGATGAACACGTAGCCGGTGTTGTAGCGCTCCTGCAGGTCCATGAAGAGGTTGAGCACCTGGGCCTGGATCGACACGTCCAGGGCCGAGGTCGGCTCGTCCGCTACCAGTACCTTGGGGTTGAGCATCATGGCGCGGGCCAGTGCGATGCGCTGGCGCTGGCCGCCGGAGAACATGTGCGGGTAGCGCTGGTAGTGCTCGGGGCGCAGGCCCACCTGCTGCATCATCGCCTGCACCTGCTCGCGGCGTTCGACGCGGGAAAGGCCGGTGTTGATGACCAGCGGTTCAGCCAACTGGTCGCCAACCTTCTGCCGTGGGTTGAGCGAGGCGTAGGGGTTCTGGAAAACCATCTGCACGTCGCGGCGCAGTTGCTTGCGTTCGTCCTTGCTGGCGCCTGCGACTTCGCGGCCGGCGATCTGCAGCGAGCCCGAGGAGGGCTCCTCGATCAGCGTCAGGGCACGGGCCAGCGTGGACTTGCCGCAGCCAGACTCGCCGACCACGGCCAGGGTGCGGCCGGCCTCCAGCTCGAAAGACACACCGTTCAGGGCGCGTACCAGGGCGCTGGGCTTGAACAGGCCACGGGAGACTTCGTAGTGGCGGGTCAGTTCGCGGGCGGTCAATACAGCACTCATCGCGCCACCTCGATCAGGTTAAGGGGGTAGAAGCAGCGCACGGCGCCATGGGCATGCGGGTCCAGGGTCGGACGCTGGGCCACGCAGTTGGACTGGCCATAAGGGCAGCGCGGCGACAGCAGGCAGCCGTGCGGCCGGTCGTAGCGGCCGGGGACGATACCGGGCAGCGTTGATAGGCGATGGGCGCCGAGGCTGTGCTCGGGAATGGCCTTGAGCAGGGCTTCGGTATAGGGGTGAGTCGGCGCATTGAACAGCCGTGGCACTTCGCCGACTTCCACCGCCTGGCCGGCGTACATCACGCAGACGCGGTCGGCGGTTTCGGCCACCACGGCCAAGTCATGGGTAATCAGCACCAGCGCCATGCCCTGGTCGCGCTGCAGGTCCAGCAAGAGGTCCATGATTTGCGCCTGGATGGTCACGTCCAGGGCGGTGGTGGGTTCGTCGGCGATCAACAGCTTGGGTTCGGCGGCGATGGCCATGGCAATCGCCACGCGCTGGCTCATGCCCCCGGAGAGCTGGTGGGGATAAGCGTCTAGACGGCTGGCGGCGCCGGGGATTTCCACCCGTTCCAGCAGTTCGAGGGCGCGCTGGCGCGCGGCCTTGCCCTTGAGCCCCATGTGCTGGTGCAGCACTTCCTCGATCTGGAAGCCCACGGTGTAGCTGGGGTTGAGGGCGGTCATCGGGTCCTGGAAAACCATCGCCAGGTCCTTGCCCACGATGTGCCGGCGCTGCTTGCCCTTGAGCTTGAGCATGTCGTGGCCGTCGAAGAGCAGGCTGTCGGCGGTGACGCGGCCGGGAGCGTCGATCAGCCCCATCAGGGCCATCATGGTCACCGACTTGCCGGAGCCGGACTCGCCGACGATGGCCAGCACTTCGCCCTTGTTCACGGCGATGTCGAGGCCGTCCACCACCGGCACGGCATTGGCGTCGCCGAAGCGCACGCTGAGGTTCTTGATTTCGAGGAGGCTCATGCGGTGGCCTCCAGAGCGGTGCAAGGCTCGCCGCAGGACGGAGCGATACCCATCGACTTGGTCGGCCGGAAATGATGGGTATCGCTTCGCTCCACCCATCCTACGAAGATGATTCGGTTCATGGCGGGCTCCTCAGACTGCATTCTTGAGTTTCGGGTCCAGCGCATCGCGCAGGCCGTCGCCCATCAGGTTGATTGCCAGCACGCTGAGCAGGATGGTCAGGCCGGGCAGCGAGACCACCCACCAGGCGCGTTCGATGTAGTCGCGCGCGGAGGCCAACATGGTGCCCCACTCAGGCGTGGGCGGCTGCACGCCGAGGCCGAGGAAGCCCAGGGCGGCGGCGTCAAGGATCGCCGAGGAGAAGCTCAGGGTGGCCTGGACGATCAGCGGCGCCATGCAGTTGGGCAGCACGGTGACGAACATCAGGCGCAGCAGGCCGGCGCCAGCCAGGCGCGAGGCGGTGACGTAGTCGCGGTTCAGCTCGCCCATCACCGAGGCGCGGGTCAGGCGCACATAGGAAGGCAGGGAGACGATGGCGATGGCGATCACGGTGTTGATCAGGCCCGGGCCGAGGATGGCGACGATGGCCACCGCCAGCAGCAGTGAGGGCAGGGCCAGCATGATGTCCATCAGGCGCATGATCGAGGGCCCCAGCAGGCGCGGGAAGAAACCCGCCACCAAGCCGAGGAGGATACCCGGGATCAGCGACATCACCACCGAGGCCAGACCGATCAGCAGGGACAGGCGGGCCCCAAAGATCAGGCGCGAGAGCAGGTCGCGGCCGAGTTCGTCGGTGCCGAGCAGGAACTGCGCCTGGCCGCCTTCCAGCCAGACCGGCGGGGTCAGCAGGAAGTCGCGGAACTGCTCGCTCGGGTCATGGGGCGCGACCCAGGGGGCGAAGAGGGCGCAGAACACGATCAGGATCATGAAGGCAAGGCCGCCCACGGCGCCCTTGTTGTGGGAAAAGGCCTTCCAGAACTCCTTCAGCGGGGAGGGGTAAAGGATGCTTGGATCGACCTGGGGTTGCAGGGTGGTCACGTCAGGTCTCCTTATCGCTGATGGCGAATGCGTGGGTTGACCAGGCCGTAGAGGATGTCCACGACGAAGTTCACCAGGATCACCAGGCAGGCGATCAGCAGGATGCCGTTCTGCACCACTGGATAATCACGAGCGCCAATGGCCTCGATCAGCCATTTGCCGATACCGGGCCAGGAGAAGATGGTTTCGGTCAGCACGGCGCCGGCGAGCAGGGTGCCTATCTGCAGGCCGAACACGGTGAGGACCGGGACCAGCGCGTTGCGCAGGCCGTGGACGAAGACCACGCGAGCTGGCGACAGACCCTTGGCGCGAGCGGTGCGGACATAGTCTTCGCGCAGTACTTCGAGCATCGCCGAGCGGGTCATGCGGGCGATCACCGCCAGCGGGATGGTGCCCAGCACGATAGCCGGCAGGATCAGGTGGCGCAGGGCATCGACGAAGGCGCCTTCCTCTTCGGAAAGCAGCGTGTCGATGAGCATGAAGCCGGTTTTCGGTTCGATGTCGTAGAGCAGGTCGATCCGCCCCGACACCGGCGTCCAGCCCAGCCAGACGGAGAAGAACATGATCAGCAGCAGGCCCCACCAGAAAATCGGCATGGAGTAGCCCGCCAGCGAGATGCCCATCACCCCGTGGTCGAACAGCGAACCGCGCTTGAGTGCAGCGATCACGCCGGCCAGCACGCCAAGGGTGCCCGCGAAGATCAGTGCCGCGATGGACAGTTCCAGGGTGGCCGGGAACAGGGTGAGGAATTCGTGCCAGACGCCTTCGCGGGTGCGCAGTGATTCGCCCAGATCGCCCTGTGCCAGCTTGCTGATGTAATCCAGGTACTGTTCCGGCAGCGGTTTGTTGAGACCGAGGCGTTCCATGGCCTGGGCGTGCATTTCCGGGTCGACCCGGCGTTCACCCATCATCACTTCCACCGGGTCGCCGGGGATCAGGCGAATCAGGGCGAAGGTGAGCAGGGTGACGCCGAAGAAGGTGGGGATCAGAAGCCCCAGTCGGCGTGCTATGAAACTCAGCATTTGGGCGAATCACTCCTCATTTTTGTAATGCCGGCCAGCGTGCTGACCGTTCCCAGCAGTTTAGGCTGCATGGGTAAAGGCGCCGGCCCGAAGGTGTCGGGGCAGAGCCTTGCGTTCGTTTTGGGCAGGTGAGATTGGCCTCGGCCACTCTGTCGGTGGCTCGAAGGGGGCGGACAAGGCCGGTTGCCCGGCCTCGTTCACTCAGCGTCCGTTGGAGACGCCATAGAAGCTGTTGCGTCCGAAGGGGCTGATCAGGAAGTCCTTCACGCTGGCGCGCATCGGCTGATAGACCGTGGAGTGCGCAATGGGGGTGATCGGTACCTGCTGTTGCAGGACGTGCTGGGCCTGCTTGTACAGCTCGGTACGCTTCTCGACATCGGCGGTGGCCTTGGCGGCCTTCACCAGCTTGTCGTAGCGGGCGTCGCACCATTTGGAGAAGTTGTTGCCGTCCACGGAGTCGCAGCCGTAGAGGGTGCCCAGCCAGTTGTCCGGGTCGCCGTTGTCGCCGGTCCAGCCGATCAGCATGGTGTCGTGTTCACCATTGTGGGCACGCTTGATGTACTCGCCCCACTCGTAGCTGACGATGCGCGCCTTGATGCCCACCTTGGCCCAGTCGGACTGGAGCATTTCGGCCATCAGCTTGGCGTTCGGGTTGTACGGACGCTGCACCGGCATTGCCCAGAGGGTGATTTCGGTGCCTTCGGCAACGCCGGCGGCTTTCAGCAGTTCCTTGGCCTTCTCCGGGTTGAAGTCGCGGTCCTTGATGGTTTCGTCGTAGGACCATTGAGTCGGCGGCATGCCGTTCACGGCCAGTTGGCCGGCACCCTGGTAGACGGCGTCGATGATGGCCTGCTTGTTCACCGCCATGTCCAGCGCCTGGCGCACTTCGAGTTTGTCGAAGGGGGCGCGAGTGACGTTGTAGGCGATGTAGCCGAGGTTGAAGCCAGGCTCGCTCGGCACCTGCAGGTTCGGGTCTTGCTTCAGGGCCTCGATGTCTGCTGGGCGCGGGTTGAGGGTGACCTGGCATTCGCCGGCCTTGAGCTTCTGGGTACGCACCGAGGCGTCGGTGTTGATGGCGAAGATCAGGTTGTCGATCTTCACATCCTCGGGCTTCCAGTAGTCCTGGTTGCCGGTGAAGCGGATCTGCGCGTCCTTCTGGTAGCGCTTGAGCACGAAGGGGCCGGTGCCGATGGGCTTCTGGTTGATGTCGGCGGCCTTGCCGGCCTTCAGCAACTGGTCGGCGTATTCGGCGGACTGAATCGCAGCGAAGTTCATCGCCAGGTTCTGGATGAAGGCGGCGTCCACGTCGTTCAGGGTGAAGGCGACGGTCATGTCGTCGACCTTCTCTACCTTGGCGATGTTCTTGTCCAGGCCCATGTCGGTGAAGTAGGGGAACTCGGTGGGGTAGGCCTTACGGAACGGATGCTCCTTGTCGAGCATGCGCTGGAAGGTGAAGAGCACGTCGTCGGCGTTGAGCTCGCGGGTCGGCTTGAAATAACCGGTGGTGTGGAATTTCACACCGGGGCGCAGATGGAAGACGTAGCGCTTGCCGTCTTCGCTGATATCCCAACTGCTGGCCAGGGCGGGTTCGACCTGGGTGCTGCCGCGCTGGAACTGGGCGAGGCGGTTGAAGAGGGTTTCGGAGGTCGCGTCGAAGTCGGTGCCGGTGGTGTACTGGCCCGGGTCGAAGCCGGCGGGGCTGCCTTCGGAGCAAAAGACCAGGTTGCTGGCGGCATGGGTGAAGCCGGAGCCGAGTATCAGGCCGGCGGCGAGCATGGACTTGAGCGTGGTTTTCTGACGCATGCGAACCTCGTTGTTGTTGTTCTGAGGGCGGCGTATCAGGTGGTCGAAGCCTTCGGTGTCCGTTGCACCTGACCCTGCGGCTTCGTGGGCCGCAGGTTGCCCGTCATTCGCGAGCCAAGGGCCGGATGCCGGCATCCCCGGGCGGGCGATGGCGGCGGAGGGGAAAGGGATGCTTGCGCCTGCGCCGGCCGAGGCCGAACTTAAGTGATGCTGAAATTAAGGTCAACTTAAATTCAGTGGCGCTTACATCTGGAACTGGCTGGTCAGGGCGTGGGGTGGTCGTCGAACAGGCCCATGGTGGTCACGGTCAGCACCTCGGCCACTTCGTCGCCGGCATTGGCGAGGAAATGCGGCTTGGCGGCGTCGAAATGCACCGAATCCCCGGGGCCAAGGGGGTAGTTGCGACCTTCAATGGTGTAGGTGATCTGCCCCGACAGCACGTAGGCGAACTCGGCGCCCTCATGGGAAATGAGTTCGGACTGGTAGCCCACCGGCATGCTCATCTTCACGGCGTTGATCAGGTTGCCCGGGAAATTGCTGGACAGGCGCTCGTAGGCCAGCGGCTGGCCGCCGATGGTATAGCGCACGCGCTGGCCTTGGTGGGAGTCGGGCTGGTGCTGGGTGGGTTGGTCGAACAGGGCGTTGAGCGGAATGCCCAGGGATTTGGCGATGTTCGCCAGGGAGGAGATGGATACGCCGGTGAGGTTGCGCTCGGCCTGTGACAGGAAACTGGCCGTAAGGCCCGATTCGGCGGCGACTTGGTTCAGGGTCTTGTTGGCGGCGCGGCGATAGCGGCGCAACCGTTCGCCGATCTGTTCTACGGTCATTGGCGTGGCTCTTGTTCTGAAGGGCGCCAGTATAACGGGCGGCGCATTGTAGAAAAGGCTTGTCGCCTTGTTGAAATTAAGTGGGACTGAAAATAGCGTTGACGGTTATTTAAGTGATACTTAAATTCTGCGTACGGCAACATCACTCGGGAGAACAATATGACAGTGGGTGTGGGTGGCAAGACTCCGGAACAGGCCCTGGCCAGCCTGGCGATCATGACCGAGGGCATGGAGCCCATTGGCCTCGGTGAGTACCAGGCACGCATGGCCAAGGCCCAGGGCCTGATGCGCGAGCAGGGTATCGCGGCCATCTACCTGAACGCCGGCAGCAATCTGCGCTACTTCACCGGGGTGAAGTGGAGCCCGAGCGAACGCATGGTCGGTGCCGTGCTCCCTGTCGATGGTCAAATCGCCTACATTGCCCCCGCGTTCGAGGAAGGCACCATTCGCGATTTTCGCGAGGTGGACGGGGTTATCCACACCTGGCAGGAACACGAGAGCCCTTATCGGCTGTTGGTGGAAATGCTGGCCGGGATGGGCATCTTAGCCGACGCCAAGGTGGGCCTGTGCCCGTCGCTGGCCTTCTTCATGTACGACGGTATTCGCCGCCTCGATTCGGGCTTTGACTTCGTCGATGCGGCCTGTGTGATCAATCCCTGCCGCTTCCACAAGTCCGCCACCGAACTGGCGCTGATGCAGCGCGCCAAGGACATGACCCTTGAAGTGCACAAGGCTGCCGCCAGCATCCTGCGCGAGGGCATCAGCACCCTTGAGGTCGCCGAGTTCATCCGCCAGGCGCACCGCAAGGTGGGTGCGCCGGGTTCGACCTTCTGCATCGTGCTGTTCGGTGAGGCCAGCGCCTTCCCTCATGGGGTGAAGCACGCGCAGGTGCTCAAGGACGGCGACATGGTGCTGATCGACACCGGTTGTCAGCTCCATGGCTATCAGTCGGATATTACCCGCAGCTACGTGTTCGGCTCCCCGAGCGACCGTCAGCGCGCACTCTGGAACCTGGAGAAGGCGGCGCAGCAGGCTGCCTTCGATGCGGCACGACCAGGCGAGCCTTGCGGCTCGGTAGACGCTGCGGCGCGTCGCTGCCTGGAAGCCGGCGGCCTGGGCCCGGACTACCAGTTGCCTGGCCTGCCGCACCGTACCGGCCACGGCATTGGCATGGATATTCATGAAGGGCCTTACCTGGTGCGCGGCGACGAAACGCCGCTGGCCGAAGGCATGTGTTTCTCCAATGAGCCGATGATCTGCGTGCCGGGCGAGTTCGGCATTCGCCTGGAGGACCACTTCTACATGACTGCGACTGGGCCGCGCTGGTTTACCGAGCCGAGCCATTCCATCGACGATCCGTTCGGGTTGGGGGCCTGAGGGCAGGCCCGCTCGGATAGCTCCCTCTCCCATTAGGGAGAGGGAAGGGCAGGACTGCCTCCTGCTTGGCGAGTGAATTCGCCCCTGCAGGGAAGCGGCCTAGGGGGTCACCTTCACCCGCGCGAAATTGTTCGATCCCATCGGGTTCAACTGGAATCCTTGCACGCCTTTGCGCACGGCGGCGAACTGCTTGGGATGCGCGAGGGGAATCCACGGCGCCTGCTCGTGGAAGATCGCCAGCGCCTGGCGGTAGAGTTCGGCACGGCGGGTCGTATCGCTGATGGCGCGGGCTTCGCGGATCAACCCATCGAACGCCTGGTTGCACCAGCCGGCCTGGTTCTCGCCTGATTTGGCCGCGGCGCAGGAAAGGTTCGGGGTGAGGAAGTTGTCCGGGTCGCCGTTGTCGCCGGCCCAGCCCATGAACACCAGGTCGTGCTCACCGTTCTTGGCGCGCTTGATCAGCTCGCCCCATTCATACACGCGAATGTCTGCCTTGATGCCGATCGCGGCCAGATCCGCCTGGAGCATCTGTGCGCCAATGCCCGGGTTGGGGTTGGTCGGTCCGCCACCGGGGCGGGTCCAGATGCTCAGCTTGAAGCCGTTCTTGTGGCCCGCTTCGGCCAGCAGTTGCCGCGCCTTTTTCGGGTCGTGAGGCCAAGGGTTTAGCTTGTCGTTGAAGCCCAGCAGGGTGGCTGGGTAGGGCGCCACGGCGATGCTGGCATTGCCTTCACCGAACTGTGCGCGTAGGTAAGCGCGGGTGTCGAAGGCAAGGTTGATGGCCTGGCGTACCCGCACGTCGTCGAGCGGCGGATGGCGGGTGTTGATACCGACGTAGGCGACCAGCAGGGAGTCCAGCTCCAGAACCTGCAAGGCCGGGTCCTGGCGCAGGGCGTCGATATCAGTCGGTCGCGGATAGACCGCGATCTGGCAGGCGCCGGCCTTGAGTTGCTGTACGCGCACGTTGGGATCGGGGGTGATGGCGAACAGCAGACGGTCGATCGCGGGTTTACCTGCCCAGTAGTGCGGGTTGGCGCGGAAACGGATCTGCGCATCCTTGCGGTAGCGCTCGAAGACGAACGGGCCGGTGCCGACCGGTTCGCGGTTGAGTTGTTCCGGCTTTCCGGCTTTCAGCAACTGGTTGGCGTACTCGGCCGAGTATATGGAGGTGAAGCCCATGGCCAGGTCAGCGAGAAAGGGCGCCTCGGGGTGTTTCAGGGTGAAACGCACGCGGTGGTCGTCGAGCTTCTCGATGCGCTCGATCAACGGCGCGAAGGCCATGGATTCGGCATAAGGGAAGCCGCGTGAGGACAGCCTGTGCCAGGGATGAGCCGGGTCGAGCTGGCGCTGGAAACTCCAGAGCACGTCGTCGGCGTTGAATTCACGGCTCGGAGTGAACCAGGACGTGCTGTGGAAGGTAACGCCCTTGCGTAGCTGGAACTCGTAGACGAGGCCGTCAGGGCTGATGCTCCAGCTTTCCGCCAAGCCCGGTTGCAGCCGGGTGCTGCCGGGCGCGAACTGCACCAGGCGGTCGAAGATCGTCTCGGCCGAGGCATCGGCCGTGGTGGCGGCGGTGTACTGGGCGATGTCGAAGCCTTCGGGGCTGGCTTCGGTGCAGACCACCAGGGATTGGCTGGCGGCTGCGTAGAGGGGAAGGCAGAGAGCGAGGGTCAGCAGGCTTCGGCGCATCGGACTTCCTTGGGGCAGAAATGAAAACGGGGCCCGAAGGCCCCGTTTGCCGGCTTACTTGCCGACGCTCACGCCATAGAAGGAGTTGAGCGCGAACGGGCTGATCAGGAAGTCCTGCACGTTCTTGCGCATCGGCTGGTAGACCGTGGAGTGGGCAATCGGGGTGATTGGCACGTTGTCTTTCAGGATGTGCTGGGCCTGCTTGTACATCTCGGTGCGTTTGGCCTGGTCCGGGGTGGCCTTGGCTTGCTTGATCAGCTTGTCGTAGCTGGCGTCGCACCATTTGGAGAAGTTGTTGCCATCCACGGCGTCGCAGCCATAGAGGGTGCCCAGCCAGTTGTCCGGGTCACCGTTGTCGCCGCTCCAGCCAATCAGCATGGCGTCATGCTCGCCACCCTTGGCGCGCTTGATGTACTCGCCCCACTCGTAAGTGACGATCTTGGCCTTGATGCCCACTTTGGCCCAGTCGGACTGGAGCATTTCGGCCATCAGCTTGGCGTTCGGGTTGTACGGACGCTGGACCGGCATGGCCCAGAGGGTGATCTCGGTGCCTTCGGCAACGCCGGCGGCCTTCAGCAGTTCCTTGGCCTTCTCCGGGTTGTAGCCGGCGTCCTTGATGGTCTCGTCGTAGGACCACTGGGTCGGCGGCATGCCGTTGACGGCGAGCTGGCCGGCGCCCTGGTAGACGGCGTCGATGATGGCTTTCTTGTTCACCGCCATGTCCAGCGCCTGGCGCACTTCAAGCTTGTCGAACGGCTTGTGGGTGACGTTGTAGGCGATGTAGCCGAGGTTGAAGCCCGGCTGTGACGGCATGTTCAGGTTGCTGTCTTTCTTCAGCGCATCCAGGTCGGCCGGGCGCGGGAAGAGGGTGACCTGGCATTCGCCGGCCTTGAGCTTCTGCATGCGTACCGAGGCGTCGGTGTTGATGGCGAAGATCAGGTTGTCGATCTTCACGTCCTCGGGTTTCCAGTAGTCCTTGTTGCCGGTGAAGCGGATCTGGGCGTCCTTCTGGTAGCGCTTGAAGACGAAGGGACCCGTGCCGATGGGCTTCTGGTTGATGTCGGCAGCCTTGCCGGCCTTCAGCAACTGGTCGGCGTACTCGGCGGACTGGATGGAGGCGAAGCTCATCGCCAGATTCTGGATGAACGCGGCGTCCACGCCGTTGAGGGTGAACTTGACGGTGCTGTCGTCGATCTTCTCGACCTTGGCGATGTTGGCGTCCATCCCCATGTCGGTGAAGTAAGGGAACTCGGTGGGGTACGCCTTACGGAACGGATGCTCCTTGTCGAGCATGCGCTGGAAGGTGAAGAGCACGTCGTCGGCGTTGAAATCGCGAGTGGGCTTGAAGTACTCGGTGGTGTGGAACTTCACGCCCTTGCGCAGGTGGAAGGTGTAGCTGAGGCCGTCGGGAGAGACATCCCACTTCTCGGCAAGGCCCGCGACCACCGCAGTGCCGCCACGCTCGAACTGGCTCAGGCGGTTGAAGACGGTTTCTGCAGCGGCGTCGAAATCGGTGCCGGTGGTGTATTGGCCCGGGTCGAAACCGGCGGGGCTGCCTTCGGAGCAGAACACCAGGTTGCTAGCAGCGCTGGCGGAGGGCGCGCTGGCGATCAGCCCAGCCGCGATAAGTGCCTGGATGACGGCGTTTTTACGCATGTTGACCTCATGTTTATTCTGTTTGTCATCGTGAGGGGCCCTTTGTGGGGGCCTTGCGAGAAACTATGCAGGGCATATGCCCGGCGCAATAGCTGGACCGGAAAGAGTGTAGTCGGCGGGATAAAGCTGTAAGGGCTTGTCGCAATTTTGCAAATTCAAGCCCGAGGAGGGGAGAGGGCGCCGCCCCGAAAGGCCGCGGCGCCCTGTTTTGGGTCAGGGCATCTGCACTTCGATGGTGCCATCGGCGCTGACGCTGACGCGGCTGGTGCCGGCCTCAATCTCGGGAACGGCAGCGCCGTCGGCGTAACCCTTGGCGGCCATGGCACGCATCATGATCGGCTGCGGCGGCTGGAAACCGGCGCTGTTCAGGCTCAGATTGACCAGCTTGTAGCCCTTGCCGCCCAGGGCACTGGTCGCCAGCTGGGCGCGGGCCTTGAAGGCATCGACGGCCTGCTTGATCAGATCGTCTTCATGGGTCTTGCGGGTTTTGTCTGCGATGCTGAAGTTCATCCCGGCCATTTTCAGTTGCCCCAGCAGGTCGGCGCTGAGCTGGGAGAGCGTAGCGAAGTCGGCGCTTTCCAGGCGCACTTCGGCGCGCTCGCGCCAGGCGGTGATCTTCTGGCCTTTCTCGTCATACACCGGGTAGCTGTTGCGGCTGCCCAGGCTGACGGTGACACCCTTGGTCTTGCGGGCCTTTTCCACTGCGGCGTTGAGCGTGCGGGTGATTTCGTCCGCCAGCTTGGCCGGGTCGGTGTTCTGCGATTCGCTATAGAGGGTGACGTGCATCAGGTCGTGTGCCACTTCCTGGCTGACCTCGGCGCGCACGGCCACCTGGTTGTAGTGGACATCGTCGCCGGCCTGGGCCGAGAGGCTGCCGAGGCTGGCGGCGCAAAGGGCGAGGGCGGCGGCGAGGCGAGTGAACTTGGGCATGACGACTCCTTGTGGGGCAGGGTTCCGCGCGGGTTGCGTGGTGATTCTCCGTATGGGACGAGGGTAACCGGCCATTCGGGTTAACAGCGCTGCAAATTGACCAGAAATCGGCACGGATGTTCCAGAGTGGTAGGGCTGAGAACCTTGTGGGGGCGAATTCATTCGCTATGCAGGCCGCAGGCCTGCCGGGATGGTGTGGGGGCCGCTACGCGTCCCTTAGCGAATAAATTCGCCCCCACAGTAGTGCCATGCCTGCCGCGGGCGCCGTTCACTGCGGCGAGTTGCCGCACAGAGGCGGCCTGGCACGCGCCTTGGTTATACTCCGACGATTCCAGGGAGTACCCATGCTCGAGCCCGTCCAGTTACTGTCTGCCAGCCGCCAGAACCTGCTGCGGCTGACCCTGATCCGCATCCTTGTCCTGGCCGCCCAGGCCGGCTCGGTCGGCCTTGCCTACAAGACCCAACTGCTGCAGTTGCCCTGGCTGGCCCTGAGCCTGACCCTCGGCGTCTCGCTGGTGCTCTGCGTCGGCACGGCGCTGCGCCTGCGCGGGCCCTGGCCGGTGACCGAGCTGGAATATGCCGTCCAGCTTGGCCTCGACCTGGTTATCCACAGCGTGCTGCTGTATTTCTCCGGGGGCTCGACCAACCCCTTCGTCTCTTATTACCTGGTCCCGCTGACCATCGCTGCGGCAACCCTGCCCTGGCTCTACACCCTCACGCTCGCGGGCCTCGCGCTGGCGGCTTACACATTGCTACTGGTGCTGTTTCATCCGTTGGAAATGCCCACAGGGCAGCGAGAGTCTCTGCTGATCTATGGCATGTGGCTGAGCTTCGCCCTGGCGGCCGCGCTGATCACCTTCTTCGTCGCACGCATGGCTGAAGAGCTGAGACGCCAGGACCAGTTGCAGGCGGTGCGTCGCGAGGAAAGCATGCGCGACCAGCAACTGCTGGCGGTGGCCACCCAGGCTGCCGGCGCCGCCCACGAACTGGGTACACCGCTGGCGACCATGAGCGTGCTGCTCAAGGAACTGCGCCAGGAATATGGCGACAAGCCCGGGCTGCAGGACGATCTGGCCCTGTTGCAGGAACAGGTCATGCTCTGCAAGGACACGCTGCAGCAACTGGTGCGCGCCGCCGAGGCGGATCGTCGCCAGGCGGTGGTGGAGCAATCGGTGATCGAATGGCTTGAAGTCACACTCAATCGTTGGCACCTGATGCGCCCGGAAGCCACCTACCGCTACCAGTGCATGGGGCTTGGTGTGGCGCCGAGGGTGAAACCCCCGGCTGACCTCACCCAGGCACTGCTGAACCTGCTCAACAACGCGGCCGATGCCTGTCCGGAAAAGCTCGACATCCGCGTCAACTGGGATCACCAGTGGATGGTCCTGACCATCCGCGACCACGGTGCCGGCGTACCCCTGGCCATCGCCGAACAGCTTGGCCGGCCATTCTTCACCACCAAGGGCAAGGGTTTCGGTCTCGGCCTGTTCCTGAGCCAGGCCAGCGTTACCCGCGCTGGCGGTACGGTTAAACTTTATAACCATGAGGAAGGCGGCACCCTGACCGAGCTGCGCCTGCCGCGCACCTATGGCGTCGCCTGAGCGCCTTGACGAAGAGGAAGCGAGATGACTGACGAACCCCTGATCGAAGGCGAAGAGCAACCCCACCTGCTGCTGGTGGACGACGACGCCACCTTCACCCGCGTCATGGCACGGGCCATGGCCCGTCGCGGCCTGCGTGTAACGGTGGCTGGCTCCGCCGAAGAAGGCCTGCTGCTAGCCAAGGAAGACCTGCCCGACTACGCCGTGCTGGACCTGAAGATGGACGGGGATTCCGGCCTGGTGTTGCTGCCCAAGCTTCTGGAGCTGGACGCCGAGATGCGCGTCGTGATCCTGACCGGCTATTCGAGCATCGCCACCGCCGTGGAGGCGATCAAACGCGGCGCCACCAACTACCTGTGCAAGCCGGCCGACGCCGACGATGTGCTGACCGCACTGCTTTCCGAACACGCCGACCTGGACAGCCTGGTACCGGAAAACCCGATGTCGGTGGACCGCCTGCAGTGGGAGCACATCCAGCGCGTGCTGGCCGAGCATGACGGCAATATCTCCGCCACCGCCCGCGCCCTGGGCATGCACCGCCGGACCTTGCAGCGCAAGTTGCAGAAGCGGCCGGTGCGCCGCTGAGTTCCCCGCGCGTACTTGCCTGTTCTTTGTGGGGGCGAATTCATTCGCAAAGCAGGCCGTAGGCCTGCCCGAAGGTCCTTTGGGGGACACTGCGTGTCCCTTGGCGAATGAATTCGCCCCCACAAGGTAATTTCTCTTCCGCTGTTGGTATCCTTAGCCGCCTATCTATTCCCGCCGCCAAGGTTCACCCATGCTCGCCGTCGTCCAGCAGACCCTCAGCATCACCGCGCCGGTGTTCTCCATGCTGTTTTTGGGCGTGGGCCTCAAGCGTCTCGGCTGGATCGATACCGCCTTCATCAATACCGCTTCATCGCTGGTGTTCAAGGGCACCATGCCGACCCTGCTGTTCCTCGGGATCGTCCAGGCGGACCTGCGCACGGCGCTACGGCCGGAGCTGATCGGCTATTTCGTCGCGGCGACCCTGGTGTGTTTCCTGATTGGCTGGGGCTGGGCGATCCTGCGCTGCCCGGCGGCGGATCGCGGCATCTATACCCAGGGTGCCTTTCGCGGTAACAACGGCATCGTTGGTCTGGCCCTGGCCACCAGCATGTACGGCGACTACGGCCTATCGGTGGGCAGTATCCTCGGCGGGGTGGTGATCCTCAGCTACAACACGCTGTCGTCCATCGTCCTGGCTATCTACAGCCCGGATGCCAAGAGCGACCCCGTGAGTCTTGCCAGGAGCATCATCAGTAACCCGCTGATCATCGGCGTGCTGGCCGCAATCCCAGTGGCGTATTGGCAATTGCCGTTGCCTGCCTGGCTGATCACTTCGGGCGAGTATTTCGCGCAGATGACCTTGCCCCTGGCGCTGATCTGCATCGGTGGGACCCTGTCGCTAGCGTCCTTGCGCTCCAGCGGCAAGATCGCCGTCAGCGCCAGCCTGATGAAAATGGTCTGGCTGCCTATCCTGGCAACCTTCGGCGCCTGGTTATGCGGGTTCCGCAATGCCGACCTGGCGATCCTCTTCCTCTACTTCGCCAGTCCGACCGCTGCTGCGAGCTTCGTCATGGCCCGTGCGGTGAACGGCAACCACGAGCTGGCGGCAGCGATCATCGTGATGACCACCCTGGCGGCGGTGGTGACCACCAATATCGGCTTGTTCCTGTTGCAGTGGGCGGGCTGGATCTGAAGCCAGCGCGGAGGAGCGCGGCTAATTCGTAGGGTGGACATCGCTTTTCATGTCCACCAAGGGGGAGCGGTGAGCTCGCAGGTGGATCGATGAAGCGTGATCCACCCTGCGGATGGCTCTGCGTATCAGGCCTTCTGGTAGTCGTCGATGACTTCCTGGGCGGCGCGGAAGGCATCGATGGCAGCAGGAACGCCGGCGTAGACCGCGCAGTGCAGCAGCGCTTCGCGGATTTCCTCGACTGTGCATCCGTTGTTGAGTGCGCCGCGTACATGGCCTTTCAGCTCTTGCGGGCATTTCAATGCGGTGAGGGCGGCGAGGGTGATCAGGCTGCGGGTCTTGCGTGGCAGGCCCTCGCGGTTCCACACGCCACCCCAGGCGTGTTCGTTGACGAAATCCTGCAGCGGCTGGGTGAATTCGGTGGCATTGCCCAGGGCGCGGTCGACGAAGGCGTCGCCCATGACTTCCCGGCGCACCTGCAGGCCGGATTTGCGTTCTTCATTCATTGCGATTCTCCAGTCAGTCGAGGGATTCCACGCGCACCGGGACCACGCCGGCGCGCAGCATCCCAAGGCGTTCGGCTGCTTCACGCGAGAGGTCGACGATGCGGCCGCGGACATGGGGGCCGCGATCATTGATGCGCACCACCACCGAGCGGTCGTTGTTGAGGTTGGTGACCTTCACCCGGGTACCGAAGGGCAAGGTGCGGTGTGCGGCGGTCAGGGCGTGCTGGTCGAAGCGTTCGCCACTGGCGGTGCGCTTGCCATGGTGCCTGGCGCCGTAATAGGACGCCTTGCCTTCGGCGCGGTAGCCGTGGCCGGACTCACTGCCGCCTCCGAAAGGGTTGGTGCTGCAGCCGGCCAGCAGGAGAGCAAGTGCCGGGAGCCAGAACAGGGATCGAAACATGCCGAATGCCTCGGACAAGAAAACGCCGGGCAAGCCCGGCGTCCTTAATGGTGTCACCCTTCGAGCTTCTTCTTGAGCAATTCGTTCACTTGGCCGGGGTTGGCCTTGCCCTTGGAAGCTTTCATCGCCTGGCCGACGAAGAAGCCGAACATCTTGGCGCGCTTGGCTTCATCGCTGGCGCGGTACTGTTCGACCTGAGCAGCGTTTGCAGCCAGCACTTCGTCGAGCATGGACTCGATGGCGCCGGTGTCGGTGACCTGCTTCAGGCCTTTCTTCTCGATGATCTCGTCGGCGGAACCTTCGCCGGCGGCCATGGATTCGAAGACCATCTTGGCGATCTTGCCGGAAATGGTGTTGTCCTTGATGCGCAGGATCATGCCACCCAGTTGTTCGGCGGAAACCGGTGATTGCTCGATTTCCAGGCTGTCCTTGTTGAGCAGGCTGGAGAGTTCGCCCATCACCCAGTTGGCGGCCAGCTTGGCGTCACCACAAACCTTCTGCACGACTTCGAAGTAGTCGGCCATCTCACGGCTGGCGGACAGCACGCTGGCATCGTAGGCGGACAGGCCGAACTCGCTCTGGAAGCGCTCGCGCTTCTGGTTGGGCAGCTCCGGCAGTTGAGCGCGCACTTCGTCGAGGAAGCTCTTCTCGATCACCACTGGCAACAGGTCGGGGCAGGGGAAGTAACGGTAGTCGTTGGCTTCTTCCTTGCTGCGCATGGAGCGGGTCTCGTCCTTGTTCGGGTCGTACAGGCGGGTTTCCTGCACCACCTTGCCGCCGTCCTCGATCAGTTCGATCTGCCGCTGCACTTCGTGGTTGATCGCCTTCTCGATGAAGCGGAACGAGTTGACGTTCTTGATCTCGGCGCGGGTGCCGAACTCGGCCTGGCCTTTCGGGCGGACCGAGACGTTGCAGTCGCAGCGCAGCGAGCCTTCGGCCATGTTGCCGTCGCAGATACCCAGGTAGCGCACCAGGGCATGGATGGCCTTGACGTAGGCGACCGCTTCCTTGGCGCTGCGGATGTCCGGCTCGGAAACGATTTCCAGCAGCGGGGTGCCGGCACGGTTCAGGTCGATGCCGCTCATGCCGTGGAAGTCTTCGTGCAGGCTCTTGCCGGCGTCCTCTTCCAGGTGCGCGCGGGTGATGCCGACGCGCTTGATGGTGCCGTCTTCCAGGGTGATGTCGAGGAAGCCCTTGCCGACGATCGGCAGGTCCATCTGGCTAGTCTGGTAGCCCTTGGGCAGGTCTGGATAGAAGTAGTTCTTGCGTGCGAAGACGTTCTTCTCGGCGATTTCGGCGTCGATGGCCAGGCCGAACTTGCAGGCCATGCGCACGGCTTCTTCGTTCAGCACCGGCAGGGTGCCGGGCATGCCGAGGTCAACCAGGCTGGCCTGGGTGTTGGGCTCGGCACCGAAGGTGGTGGCGCTGCCGGAGAAAATCTTCGATTGGGTGCTGAGCTGTGCGTGGATTTCCAGCCCGATCACTGTTTCCCATTGCATGTACGTGTTCCTCAGAATCCGGCCGGGGCGCGAGTGTGCCAATCGGTCGCCTGCTGGTACTGGTGGGCGACGTTGAGCAGACGGCTTTCCTGGAAGTAGGGCGCCAGTAGCTGTACACCGACCGGCAAGCCATCGATGAAGCCGGCGGGCATGGAGAGCCCTGGCAGACCCGCCAGGTTGGCGGTGATGGTGTAGATGTCTTCCAGGTACTGGGCGACCGGGTCGTTGTTCTTCTCGCCGAGTTTCCAGGCCGGGTTGGGCGTGGTCGGGCCGAGGATCACGTCGACTTCGTTGAAGGCACTGACGAAGTCGTTCTTGATCAGGCGGCGGATCTTCTGCGCCTTCAGGTAGTAGGCGTCGTAGTAACCGGCTGACAGGGCGTAGGTGCCGACCATGATGCGACGCTTCACTTCGGCGCCGAAGCCTTCGGCGCGGGAGCGCTTGTAGAGATCTTCCAGGTTCTGCGGGTTTTCGCAGCGATAGCCGAAGCGCACGCCGTCGAAACGCGACAGGTTGGAGGAGGCCTCTGCCGGGGCGATCACGTAGTAGGCCGGGATGGCGTGCTGCATGTTCGGCAGGCTGATTTCCTTGACCGTGGCGCCCAGCTTCTTCAGTTCTTCGACAACGGCCAGCACCGCGTCGGCGATGCGGCTGTCGAGACCGGCGCCGAAGTATTCCTTCGGCAGGCCGATGCGCAGGCCGGCGAGCGGCTGGTTCAGGCTGGCGAGGTAGTCATCCACGGGTTGGTCGACACTGGTGGAATCTTTCGGGTCGAAACCGGCCATGGCGCCGAGCAGCAGCGCGCAGTCCTCGGCGGTACGGGCCAGCGGACCGCCCTGATCGAGGCTGGAGGCGTAGGCGATCATGCCCCAGCGTGAAACCCGGCCGTAGGTGGGCTTGATGCCGGTGAGGTTGGTGAAGGCGGCCGGCTGACGGATCGAGCCACCGGTATCGGTGCCCGTAGCCGCGGGCACCAGGCGCGCGGCGACGGCCGCGGCGGAGCCACCGGAAGAGCCACCGGGTACGCGGTCCAGGGCCCAGGGGTTCTTTACCGCGCCGTAGTGGCTGGACTCGTTGGAGGAGCCCATGGCGAACTCGTCCATGTTCAGCTTGCCGAGGCTGACTGCGCCGGCTGCCTTGAGGCGGGCGACGACGGTGGCATCGTACGGCGCCTTGAAGCCGTCGAGGATCTTCGAGGCGCAACTGGTCAGCACGCCTTCGGTGCAGAACAGGTCCTTGTGAGCGATGGGGGCGCCGAGCAGGGCGCCTTGCTCACCGGCGGCACGCCGTGCGTCGGCTGCCTTGGCCTGTTCGATGGCCGGTTCGTCGGTGATGCTGATAAAGCTGTTCAATTGCGGATCGAGCTGGTGGATGCGAGCCAGCAGGCCGCGGGTCAGCTCTTCGGCGGAGAATTCCTTGGCGGCGAGGCCGCGGGCGATCTCGGCGAGGGTCAGTTGATGCATGGGGAACCCTTTCCTTATTCGATGACTTTAGGCACGAGGTACAGGCCGTTCTCGACGGCCGGCGCGATGGCCTGGTAGGCCTCGCGTCGGTTTTCTTCGGTGACGCTGTCGGCGCGCAGGCGCTGGGTAGCGTCCAGCGGGTGGGCCATGGGCTCGATGCCATCGGTGTCCACGGCTTGCATGGCGTCGATCAGGCCGAGGATGTTGTTCAGGGTCTCGGTGGTACGCGGGATATCGGCCTCGTTCAGGCCCAGTCGGGCGAGATGGGCGATTTTTTCCACGTCGGAGCGTTCAAGCGCCATCGGGGGTCTCCAACTAGAAGCGGCCTGCGTGGGCAGTCGACCGTGCGGGAATCGAGCGGGGAACGGTGCTGCGAACGAGCGGTCAAAGGCCGCGATGATGGGCCTTGGTGGCCCGGAAAAACAGGCAATTTAACATATCGGCGCCTTGCCCAAAATCCCCGTCATTGTTAGAGTTTGCCGCACTTTTTTACCCACGCGTTGCCTAGGGTCCCTCTCCCATGTTCAAGAAACTGCGTGGCATGTTTTCCAGCGATCTGTCGATCGACCTGGGCACTGCCAATACCCTTATTTACGTGCGTGAGCGCGGTATCGTCCTCAACGAACCCTCGGTGGTCGCCATTCGTAACCACGGCAACCAGAAGAGCGTGGTAGCCGTAGGTACCGAAGCCAAGCGCATGCTGGGCCGTACTCCTGGCAACATCTCCGCCATCCGCCCGATGAAGGACGGCGTGATTGCCGACTTCAGCGTCTGCGAAAAGATGCTGCAGTACTTCATCAACAAGGTTCACGAAAACAGCTTCCTGCAGCCGAGTCCGCGCGTCCTGATCTGCGTGCCCTGCAAATCCACCCAGGTGGAACGCCGTGCCATCCGTGAATCCGCCCTGGGCGCCGGCGCCCGCGAAGTATTCCTGATCGAAGAGCCCATGGCGGCTGCCATCGGCGCCGGTCTTCCGGTGGAAGAAGCCCGCGGATCCATGGTCGTGGATATCGGTGGTGGTACCACCGAAATCGCCCTGATCTCCCTGAACGGCGTGGTCTACGCCGAATCCGTACGTGTCGGCGGCGACCGCTTCGACGAATCCATCGTCACCTACGTGCGCCGTAACTACGGCAGCCTGATCGGCGAATCCACCGCCGAGCGCATCAAGCAGGAAATCGGCACCGCCTTCCCGGGTGGCGAGATCCGTGAGATCGACGTCCGCGGCCGTAACCTGGCCGAAGGCGTACCGCGCAGCTTCACCCTGAACTCCAATGAAGTGCTGGAAGCCCTGCAGGAGTCCCTGGCGACCATCGTTCAGGCGGTGAAAAGCGCCCTGGAGCAATCTCCGCCGGAACTGGCGTCCGACATCGCCGAGCGCGGCCTGGTGCTGACCGGTGGTGGCGCGTTGCTGCGCGATCTGGACAAACTGCTGGCCCAGGAAACCGGACTGCCGGTGATCGTCGCAGAAGATCCGCTGACCTGCGTCGCCCGTGGCGGCGGCCGTGCCTTGGAAATGATGGACCGTCACGCGATGGATCTGCTCTCCACCGAGTAAGGTCGAGAGCAACGCAGCCATAGGAGCGGGCCATTAAACCGCTATTCACCAAGGGACCTTCGCTCGGCGTGCGCCTGTTGGTGTTCGCCGTGCTTTCGGCTGCACTGATGGTGGTCGACGCCCGCTTTGACACGCTCAAACCCATGCGCAGCCAGATGGGGCTCGTGCTCACGCCTTTCTACTGGCTGGCCGACTTGCCGGTGCGTGTCTGGGATGGCGTCAGTGACCAGTTCACCAGCCGCAGCACCCTGATCGCCGAGAACGAGAAGCTCAAGGCCGAGGCCCTGCTGATGCAGCGTCGCCTGCAGAAGCTGGCGACCCTGACGGAGCAGAACGTTCGGTTGCGCGAGCTGCTCAACTCCGCTGCCCTCGTGGATGAAAAAGTCCTGGTTGGCGAGTTGATCGGCGTCGATCCCAACCCCTTCACCCATCGCATCCTGATCGACAAGGGCGAGAAGGACGGTGTGTTTCTCGGCCAGCCGGTGCTCGATGCCCGCGGTCTGATGGGCCAGGTGGTGGAGGTGATGCCTTATACATCCCGCGTGCTGTTGCTGACCGACACCACCCACAGCATTCCGGTGCAGGTGAACCGCAACGGCCTGCGCGCCATTGCCAGTGGTACCGGTAACCCCGAGCGCCTCGAGCTGCGCCACGTCGCCGACACCGCTGACATCAAGGAAGGCGACCTGCTGGTGAGTTCCGGCCTTGGCCAGCGCTTCCCTGCGGGCTACCCGGTGGCGATCGTCAAGGAAGTCATCCACGATTCCGGCCAGCCGTTCGCCATCGTTCGCGCCGTGCCTACCGCCGCGCTGAACCGCAGCCGCTACATGCTGCTGGTGTTCACCGATACCCGCAGCCCCGAAGAGCGCGCCAACGACGCCGCGAAGGCCCAGGAGGCTGCTGACCGCGAGGCTGCCGCCCAACCTGCCCAGGGCGATGCTACCGCTCCGGTCATTCCGGCCGCTCAGGCCGCACCTGCCGCTGCCAGTACCCCCGCCGCCCAGGCCCCGGCCGCAGCGCCGGCGTCTTCTGCGCCGGCCCAGGCTGCACCGAACACGCCGCCGGCAGCGCGAAATCCCCAGGAGAGTCATTGATGGTCGGCCAGCGCTCCAACAATGGCTGGGTGATCTGGGTCAGCCTGATCCTGGCGCTGGTACTCAGCGTCGGGCCGGTCCCCAGCTTCATGGAAATCGGCCGGCCGCTATGGCTGGCGCTCTTCCTCACCTACTGGACACTCGCCCTGCCGCACCGCGTGGGCATGACCACCGCCTGGTTGCTGGGCCTGGCGGAAGATGTGCTTTATGGCACTTTGCTCGGTCAGAACGCCTTGATCCTCGCCCTGATCACCTTCCTGGTGCTGACTCTGCACCAGCGGCTGCGCATGTTCCCCATGTGGCAGCAGTGTTTGGTGCTGCTCGTAGTTTTCGGCCTGGCCCAGTTGGTACAGCTGTGGCTCAATGCCCTCACCGGTAATCGTCCCCCGACCCTGGTCTTCCTGCTGCCCGCCCTGGTCAGCGCGTTGCTCTGGCCTTGGGTTTATGCCGCCCTGCGTGGCACGAGTCGCCGCCTCAACGTCAACTGATCGGCTTGCGGCCATGTCGCAAGCCTCTGTCTTCGACAGGGAGAAGTCCGCATGGCCACGCTGTACCTGGCTTCGGGGTCGCCGCGCCGGCGCGAGCTGCTGGCACAGATCGGCGTTCCCCATATCACCCTAATCGCCTCCATCGACGAAACCGCCCTGCCGGACGAGCCAGCAAACGCCTATGTCGAGCGTCTGGCGCGCGAGAAGGCCCTGGCCGGCCTCGCCAGCCTGGCCGAGGCCGGCTCGGCCTGTGTGCTGGGGGCAGACACCGCGGTGGTTCTGGATGGTCGCATTCTCGGCAAACCGGTCGATCGCGACGATGCGCTGGCCATTCTGGAGCAGTTGTCCGGTCGCGAGCATGAGGTGCTCACCGCGGTTGCACTGGCTGGCGTGGATCGCTGTGAAACGCGGGTGGTCGCCAGTCGGGTGCGTTTTCGTCCCATTTCCCGAATCGAAATGGAAACTTACTGGGCCAGCGGCGAGCCCGCCGACAAGGCCGGCAGCTACGCTATTCAGGGGCTGGGTGCGGTATTCGTCAGTCGCGTTGAAGGCAGTTATTCAGCGGTAGTGGGATTGCCGCTGCTGGAAACGGCGGAAATGCTCGCCGGGTTCGGCATTCCTTGTTGGCAGCACCTGGGATAGGTCAACGGCATGAGCGAAGAGATCCTGATCAATATCACGCCGATGGAATCGCGCGTGGCGCTAGTGGAGAACGGCGTGCTGCAGGAGGTGCATGTAGAGCGCACCTTGCGTCGCGGCATCGTCGGCAACATTTACAAGGGCAAGGTGGTGCGGGTACTGCCGGGCATGCAGGCGGCCTTCGTCGACATCGGCCTGGATCGCGCGGCGTTCATTCATGCCTCGGAAATCAGCAACCGCGAAGGCAGTGCCGTGGAGAGCATCAGCGCACTGGTGCATGAGGGCCAGAGCCTGGTCGTGCAGGTCACGAAGGACCCGATCGGCAGCAAGGGCGCTCGCCTGACCACCCAGCTGTCGATACCCTCGCGTTACCTGGTGTACATGCCACGTACCAGCCACGTGGGCATTTCCTTGAAGATCGAGGACGAAGCCGAGCGCGAGCGCCTCAAGCAGGTGGTGGCCGACTGCATCGCCGCCGAAGGCATCGAGGAGGCCGGCGGCTTCATCCTGCGTACCGCCGCTGACGGCGCCCGCGCCGATGAAATCCTCGCGGATATCCGTTATCTGCGCCGCTTGTGGGAGCAGATTTCCTCGCAGATGCAGACCGCTTCGGCACCGTCGGTTATCTACGAAGACCTCAGCCTTGCCCTGCGGACCTTGCGTGACCTGGTCAACCCGCGCATCGAGAAGATTCGCATCGACTCGCGCGAAACATTCCAGAAAGTGACCCAGTTCGTCGACGAGTTGATGCCTGAAGTTTCCGATCGACTGGAGCACTACCCCGGAGAGCGACCGATCTTCGACCTCTATGGCGTCGAGGATGAAATCCAGAAGGCCCTGGAACGTAAGGTACTGCTGAAGTCGGGTGGCTACCTGATCATCGACCCTACCGAGGCGATGACTACGATCGATGTGAACACCGGTGCCTTCGTCGGTCATCGCACCCTCGAAGAGACCATCTTCAAGACCAACCTTGAGGCGGCGACCGCCATCGCCCGCCAGCTGCGCCTGCGCAACCTGGGCGGGATCATCATCATTGACTTCATCGACATGGAAGATGAAGAGCACCAGCGCCAGGTGTTGCGTACCCTGGAGAAGCAGCTGGAACGCGACCACGCCAAGACCAACATCATCGGTATCACCGAGCTCGGACTGGTACAGATGACCCGCAAGCGCACCCGCGAGAGCCTGATCCAGGTGCTCTGCGAGCCTTGCGCCAGTTGCCTGGGCCGTGGCCTGCTGAAGACCGCAGAAACCATCTGCTACGAAATCTTCCGCGAGATACTGCGCGAGGCCCGGGCCTATCAAGCGGAAGGCTATCTCGTGCTGGCGAACCAGAAGGTTGTGGATCGACTTCTGGATGAAGAGTCGGGCAACGTCGCTGATCTGGAGGCCTTTATCGGGCGGCCGATCAAGTTCCAGGTGGAAACCATGTATTCCCAGGAACAGTACGACGTGGTCTTGCTCTGAGGCGCTGAGTGGAAGCCATAGCCCGCTGGTTGATGCGCACGCTGCGCTGGTCACTGGGGCTTTGCGCCCTGTTCCTGGTGCTGTCGGCGCTTTATGTCAGCCTGGGGCGCGAACTGGTGCCATTCGTGGCCGAGTACCGTGCCGAAGCAGAAGCCAAGGCCTCCGCGGCGCTGGGGCAGCCGCTTGAGATCGGTGGCCTGGAAGGGCGTTGGCACGGGCTGGCGCCGCTGCTGATTGCGCACGACGTTGTGTTGGGCGAGGGCGGCGGCGTCCTGCGCGTGGATCAGATTCGCGTCGTGCCTGACGTGCTTGGCAGCCTGATGGCGAGGCAGCCACGTATCGCCCGGCTGGAGCTGGATGGCGTCCAGATCGGCCTGAGCCAGGACAAGGCTGGAAAATGGCATCTGGAAGGTCTTACCACCAACTCGGGCAAGCCGCTCCCTGGTCCCCGACAGGTCCGCGCCTTGCTGCAGCAGATTGGTCACGTATCCGTGCTGAACAGCCAGCTCACCCTGGAATCCGAAGGACAGGCGCCCACCAACGTCACCTATGTCAGCGCCACGCTGAAGGCCAGTGGTAGCCGCCAGCGCCTCGATGGCCGGTTCTCGTTGCCCGATGGGCAGCCGGTGGCCCTGCGTCTGAGAACCCGCCTCAATTCCGACGCCTGGCTGCAGAATGATGCGGAACTCTATCTCAGCCTGCCGCAAACCGATTGGGCGCGCTGGCTGCCCACCAGTCTGACCCGTGACTGGCGTCTTCAGCGCCTGCAGGCTGGGGGCGAAGTCTGGGGTGAATGGAGCAAGGGCGGTATGCGGCGTGCCGTGGCCAAGCTGCATGTGCCCGAAGTACGTGGCGCCTACGACAAACGCAAGGCGGTCACCCTGAGCAACGTCGGGCTCAATGCCTATTTCACCCGGACCGATGAGGGGTTCCAGGTCCTGCTCGATTCCCTTGCTGCGAACATCGGGGAGACGCGTTGGGGCGAAACCCATCTTCGCCTTGACCACACGGCGGGTGAGCGACCCGAGTGGGCGCTGAGCGCCGACCGCCTGGAGGTGGCGCCCTTGCTACCGATAGTGGAGGCTCTGATCCCGCTGCCAGAAGCCGCCGCCGCCGCTGTGGCTGGCCTGAAGCCGCGGGGCGCCCTGCGCAACCTGAGCCTGCATTACCGCCCGCTACAGGAAGGCGCCAAGCGCCTGGACTTCAGCAGCAACCTCGACGATGTCGGTTTCAACGCCTACCACGGCGCGCCCGCCGTCGAGAACGTCAGTGGCAGCCTGGCGGGGGACCTGTCCCAAGGCGAGTTGCGCCTGGATTCCAACGATTTCACCCTGCACCTCGACCACCTCTTTCCCAAACCGTGGCACTACCGCGAAGCGAACGCCCGGTTGACCTGGAGCCTCGACGATACCGCCTTCACCCTTGTCAGCCCGTACATGCGCCTGGAGGGCGAAGAGGGGCATATTGCCGGTGACATGCTGATTCGCTTGATGCGCGCGCCAGAGGCCGAGGACTACATGGATCTGCGTGTCGGCCTGCGCGAAGGCGATGCACGCTACACCGAGAAATACCTGCCGACCCGTTCGCCGGGGCTCAGTCCGGCCCTGGCCAAATGGCTCAAGGAGGCCATCAAGGGAGGCACGGTGGATGAAGGTTTCTTCCAGTACCAGGGCTCACTGGCCCAAGGCGCTGATCCGGCGGCGCGTTCCCTCAGCCTGTTCTTCAAGGTGCGTGACGCTGAACTGGCGTACCAGCCCGGCTGGCCGGAACTGCGCGAGGCCCGTGGTGACGTGTTCATCGAGGACTCCGGCGTGCGGATCAAGGTGCCGGATGGACGCATCCTCGACAGCCGGGTGAGCGACGCTGAGGCGGAAGTGCCTCACGTAGAGGCTGGTGAAGTGCCGCGTTTGCTATTGGACGCCCAGCTGGACAGCAGCTTCACCGACGGCCTGAAGATTCTTCAGGAAACCCCGATGGGCACTGCGAACATCTTCGCTGGCTGGCAGGGGCAGGGCACGCTTGACGGCAGGCTGCAATTGGATATCCCGCTGGAGAAGGGTCATCCGCCCCACGTGGTGGTGGATCTCAGTACCGCCGACGCGCACTTGAAGATCGCCCGCCCCGATCTGTCGTTGACCCAGCTCAAGGGCGCGTTCCGCTACGACACCGCCAAGGGCCTCAGCGCCCAGGACATACGTGGCCAAGCCTTCGGACGCGAAGTCCGGGCCAAGGCTCAGGCCGAAGGCAGCAACGGTAATGCCCGTTCGCGCATCCTCGCCAACGGCAGCATCACCCTGAAAGATCTCACCGCCTGGCTCGGTGTGACCCAGCCGCTGCCGGCTTCGGGCACCTTGCCCTACAACCTGAACCTGAGTCTGGACGGCAAGGATAGCCAGCTGCGCATCGATTCCAGTCTCAAAGGCCTGGCGGTCGAGTTGCCGGCACCTTTTGGCAAGCTGGCCGAAGAAACCCGTGATGCTACCTGGCGCATGACACTGGACGGCGACGAGCGGCGCTATTGGCTGGACTATGCCGGGCTTGCCAGCCTTGCCCTGGCGGCGCCCGTGGGCAAGTTGGACGAAGCGCGGGGCGACCTGGTTCTAGGGGGCGGCACGGCGACTCCGCCTGGGGGCAAGGGCCTGCGCATCCGTGGCCGGGTTGACGAATTGGACACCACGCCCTGGCTGGAGCTGGCCAAGCGGTTCGCCCCCCGTGACGGTGCCGATAAGGCCCGCATGCTGAGCAGCGCCAATCTGGAAATCGGCCGGTTCACGGGCTTTGGCATGAGCCTGGACAATCTCACGGTCAATCTGAACCGGTCTGCCAACGGCTGGAACCTGGGCCTGGACAGCGCCCTCATGCAGGGTAGCGTGGCGCTGGCTGACGCCAAAGGCGCGCCCATTGATATCCATTTGAAGCAGATACGCCTGCCGAAGCCGCCGGAGAACGATGCAGAGGCGGATGCCAAGCCCGATCCGCTGGCGGGCGTCGATCCGCGCCAGGTGCCCGCGCTGGATGTGCGCATCGATCAGGTCGTCCTGGGGGACTCGCCTCTGGGGGGCTGGTCATTCAAGGCTCGGCCTGACGCCAAGGGCGTGAATTTCAGCGAACTGAACCTTGACCTCAAGGGATTGAAAGTCACCGGGGCCGCAGGTTGGGAAGGCACGGCTGAAAGTAGCAGCTCCTGGTACAGGGGGCGAATGGAAGGTAAGAACCTGGCGGACGTGCTCAAGGCCTGGAACTTTGCGCCGTCAGCCACCAGCGAGCGCTTCCGCCTGGACGCCGATGGCCGCTGGCCGGGGTCGCCGGCCTGGGTCAGTCTCAAGCGTTACTCTGGTTCCCTGGATGCCAGCCTGAGCAATGGTCAGTTCGTCGAAGTGGAGGGTAGCGCCCAGGCGCTTCGGGTGTTTGGCTTGCTCAACTTCAACTCCATCGGTCGGCGCTTGCGTCTGGACTTCTCCGATCTGCTGGGCAAAGGCCTGGCTTATGACCGGGTCAAGGGCCTGTTGGTGGGCAGTGACGGCCGTTTCGTCACCCGCGAGCCCATTACGCTCGAAGGCCCTTCCAGTGGCCTGGAACTGGACGGCACCATGGACCTGGCCGCTGATCGCATCAATGCCAAGCTGCTGGTGACGCTGCCGGTGACCAACAACTTGCCGCTGGCGGCGCTGATCGTCGGGGCACCGGCCATTGGCGGCGCGCTCTTCGTGGTGGACAAGCTACTGGGCGACAGGGTCGCGCGCTTCGCGAGTGTGCAATACAAGGTTGAAGGTTCCTGGAAGAGCCCCAAGATCACGTTCGACAAGCCTTTTGAAAAGCCTCGCTGAAGCGGGCTTTCGCAGCTTGGGTTAGCATGCATTCCATGCCTTGAGCGGAGATTCCGATGTCCCTTGCCGTAATTCAGATGGTTAGCCAGGACGATGTCCTGGCTAACCTCGCCAGCGCCCGCCGCCTGCTGCAACAGGCTGCCGAAGGCGGTGCCCGCCTGGCGGTGCTGCCTGAGAACTTCGCCGCCATCGGCCGTCGGGATCTGGCCGACCTGGGGCGTGCCGAGGCGGAAGGCCGGGGACCGATCCTGCCCTGGCTGCGCCAGGCCGCCCGCGATCTCAAGCTATGGATAGTGGCTGGCACCCTGCCGCTACCGCCCGACGGCCAGCCTGCGGACAAGGCCAACGCCTGCTCCCTGCTGATCGACGAGCATGGCGAACGGGCTGCGCGCTACGACAAGATCCACCTGTTCGATGTAGACGTCACCGACACTCGCGGCCGCTACCGCGAATCAGACGACTACGCCCATGGCGCACAGGTAGTGGTGGCGGACACGCCGGTCGGTCGACTCGGTCTGACCGTCTGCTACGACCTGCGCTTTCCCGAGTTGTATGGCGCACTGCGCGAAGCCGGCGCCGAGTTGATCAGCGCCCCCTCGGCCTTCACCGCCGTGACTGGGGCGGCCCACTGGCAAGTGCTGGTACGTGCTCGCGCCATCGAAACCCAGTGCTACCTGTTGGCGGCGGGCCAGGGCGGTACGCACCCCGGCCCGCGCGAAACCTTCGGCCATTCGGCCATCGTCGACCCCTGGGGGCGGGTACTGGCCGAGCAGGACCAGGGCGAAGCCGTATTGCTCGCCAGTCGCGACGCGGACGAGCAGGCGGCCATCCGCCAGCGCATGCCGGTGAGCACCCACAGAAGATTCATGACGCCGGCCACTCCCGGGCCGGCGCGTACGGAGAAGTTATGAGCGACGTCTTGTTATCCGTCAGCGAGCATCTGCTGGCACCTGGTGACCTCAGTATCGAGCAGTTGCCGGAAATCCTAGGAGAGCTGGCCGGTCCAGGCATCGATGCTGCCGATCTGTATTTCCAGGGGCAGATTTCCGAGTCCTGGATGCTGGAGGACGGCATCGTCAAGGAAGGTAGCTTCCATCTCGATCAGGGCGTCGGCGTGCGCGCCCAGTCCGGCGAGAAGACTGGTTTCGCTTACAGCAATGCCATCACGGCGGATGCCTTGCGTCAGGCCGCACGGGCCGCGCGTTCCATTTCCCGTGCCGGGCAGGAAGGGCGGGTGCAGGCCTTCGCCAGCCCGCAGATTACAAGGCTTTACGATTCCAGCAGCCCGCTGGATGTGATCAGCCGCGCCGAGAAGGTGGAGCTGCTGAAAAAGGTCGACGCCGCTACCCGTGCTCTCGATCCGCGCATCAAGCAAGTCACCGTGAGCATGGCCGGCGTCTGGGAGCGCATCCTGATCGCCGCCAGCGACGGCAGCCTGGGCGCCGATGTGCGCCCGCTGGTGCGTTTCAATGTCAGTGTGATCGTCGAGCAGAACGGCCGCCGCGAGCGCGGTGGCCACGGCGGCGGTGGACGTACCGACTACCGTTATTTCCTCCAGGAAGACCGCGCCATGGGCTATGCCCGCGAGGCGCTGCGCCAGGCCCTGGTCAATCTGGAAGCTGTTCCTGCACCGGCTGGTACCCTTCCGGTGGTGATGGGGGCTGGCTGGTCCGGTGTGCTGCTGCATGAGGCCGTGGGCCACGGTCTGGAAGGAGACTTCAACCGCAAGGGCAGCTCAGCCTACAGCGGCCGCATCGGCGAGAAGGTGGCTTCCAGTCTTTGCACCATCGTCGACGACGGTACCCTGGCCTATCGCCGTGGCTCGCTTAGCGTCGACGACGAGGGCACCCCGACCCAGTGCACCACGCTGATCGAAAACGGTGTGCTCAAGGGCTACATGCAGGACAAGCTGAACGCTCGCCTGATGAAGGTGGCGCGCACCGGCAACGGTCGCCGGGAGTCCTACGCGCACCTGCCGATGCCACGCATGACCAACACCTACATGCTGGCCGGCAAGAGCGATCCGCAGGAGATCATCGCCTCGGTGGAACGCGGTATCTACTGCGCCAACCTCGGAGGTGGCCAGGTGGACATCACCAGCGGCAAGTTCGTCTTCTCCACCAGTGAGGCTTACTTGATCGAGAACGGAAAGATCACCACGCCAGTGAAGGGCGCTACCCTGATCGGCAATGGTCCGGAGGCCATGAGCCGGGTGTCCATGGTCGGCAATGACCTGGCACTGGACAGCGGCGTGGGAACCTGTGGCAAGGACGGTCAGTCGGTGCCGGTGGGTGTGGGTCAGCCGACCCTGAAGATCGATGCAATAACGGTAGGCGGGACGGGGGCCTGATGGCGGCCCCCGGAAGGATCAGCGCAAGCCGCGCTTGGCCTCGTCCAGGTCGCGGATGTATTTGAACACCTTGCGCGCGGCGGCCGGTGGTTTGTTGTGGGCCACTTCGTGCTGGGCATGACGGATCAGGCCGCGCAGGTGCTGGCGGTCGGTGTCCGGGTAATCGGCGACGAAGCTTTCCAGGGCGGCATCGCCACCCTCGATCAGGCGGTCGCGCCAGCGCTCCAAGGCGTGGAAGCGCTCGTTGTACTCGCGGGTGGAGCTGTCGAGCTGGTCGATCAGGCCGACAATGGCGTCGATGTCCTGCTCGCGCATGAGCTTGCCGATGTACTGGATGTGCCGTTTGCGGGCAACGTGTGCCTTGTGCTTCGGCGCTTCCGCCAGGGCTCGCTGCAGGGCGTCGGTCAGTGGCAGCTTGGCCAGCACGTCGGGCTTGAAGGTCGTCAGGCGCTCACCGAGCTCCTGCAGGGCGTGCAGCTCGCGCTTGACCTGGGTTTTGCTCTTCTCGCCGGAGAAGTCGTCGTCGAGGAATTCAGACATGGGGGTGGTCCAATGGGAAACGCCGCCATGATAACCAGTCGGGGCCGCCTTGTCCGGCCCGACTGGCGCCGCCCGAGTGCGGTACGTGCGGCGAGGCGCCAGGTTGCGCCCGTCGTGTCGAGGAATTATTGAACTGGAGTGGCTATGAGTGAAGTAGAAGTGGTCGGCCCGGAAGCATTGCCGGAATTGCAGGCGCGGGTCGAGCGCATCCTCGCCGAGGCCCGGCGCCAGGGCGCCAGCGCTTGTGAGGTGGCTGTTTCAGTAGAGCAGGGATTGTCCACCACCGTTCGCCAGGGCGAGGTGGAAACAGTCGAGTTCAACCGTGATCAGGGCTTCGGAATCACCCTGTATGTTGGTCAGCGCAAGGGCTCTGCCAGTACGTCAGCGAGCGGCGACGATGCGATCCGTGAGACTGTTGCTGCGGCCCTGGCCATTGCCAGGCACGCATCCGAGGACGAATGCGCAGGCTTGGCCGACGCGGCACTGATGGCCCGAGATCTGCCGGAGCTCGATCTCTACCATCCGTGGTCAATAACCCCTGAACAGGCGGTGGAGCAGGCGCTGATCTGTGAGACGGCGGCATTCGAGACTGATAAGCGCGTCAGCAAGGCGGATGGCACTACCCTCAACACCCATCAGGGCTGCAGGGTTTATGGCAACAGCCATGGTTTCGTCGGCGGCTATGCCAGCACCCGTCACAGCTTGAGCTGCGTGATGATCGCCGAGAGCCAGGGGCAGATGCAGCGCGACTACTGGTATGACGTTAACCGCATCGGCAATCAGCTCGCCGACCCGGTCAGCATCGGACGCCGCGCGGCCGAGCGGACAGCGGCCCGTCTCGGTGCACGTCCGGTACCGACCTGCGAAGTGCCGGTGCTGTTCGCCGCCGAGCTGGCAACCGGTCTGTTCGGCAGCTTCCTTGGGGCAATCTCCGGCGGCAATCTTTATCGCAAGTCGTCCTTCCTCGAAGGTGCCCTTGGGCAGCGCCTGTTTCCCGAGTGGCTGTCCATCGACGAGCGCCCGCATATCCCGCGCGCGATGGCCAGCGCGGCCTTCGACAACGACGGTCTGGCGACCTACGCCAAGCCCTTCGTCGAAAAAGGCGAGCTGGTTTCGTACATCCTCGGCACCTACTCCGGGCGCAAGCTGGGCCTGCCCAGCACGGCCAACGCTGGCGGAGTGCACAACCTCTTCGTCAGCCACGGCCAGGAAGATCAGGCCGCGCTACTGCGACGTATGGGGCGTGGCCTTCTTGTGACCGAGTTGATGGGGCAGGGGCTGAACATGGTGACTGGCGACTACTCCCGCGGCGCAGCTGGTTACTGGGTGGAAAATGGCGAGATCCAGTTCCCGGTGCAGGAAGTAACCATCGCGGGAAACCTGAAGGACATGTTCCGCCAGATTGTTGCGGTAGGCAGTGACCTTGAACTGCGTGGCAACATCCGAACCGGGTCCGTACTGATCGAGCGGATGACGGTTGCGGGCAGCTGAAGACTGTTTGGCCAGAGAATGAAAAACGCGCCCAATTGGGCGCGTTTTCACAAGCCAGTATTGGCTGTCATTCGCCTTCGTCGAACTTGTTGTTGATCAGCTCGATCAGGGCAGTGAGGGCGTCGTCGTCCTGGTCGCCTTCGGTATGCAGGTGAATGGGGGTGCCTTTGCCTGCCGCCAGCATCATCACCGCCATGATGCTCTTGCCGTCCACCAGGCTTTCCGGGGAGCGGCCCACGCGAATCTGGCAAGGATAGCGACCGGCAACGCCGACGAACTTCGCTGCGGCTCGGGCATGCAGTCCGAGCTTGTTGATGATGGTGATCTCGCAGGCGGGCATCGCGTTTCCAATCCTTCTAGCTGAGGTCGCGGTGGCGAACCTGGACATTCTTCAAGCTGGGTTTCAGCGCGGTGCCCAGGCGCTCGGCGACGTAGACCGAACGGTGGTGCCCACCGGTGCAGCCGATGGCGATAGTGACATAGGCGCGGTTACTGGCGGCGAAGCGCGGCAGCCATTTGCTCAGATAGCCGAGGATATCCTGATACATCTCTTCGACATCAGGCTGCCCCGCAAGGTACTCGGCGACCGCTGGTTCCAGCCCGGAATGGTCGCGCAATTCAGGCTTCCAGTACGGGTTGGGAAGGCAGCGCACGTCGAACACCAGGTCGGCATCTACAGGCATGCCACGCTTGAATCCAAAAGACTCGATCAGGAAGGCGGTGCCTGGCTCCGGCTGGTTCAGCAATCGGAGCTTGATGCTGTCGCGCAGTTGGTAGAGGTTGAGGTGCGTGGTGTCGATCTTCAGATCGGCGAGATCGGCTATAGGGGCCAGAAGTACTTCTTCGTCCTGGATTGCTTCCGCCAGGGAGCGGTTGTCGTTGGTCAGCGGATGGCGTCGGCGCGTTTCGGAAAAACGCTTGAGCAGGGTGGCGTGCTCGGCATCGAGGTAGAGCACGTCGCATTTTATGTGGCGGCTGCGGGCTTCGACGAGCAGCTCGGGAAAGCGCTGTAACTGGCTGGGCAGGTTGCGTGCGTCGATGGATACGGCAACCTGGGGTTCCAGTAGTTCGGTGTGCAGCAGTGCCCGTTCCGCCAACTCGGGAAGCAGTCCGGCGGGCAAGTTGTCGATGCAGTAGAAACCGTGGTCCTCTAGTACATCGAGGGCGGTGCTCTTGCCCGACCCGGAGCGGCCGCTGACGATGATCAGGCGCATGGAGAAGCCCTAGCGTTCGCTCTGCACGTCCACCACCACCTGGTAGAGGCTGGTGCTGTCGGGCGCCTGGCGCAAACGCTCACGCACATCGCTGCGGTCGAGCATGCTGGCAATCTGACGGAGCAGTTCAAGGTGCTCATCGGTAGCAGCTTCCGGGACCAACAGGACCAACAGGAGGTCAACCGGGGCGCCGTCGATAGCGTCGAAATCGACTGGAGCATCGAGCCGGAGCACCGCGCTTATGGGCGAGGTGCAGCCGGTGAGGCGACAGTGGGGAATGGCGATGCCGTTGCCGAAACCGGTGGAGCCGAGTTTCTCCCGGGCTACCAGGCTTTCGAAAATATCCTGGTTGTCGAGGTCGGGGAGATCGCGGGAAACCAGCTTGGCAATCTGTTCCAGTACACGCTTTTTGCTGCCGCCCGGCACGTTCACCAGGGAACGGCCGGGGGTCAGGATTTGCTCGAGTCGAATCATAGGAAGGGGAAGAGTGTCAGCGGGCCGTAGCGCCCTGCTGGCGATTCAACTGCTTTTCCTTGTGTTTGATCAGTTGGCGGTCAAGTTTATCGGTGAGCAGGTCGATGGCGGCGTACATGTCTTCATGTTCTGCATTGGCCACGACCTCCCCGCCGGCGATGTGCAAGGTGGCTTCGATCTTTTGCTTCAGTTTCTCGACCTCCATGATGACTTGCACATTGGTGATCTTGTCGAAGTGGCGCTCGAGCCGGCCAAGTTTCTCGCCGACATAATCGCGCAGGGCGTCGGTCACATCCAGTTGATGTCCACTGATGTTGACTTGCATACCGCTTTCTCCTTATTGCCCGTGTATAAGAAACAGGCTAACGGGCCTGCCACCGGAACACTTTGGCGTGGGTCAATTTCCGCGTCACATCAGTCGCTTCCGCTCGCTGGAAGGCGCTATCCCAAGGGACTCGCGATACTTGGCTACTGTGCGACGGGCCACTTGAATGCCCTGTGCCTCCAGTAAACCAGCGATCTTGCTGTCGCTCAACGGCTTTTTCGGATTTTCCGCTGCGACCAGTTTCTTGATGATGGCGCGGATCGCGGTAGACGAGCATTCGCCGCCTTCCGAGGTGCTGACGTGGCTGGAGAAGAAGTACTTCAGCTCGTAGATTCCGCGGGGAGTGTGCATGTATTTCTGGGTGGTCACCCGCGAGATGGTGGACTCGTGCATGCCCACGGCTTCGGCGATATCGTGCAGAACCAGGGGTTTCATCGCCTCATCGCCGTACTCCAGGAAGCCGCGTTGGTGCTCGACAATCTGGGTGGCGACCTTCATCAGGGTTTCGTTGCGACTCTGCAGGCTTTTGATGAACCAGCGCGCTTCCTGAAGCTGGTTGCGCATGAAGGTGTTGTCGGCGCTGGAGTCGGCGCGGCGAACGAAACCGGCGTAGTGCGGGTTGACCCGCAGGCGCGGCACGGCTTCCTGGTTCAGCTCCACCAGCCAGCGTTCGTTGTGCTTGCGGACAATGACATCCGGCACGACGTACTCGGGCTCGCTGGCTTCGATCTGCGAACCGGGCCGCGGATTCAGGCACTGGATCAGTTCGATGATCTGGCGAAGTTCATCCTCCTTGACCTTCATGCGTCGCATCAGCTGGCTGTAGTCGCGGCTGCCGAGCAGGTCAAGGAGATCGCCGACCAGGCGCTGGGCTTCAGTCAGCCAGGGGGTGCCTGGAGGTAACTGGCGCAGCTGCAGGATCAGGCATTCACGCAGGTCACGGGCGCCGACGCCTGCCGGCTCGAACTGTTGGATGCGGTGGAGGACGACTTCGACTTCATCCAGTTCGATGCCGAGTTCGGGGTCGAATGCCTCGACGACCTCGGCCAGTGACTCTTCGAGGTAGCCATCGTTGTTGATGCAATCGATCAAGGTGACCGCGATCAAACGGTCCGTATCGGACATGGGCGCCAGGTTGAGCTGCCAGAGCAAGTGGCTCTGCAGGCTCTCGCCAACCGAAGTGCGCGAGGTGAAGTCCCACTCGTCGTCATCGTTGCTCGGGAGGCTGCTGGCACTGGTCTGGTAGACGTCCTCCCACGCGGTGTCGACCGGGAGTTCGCTGGGGATGCGTTCGTGCCATTCGCCGTCTTCCAAGGCTTCAGCGTTGGTCTCGACGCTGGACTCTTGAAAGCTGGTCTCCTGATTGCCGGAGTTGGGCAACTGGTCGCCTTCGGCCATCGGGTCGGAGGTGTCGAAATCGTCGCCATCCTCCTGCCGTTCGAGCATCGGGTTGGACTCCAGCGCTTCCTGGATCTCCTGCTGGAGATCCAGGGTGGAGAGTTGGAGTAGGCGGATGGCCTGTTGCAGCTGCGGGGTCATCGTCAGCTGCTGGCCCATCTTTAGGACTAGCGATGGTTTCATGGCAGAGGGCTTAGCACCTTATTCGCCGGCGCTTGCGCGCCATCCACTACAGGGCGCCGTAGCGCCACCAGGAAGCAAATTATATGCCTGACCTTGAAGGATTTTCCTAGCTTACGCAACCGGTCTTGTAGGCAAGGTCGCGGGACGCTACAGGCGGAACTCGTGGCCCAGATAGACTTCCTTCACCAACTGGTTGGCCAGGATTGCTTCCGCATCCCCCTCGGCGATCAGTTGTCCGTCACTGACAATGTAGGCGGTCTCGCAGATATCGAGCGTCTCGCGGACATTGTGGTCGGTGATGAGTACGCCGATCCCTTTGGCCTTGAGGTGATGGATGATCTGCTTGATGTCGCCCACGGAAATTGGGTCCACACCGGCAAAGGGCTCGTCCAATAGTATGAACTTGGGGGCAGTGGCCAGTGCGCGGGCGATTTCCACGCGGCGACGTTCGCCGCCTGACAGGCTCATGCCGAGGCTATCGCGGATATGGCTGATATGAAATTCCTGTAGCAGGCTCTCCAGCTCCTTGCGGCGTGCGGCTCGGTCGAGTTCCTTGCGGGTCTCGAGAATCGCCATGATGTTGTCCGCCACGCTGAGCTTGCGGAAGATCGAGGCCTCCTGCGGCAGATAGCCGATGCCGGCGCGAGCGCGGCCATGCATGGGCTGATGGGTGACGTCCTGCTGGTCGATCAGGACGCGCCCTTGGTCGGCCTTGACCAGGCCGACGATCATATAGAAGCAGGTAGTCTTGCCCGCGCCGTTGGGGCCGAGGAGGCCGACGATCTGACCGCTGTCGATTGACAGGCTGACATCGCGGACCACCTGACGGCTCTTGTAGCTCTTGGCCAGGTGCTGGGCTTTGAGAGTCGCCATTACTGTGCTTTCTGCTCTTTCTTCTTCGGCTGGATGACCATGTCGATCCGCGGGCGCGGCGTGGTCACGTTGCTGCCGGTGGCGCGGCCTGCGTTGACGATCTGGCGTTGGGTGTCATAGACGATCTTCTCGCCTTCGAAGGTGTTGCCTTCCTGAATCACCTTGGCCTGGTCGAGCAGGATGATGCGCTCGTTGGCGGCGAAATATTGAATGGTCAGGCCGTAGGCCTTGACTATTTCCTTGTCGACGGCGGGCTTCTGTTCGTAGTACGCGGGTTTGCCCACCGAGGTGAATACCTCGACGTCGCCGTTGGAGTCTTGGGTAATGGTGACAGTGTCGCCGGTGATTTTCAGGGTGCCCTGGGTAATCACCACGTTGCCGCGGTAGACCGCGACGCCCTGCTTGTCATCAAGCTCGGCGCTGTCGGCCTGGACGCGAATCGGTTGCTCGCGGTCCGTAGGCAGTGCCCAGGCGGCAGCACTTCCGAGTGCGGTGCCCAGGCTGAGCAACAGGGGGAGGGTATTAACGAACCTCATGCTGGCCTCTTACGTTGGACTGCAGGATCATCCTGCTGTCATTCAAGTACGCTTTCATTCCTTGTGCCGTGGTCACCCCATTGGCCGCCTCGATTCTAACGGCTTGCTGGGTCTGCGCATATTCCTCGTCGGGGAATACGGTCAGCCGGCTGGTGGTCAGGAGGGTCGGACGGCCCTTGGCGTCGGTGCGGGCCACTCGGACCTTATCGATCAATTCAACTTGCTTGCCTTCGGGGCCCACTTCGCCACGCTCGCTCTGTACGTGCCAGGGAAAAGCCGTGCCGCGATGCAGGAGCAGGTCGGGACTGGTCAGCAGTGTGACATCAGTGGCCTTGATATGTTCGAGGTGTGTAGCCGTCAGCTCGTAGTGAAGCTTTCCGTCTTCCTGGAACTGGGTGCTCTTGCCATTTTCCACATAGAAGTCGATGGCGTTTTCATTGCCCGCTGCCGGAGACCGGTCCATGAAGCTTTCAGGGCTGATGTTCCAGTAGCCGAGGGCGACGAGCAGTGCTGCGATGGGAATCAGGACCAGCGCCAGTCGGATGTTCTTGGACATGTCAGGCCTCAGAGATAGGCGGCTTGTGCCGCTTCAAGGTTGCCTTGGGCGCGCAGGATGAGTTCACAGAACTCACGGGCCGCCCCCTCGCCGCCTCGTGCCTGCGTGACGCCATGGGCGTGCTGCTTCACGAAGGCGTCCGCATTGGCCACGGCCATGCCCAGGCCGACTCGACGGATTACGGGAAGGTCTGGCAGGTCATCGCCTAGGTAGGCGACCTGGTCGTGGGTCAGATCGAGTTCCGCGAGCAGGCCATCCAGCACAACCAGCTTGTCCTCGCGTCCCTGAAACAGATGCTGGATGCCGAGGTTCTGCGCACGGCGCTCGACGACTTCGGATTGGCGGCCGCTGATGATGGCTGTGCGCACTCCCGTGTTCATCAGCATCTTGATGCCTTGGCCGTCCAAGGTGTTGAAGGTCTTGAATTCGCCGCCTCCGGGGAGGAAGTAGAGGTGGCCGTCGGTTAGTACGCCATCCACGTCGAATACCGCCAGACGAACGGCCTTGGCACGGGTGAGGAGGTCGTTACTCATCAGATCACTCCGGCTCGGGTCATATCATGAATATGCAGGGCGCCGATGGGGTGGTCGTCTTCGTCGACCACGACCAGCACGTTGATCTTGTGGTCATCCATGATCTTCAGGGCCTCAGCGGCGAGCATGTCCGGGCGTACAGTCTTGCCATGGACGGTCATGACGTCGTCGATGCTGGCCTGGCGCACATCGATGCCTTTATCCAGGGTGCGGCGCAGGTCGCCGTCGGTGAAGATGCCGGCGAGACGGCCATCGTTCTCGTATACCGCGGTCATGCCCAGGCCCTTGCGAGTCATTTCCAGAAGCGCTTCGCGCAGCGGCGTGCCACGCGCGACGCTGGGCAGGCTTTCGCCGCCATGCATGATGTTCTCTACCTTGAGCAGCAGGCGTCGGCCCAGCGCGCCGCCCGGATGGGAGAAGGCGAAGTCCTCGGCGGTGAAGCCGCGAGCTTCCAGCAGGGCGATTGCGAGGGCATCGCCCAGTACCAGGGAGGCGGTGGTGGAGGAGGTGGGCGCGAGATTCAGCGGGCAGGCTTCCTGGGCAACGCGAGCGTCCAGGTTTGCCGCAGCGGTCTTGGCCAGTGGGGAATCCGGATTGCCCGTGAGGCTGATCAGGGTGATGCCCAGGCGTTTGATCAGCGGTAGCAGGGTGACGATCTCGGCAGTCGACCCGGAGTTGGAAAGCGCCAGGACCACGTCGTCGCGGGTGATCATGCCCATGTCGCCATGGCTGGCTTCGGCCGGGTGGACGAAGAACGAGGGGGTACCGGTACTGGCCAGGGTGGCGGCGACCTTTTTGCCGACGTGACCTGACTTGCCCATCCCGACTACGACTACGCGTCCCTTGCACGCCAGAATCAGTTCGCAGGCGCGAACGAAATCGGCGTCGATGCGCGGCAGAAGGGCGTCGATGGCCTCGCGTTCGAGTCGGATAGTACGTTGTGCGGACTTGATGAGATCGCTGGATTGGCTCATGGAGGGCGTGCAGTTGCCGAGGGAAAAGGCGGCGATTATAGCGATAAAGGTGATTTAGCTCACGCGCCAATGCCGTGGAGGCTGTCGCAAAGCTGAACAGACGCTGGTGTGGCCTTGGGAGCAGCAATGGCGCGGTGATATAGTCCGCGCCTTGTTCGGCCCGTCCCGGGCGGGGTGTCCTTGCGTTGGGACGCGTCGTCTTTCAGGGAGGCTGTATCGCAAGGAGTTTAGATGAGCGCCGAAAACGCCTATGCCGTCGAGTTGAAGGGAGTGACCTTCAATCGCGGCACGCGCAGCATTTTTCAAGATGTCGATATCCGCATCCCGCGCGGCAAGGTAACCGGCATCATGGGGCCTTCTGGCTGCGGCAAGACCACGTTGCTGCGACTGATCGCTGCCCAGCTCAAGCCCGCCAGTGGCGAGGTCTGGGTCAATGGCCAGAACCTACCCAAACTCTCCCGTGCCGACCTGTTCGACATGCGCAAGCAGTTTGGTGTGCTGTTCCAGAGTGGTGCGCTGTTCACTGATCTGGATGTCTTCGAGAATGTCGCGTTTCCGTTGCGGGTGCACACCAAGCTGCCTGAAGAAATGATTCGTGACATAGTTTTGATGAAGCTCCAGGCCGTTGGCTTGCGTGGCGCCATCGAGCTGATGCCTGATGAACTTTCCGGTGGCATGAAGCGCCGCGTGGCGCTGGCGCGGGCGATTGCACTCGATCCGCAGATACTGATGTATGACGAACCGTTCGTCGGTCAGGACCCCATTGCCATGGGCGTACTGGTGCGATTGATTCGCCTGCTCAACGATGCGCTCGGGATTACCAGCATCGTGGTTTCCCACGACCTGGCGGAAACCGCGAGCATCGCGGACTACCTCTATGTGGTGGGCGATTCCCAGGTACTGGGGCAGGGAACCCCGGATGAGCTGATGAATTCCGATAACCCGCGTATCCGCCAGTTCATGAAAGGTATTCCGGACGGTCCGGTGCCCTTCCATTTCCCGGCGCCGGATTACCGCAAAGACTTGCTGGGGGGGCGCTGATGCGCAAGAAATCCTTGCTCGAGCGCATTCGCCTGCTCGGGCGTTCCGGTCTGGATGTGCTGGAAGCGCTGGGCCGCTCCACCCTGTTCCTGATCCATGCCCTGTTTGGCCGTACCGGCGTGGGCAATGGCTTTCAGTTGCTGGTCAAGCAGCTCTACGCGGTTGGTGTGCTGTCGTTGGCGATCATTGTGGTCTCCGGCATTTTCATCGGCATGGTGCTGGCCCTCCAGGGCTATAACATCCTGGTCGACTACGGGTCCGAGCAGGCAGTGGGCCAGATGGTTGCGCTGACTTTGCTGCGTGAGCTTGGCCCAGTGGTGACCGGTCTGCTCTTCGCTGGACGCGCCGGCTCGGCGCTGACGGCCGAGATCGGCAATATGAAGTCCACCGAACAACTCTCCAGCCTGGAGATGATCGGTGTCGATCCGCTCAAGTACATCATTGCACCGCGCCTTTGGGCGGGCTTCATCTCGATGCCGCTGCTGGCGATCATCTTCAGCGTGGTGGGCATCTGGGGCGGCGCTATGGTTGCCGTGGACTGGCTGGGAGTCTATGAGGGCTCTTTCTGGTCCAACATGCAGAACAGTGTGCAATTCACCGAGGATGTGCTGAACGGCGTGGTCAAGAGCGTCGTATTTGCCTTCGTGGTGACCTGGATCGCTGTGTTCCAGGGTTATGACTGCGAGCCGACCTCGGAAGGGATCAGCCGCGCAACGACTAAAACCGTGGTCTACGCCTCGCTGGCCGTGCTGGGGCTTGACTTCATCCTGACCGCCTTGATGTTTGGAGATTTCTGATGCAAATCCGCACCTTGGAAATTGGTGTCGGCCTGTTCCTCCTGGCCGGTCTGTTGGCCTTGCTGCTTCTAGCTCTGCGGGTCAGTGGTCTGTCTTATGGCGCCAATGGCGACACCTACAAGCTTTACGCGCATTTCGACAATATTGCCGGTTTGACTGTCAGAGCAAAGGTGACCATGGCAGGTGTCACCATAGGCAAGGTTACAGCTATCGATCTGGATCGCGACAGCTACACCGGTCGCGTCACGATGGAGGTGGAGAAGCGCGTGGATAACCTGCCTGCCGACTCCACGGCATCCATCCTCACGGCCGGCCTGCTGGGTGAGAAGTACATTGGCATCAGCGTCGGTGGTGATGAGGAGCTGCTCGCAGATGGCGGCACCATCCGCGACACGCAGTCGGCCCTTGTGCTGGAAGATCTGATCGGAAAGTTCTTGCTGAACACGGTCAATAAAGAGAGCAAATGAGGATTCGAAACATGATCAAAACTCTGCGAAACGGCCTGCTGGTGCTGCTGGCGGCTTTGCCCCTGCTGGCCACGGCTGCGCCGAGTGCGCGCGATGTGGTGCAGCAGACCACTGACCAATTGCTGGCTGATCTCAAGGCGAACAAGCAGCAGTATCGCATTGACCCGAACGCATTCTACGAGGCCTTGAACGGCATTCTCGGTCCGGTCGTCGATGCCGATGGCATCTCTCGCAGCATCATGACCGTCAAGTATTCGCGCAAGGCCACGCCTGAGCAGATGACTCGCTTCCAGGAGAACTTCAAGCGCAGCCTGATCCAGTTCTACGGAAACGCCCTGCTGGAGTACGACAACCAGGAAATCCGGGTGCTGCCGACCAAGAAGGAAGACCCCGAGCGCACCAGTGTGGGAATGGAGGTCAAGGACAGCAAGGGCACGGTCTACCCGGTCTCCTACACGATGGTGAACGTCAATGGGCAGTGGATGCTGCGCAACGTGATCATCAATGGCATCAACATCGGCAAGCTGTTCCGTGATCAGTTCGCCGATACCATGCAGCGCAATGGCAATGATCTCGACAAAACCATCAATGGTTGGGCCGAGGTGGTCGCCAAGGCTAAGCAATCCGATGAGGCCAAACAGGCGGGCGGACAATGAGTGAGGCCCGTATCGAGCAGGCCGCTCCGGGCGAGTTGCGTCTGGTCGGCGTGCTCGATTACAGCACTGGGCCGCAGCTGCGTGAGGCGGGCAGGCAGATGATCCGTGCCAGTAAAGGCACAGGTCTGCTGCTGGACTGCTCCGCAGTAGAGAAGACCAGCAGTGTCGGCCTCGCCTTGCTACTGGCCTTCATGCGGGACGCCGCGGCTGCCGGAAAGGTGGTGACGGTGCGTGGAATGCCCGAGGATATGCGGCAGATCGCCGAAGTATCCGGAGTGACCGAGCTGCTTCCGTTAGAAGCTTGAGCCGGTCCAACGGCCCTCCGTCAGGCCCCGCGCACGCGGGGTTCGCAGGCGGAGGGCTTTTTTGTATCATGGCCGACCCGCGCGCGTTGGGCGCCGATTGAGGTTGAGCATGCAGGCCGTAGAAGTGAAAAGCCTCCTGGAGGCGAAACTGCCAGGTACTCAGGTGGAAGTTGAAGGGGAAGGCTGCAACTTCCAGTTGAACCTGATCAGCGATGAGCTGGCCGGCCTGAGCCCGGTGAAGCGTCAGCAGCAGGTATACGCCCACCTGAATCCCTGGATTGCTGACGGCAGCATCCATGCTGTCACCATGAAATTCTTCAGCCGGGCCGCCTGGGCCGAGCGCTCCTGAGCTCCGCTGCCGAGAGAACTATGGACAAACTGATTATTACCGGCGGTCAACGCCTCGATGGCGAGATCCGCATTTCCGGCGCAAAGAACTCTGCGCTGCCGATCCTGGCCGCTACCCTGCTGGCCGACACACCGGTCACTGTGGCCAACCTGCCACACCTGCACGACATCACCACCATGATCGAGCTCTTCGGTCGTATGGGCGTGCAGCCAGTGATCGACGAGAAGCTGGCCGTAGAAGTTGACGCCAGCAGCATCAAGACCCTGGTCGCTCCCTACGAGCTGGTCAAGACCATGCGTGCTTCCATCCTGGTGCTTGGCCCCATGGTTGCCCGCTTCGGCGAGGCCGAAGTGGCTCTGCCCGGTGGCTGCGCCATTGGTTCGCGTCCGGTCGACTTGCACATCCGTGGTCTTGAGGCCATGGGGGCGAAGATCGATGTCGAGGGTGGTTACATCAAGGCCAAGGCTCCGGCCGGCGGCCTGCGCGGCGCCAATTTCTTCTTCGATACCGTCAGCGTGACCGGCACCGAAAACATCATGATGGCTGCTGCCTTGGCCAACGGTCGTACTGTGCTGCAGAACGCCGCTCGTGAACCGGAAGTGGTTGACCTGGCCAACTGCCTGATCGCCATGGGCGCTCAAATCCAGGGCGCTGGTACCGATACCATCACCATTGATGGCGTCAAACGTCTGGGCGGCGCGCGCTACAACGTAATGCCCGACCGTATCGAAACCGGTACCTACCTGGTGGCTGCCGCCGCCACTGGTGGTCGCGTCAAGCTCAAGGACACCGATCCGACTATCCTCGAAGCCGTGCTGCAAAAGCTCGAAGAGGCCGGTGCCCACATCAATACCGGCAACAACTGGATCGAGCTGGACATGAAAGGCAACCGCCCGAAAGCGGTTAACGTCCGTACTGCCCCTTATCCAGCGTTCCCCACCGACATGCAGGCCCAGTTCATCTCCATGAACGCCGTGGCTGAAGGCACTGGTGCGGTGATCGAGACGGTGTTCGAAAACCGCTTCATGCACGTCTACGAAATGAATCGCATGGGTGCTCAGATCCTGGTTGAAGGCAACACCGCCATCGTTACCGGCGTACCGAAGCTCAAGGGTGCACCGGTCATGGCCACCGACCTGCGTGCTTCCGCCAGCCTGGTAATCGCCGGCCTGGTTGCCGAGGGCGACACTCTGATCGACCGCATCTACCACATCGATCGTGGTTACGAGTGCATCGAAGAAAAACTGCAGTTGCTCGGCGCCAAGATCCGCCGCGTGCCGGGTTAGGTCGTGTTATCGGCCGGCCCTGAACGGGGCCGGCCACTAGCGACCGCGCAACAGGCCCCGAACGGGCCGTAGCCAAGGAAATCCAGTTTCATGCTCACCATCGCACTGTCCAAGGGCCGCATTCTCGACGACACCCTGCCGTTGCTCGCCGAAGCCGGCATTGTGCCCACCGAGAATCCGGACAAGAGCCGCAAGCTGATCATCCCTACCACTCAGGACGATGTGCGCTTGCTCATTGTGCGTGCCACCGACGTGCCGACCTACGTCGAGCACGGCGCCGCCGACCTCGGCGTTGCTGGCAAGGATGTGCTCATGGAGTACGGTGGCCAGGGACTTTATGAGCCTCTGGACCTCAGGATCGCCTGCTGTAAGCTGATGACCGCCGGTGCGATTGGTGCACCGGAACCCAAGGGGCGCCTGCGAGTAGCGACCAAGTTCGTCAACGTCGCCAAGCGCTATTACGCTGAGCAAGGCCGTCAGGTCGACGTGATCAAGCTGTATGGTTCTATGGAGCTGGCGCCCCTTGTGGGTTTGGCCGACAAGATCATCGACGTGGTCGACACCGGTAACACCCTGCGCGCCAATGGCCTGGAGCCCCAGGAACTGATTGCCACCATCAGCTCGCGGCTGATCGTTAACAAGGCGTCGATGAAGATGCAGCACGCACGCATTCAGGCACTGATCGAAGTGTTGCGCAATGCGGTCGAGTCTCGACACCCAAGCTGACACCTTGAGTGCGGCCCTGCGCCGCACGCGCCTATCCGTGTCATAGCCAATATTCTCGGGTGCCCGCACGGTGGGCTTGCTACTCTAGCGGCGCCCGAGCTATTGCCATTCATGAGGCCCGCTATGACCGCTCCAATCGCTATCCGCCGACTCAATGCCGCTGATCCGGACTTTGCTCGACACCTGGATCATCTGCTGAGCTGGGAAAGCGTATCCGACGAAGCGGTCAATCAGCGTGTGCTCGACATCATCAAGGCCGTGCGCGAGCGTGGCGATGCTGCGGTAGTCGAGTTCACCCAGCGTTTCGATGGCGTTCAGGCGTCCTCGATGGCCGAGCTGATTCTGCCGCGCGAGCGCCTGGAGTTGGCCCTGAGGCGCATTACTGCCGAGCAGCGCAAGGCCCTGGAAACCGCTGCCGAACGCGTGCGCAGCTACCACGAGAAGCAAAAGCAGGATTCCTGGACGTACACCGAGGCCGACGGCACCGTGCTGGGCCAGCAAGTCACCCCGCTGGATCGCGCAGGCCTGTACGTGCCGGGTGGCAAGGCGTCCTACCCGTCGTCCGTGCTGATGAACGCGATTCCTGCCAAGGTTGCCGGCGTCACCGAGGTGGTGATGGTGGTGCCCACCCCCCGTGGCGAGATCAATGAAATCGTCCTCGCTGCCGCTTGCGTGGCCGGTGTGGATCGCGTCTTCACCATAGGCGGCGCCCAAGCCGTAGCCGCGTTGGCCTACGGTACCGAGAGCGTGCCTCAGGTAGACAAGATCGTCGGTCCGGGCAATATCTACGTTGCCACCGCCAAGCGCCATGTGTTCGGCCAGGTGGGTATCGACATGATTGCCGGCCCCTCGGAAATCCTGGTGGTCTGCGACGGTGGTACCGATCCGGACTGGATTGCCATGGACCTGTTCTCCCAGGCTGAGCACGACGAGGATGCACAGGCCATCCTGGTCAGTCCCGACGCCGCTTTCCTCGACAAGGTGGCCGCCAGCATCGACAAACTGCTGCCGACCATGGAGCGTGCCGAGATCATCCGTACTTCGTTGCAGAACCGTGGTGCGCTGATCCAGGTGACCGACCAGGCCCAGGCCTGTCAGGTGGCCAATCGCATTGCTCCTGAGCACCTGGAACTGTCCGTTGCCGATCCGCAGGCCTGGCTGCCGCAGATCCGTCACGCTGGCGCCATCTTCATGGGCCGCTACACCGCTGAAGCTTTGGGTGACTACTGCGCCGGCCCGAACCACGTGCTGCCGACCTCCGGTACCGCGCGCTTCTCCTCGCCGCTCGGCGTGTACGATTTCCAGAAGCGCTCTTCGATCATCTTCTGCTCGGCCGACGGTGCGTCCGAACTGGGCAAGACTGCATCCGTTCTGGCCCGCGGCGAGTCGCTGACCGCCCACGCGCGCAGCGCTGAATACCGCATGGCTCCTAACAAGGAGCAGGGGGAGTGAATATGAGCAAGTTCTGGAGTCCCTTCGTCAAGGAACTGGTGCCCTACGTACCGGGTGAGCAACCTAAGCTGGCCAAGCTGGTGAAGCTGAATACCAACGAGAATCCCTATGGTCCGTCACCCAAGGCAGTGGCGGCCATGCACGCCGAGGTTGGCGACAACCTGCGCCTGTATCCGGACCCGAACAGTGATCGCCTGAAGCAGGCGGTGGCCGATTACTATGGTGTGCAGACTAGCCAGGTGTTCGTCGGAAACGGTTCGGATGAGGTCCTGGCCCACGCCTTCCACGGCCTGTTCCAGCACGGCAAGCCGCTGCTGTTCCCGGACGTGAGCTACAGCTTCTACCCGGTCTACTGTGGCCTATACGGCATTCCGTTCGAGGCGTTGCCGCTGGACGAGCAGTTCCAGATCCGCGTCGAGGATTACGCGCGCCCCAACGGCGGCATCGTCTTCCCCAACCCCAATGCCCCGACCGGTTGCCTGCTGGCGCTTGAGGCAATCGAGCGTCTGCTCCAGGCCAATCCAGATACAGTGGTGCTGGTGGACGAGGCCTACATCGACTTCGGTGGCCAGACCGCCATCAGTCTGGTGGATCGCTACCCGAACCTGCTGGTGACTCAGACCCTATCCAAGTCCCGCTCCCTGGCAGGACTGCGGGTGGGCCTGGCCGTGGGGCATCCGGACCTGATCGAGGCGTTGGAGCGGATCAAGAACAGCTTCAATTCCTACCCGCTCGATCGCATGGCAATCGCGGGTGCGGCGGTCGCCTTCGAAGACAGGGCCTACTTCGAGGATACCTGCCGCAAGGTAATCGACAGCCGTGAGCACCTGGTGGCCGAGCTGGGCAAGCTGGGCTTCGACGTACTACCGTCGGCTGCCAATTTCGTCTTTGCGCGTCACCCGCAGAAGGATGCTGCCGGCATCGCCGCTGGGCTGCGCGAACAGGGCGTGATCGTTCGCCACTTCAAGCAGGAACGCATTGCCCAATTCCTGCGGATCACCATCGGCACGCCGGAGCAGAACCAGGCACTGCTGGACGCTCTGAATACGCTTTAAGCCTTCTGCGATCGAAAGAAAGAGCCGAGTGTGGAATTCCGCACTCGGCTTTTTCTTGGGCAATTACTCGTGGTGCGGCGCACCGAGGAACGTCAGTGAACTGAACAGGCCCTGTTGCTTCACGTCCGGATCGTTCGGCGTATCGAGGGTGATCTGGGTGGCGATGATGTTCAGCCCGGCGTTGCGCACCAGTACCGTGGCGCGTCCCTCGGCATCGGTTTTCGCACTGATTGCGTCGGGCTCACCACGATAGTCGCCGATCAGCTCGATACCGGCGGCCGGTTTGCCATCGAGCAGGACTCTCACCGCTAGCGGTTTGCCCGGGCCGACTTCCAGCGGGTCGACCTCAGGCACGATCGCAAGGCGCATGCGTTGTAGCTCCGGCAGTCGGGCGCCGGGCTGATAGAAGGCGAGGCTGTATTTCCAGGTATGAATTGAGGCGATAGCACCGGGCACTTGGCGCTGGCCCTGGTTGAGCCATTGCTTGTCGGCAGTCTGCGACCACGGGCCGTTATCCAGGGCGACTGCCAGGGTCGCCGGGGCTTTCAGGGGTTTGAGACGGGCGTGGTCGGCCAGTCGTTCCACCGTTACCGGAATCATTCTGCCCTTGCCATCGAATGCCCAGGCGCCGCTGACTTTATCCGCCTTGAAAGCGTCGTCCTCGGCGCCGTGGCCATAGATCACTTCGATGTTGCCACGACGTTGCTCGGTCCAAAGGCCGTGGGCCTGGACGCTGCTGGCGAAGAGGGCGGCAATGAGGGGCGTGACGAGTAAGCTTTTGTCCAGTCGCATGGGGGTTCCTTTTCAGAGGTCGAGGGTGAGATTGAAGTTGAGGTTGCGGGGCTCTCCTGGCATGACCCAGACGCTGTTGTAGGCGCGTTCGTAGTACTTGCGGTCGAAGAGGTTGTTGAGGTTCACGCCGAGGCTTACCCGCTGGCTAGCCTTGTAGTGGGCGAGCAGGTCGACGGTCGCGTAGGCGGGCAGTTCGAACTGGCTGCCGGCCTGGCCGGACCGGTCGCCGACATAGTTGAAAGCGGCTCCCACATCTGAGCCGCGCAGGTCGCCGCCCCGGAACTCGTAGACCGCCAGCAGGCTGCCGCTGTGCTCGGGAATGCCAAGCAGCCGGCTGCCTTCGGGAAGTACGTTGTCCTTGGTGATTTCGGCATCGATGTAGGCATAGGCGCCGATAACCCGTACGGCTTCGTTCAGTTGGCCGCTGACCTGCAGGTCCAGGCCCTGGCTGCGCGCACGTCCGGCGGCAATGTTCTGCGAGGGATTGTTCGGGTCGGCAGTGAGCACGTTTTCCTTGTCGATGTGGAAGAAGGCGACTGTGGCGCCGAGTCGGCCGTCCAGAAGGTCGAGCTTGAAGCCGGCTTCCTTGCCCAACCCTTTCTCTGGCTCGAATACCGTGCCCTGGCTGCTGATGGTGTTGGGTTTGACGGAGGTCGCGGCGTTGGCGAACAGACCGAGCTCCGGTGCCAGTTGATAGAGCAGGCCGCTGCGCAGGGTCAGATTGTCTTTGTCCTGGGCGTTGCGCACGGCAGTGGCGCGGTTCAGCGCGGTCTGCTCAAAGTGCTCGAAGCGTGCGCCGATCAGCCCCTTCCAGTTGCCGCCGAAGTCGATTTGGTCTTGCAGGTTCAGGGCATGGCTTTCCACTTGCTCGAAGAAGTTGTTGGGGTTGGTCAGCGCTGGCTTGGGTTTGCCATAGACCGGGTTGTAGATGTCCTGACCGTATTCGAGCGAAGCGAGGCTCTGCGGGTATTTCTGGCTGCTGCGGTAGTTCTCCACCTCCAGACCGACAAGAGGCTGGTGAATCCAGTCGCCCGTGTCGACATGGCCGTGTAGCTCCAGCTGGGTGATGCTGTCGTTCCACTCGAAATCGCGCTGGCGGTAGAAGCGGCTGACGTCGTTGCCGGTCAGTCTTGAACTCTCCGAGGCGTCGCCATGCAGGTGACCCTGGGCATAGTGGTTGGCCAGGCGCAGCTTCCAGCTGTCGTTGAGATCGTGCTCGAGGCTGGCCTGGAGCATCTGGTTGCGGTTTCGGATATCGCCGTCGTTGGGCTCGCCGAGGAAGGTAGAGCGCTTCACCGAGCCCAGTTCGCCGTTTACCGACGGGATTCCGCGATCGAACACCGAGTCGTGCTGCACGAATTCGGTCTCCAGCAACAGGCGAGTGTCGGGGCTCAGTTGCCAGCTCAACGACGGGCTGATCACCAGGCGCTGGTTGCCGAGGTGGTCGCGGAAGCTGCCGTTGTCCTCAGTGGCCAGATTGATGCGCGAGAGCAACCGGGCGCTATCGTCGAGCGGTGAGTTGACATCCAGACTCGTGCGATAGCGGTCCCAGCTACCGGCGCTGGCCTTGAAACGGGAAAACGCTTCGGCCTGGGGCTTCTTGGTCACGATATTCACGGTGCCGCCTGGATCACCACGGCCATAGAGGCTTGCGGCGGGGCCCTTGAGCACTTCGATGCGCTCGATCCCGGAACTGTCGGGCGAGCTGTAGCTGCCGCGGTTGATGGCGAAACCGTTCTTGTACAGCTCGCCGGTAGTGAAACCGCGAATGCTGTAAGAGAGGAAGGTCAGCCCGCCAAAGTTGTTCTGTCGCGACACGCCGCCAGCGAAATCCAGGGCACGGTCGAGGCGAGTGCTGCCGAGATCGTCCAGTACCTGCGCCGGAACCACGCTGATGGCCTGGGGAATGTCGCGGATATCGGTATCGGTGCGGGTGGCACTGGCCGAGCGAGTGGCGCGGTAACCCTGCACCGGGCCGTCGGCACTTTCATGGCTATGGCTTTCGATCTGGATGTCGTCAAGCAGCAGTGGGAGGGCGGGGGCGGCCGCTGCGGCCTCGCCAAGGAGGCTCAGGACCAGTCCTGTGGCAGGTGCAAAGTGGCGGGAGGACATCGGATGATCTCGATATAGATGTAATAACATAACATTTTGCGAGATGGGAATCGTTCTTGTCCAGTGCCGGAAGATGCGTGTGCTCGATTGCAGGAACGAAAACGGCGCCCGAAGGCGCCGTTACTGTGGGGTCAGTTTCCGCCGTTGCTGCTGGGGGGGGGACGAACGCCGACCTCGGCGATCAGCTCCAACTCCTTGCCGTTGCGCATGACCTGGATGCTGACCTTCTCTCCCGGGCGGGCGCGGGCTACCTGGTTCATCGAGCGACGGCCGTCGCCTGCGGGTTCGCCCTCGATACTGAGGATGATGTCACCGGGCTGCAGTGCCGCGCGTTGCGCCGGGCTGTCGCGGTAGATGCCGGCGACGACAATGCCGGGTCGGCCATCCAGGCCAAAGGATTCGGCCAGTTCCGGGGTCAGCGGCTGAACCTCGATCCCAAGCCAGCCGCGAATCACCGAGCCGTGCTCGATGATCGCCTTCATCACCTCTAGTGCTAACTTGACCGGAATAGCGAAACCGATGCCCTGGGAGCCGCCGGACTTGGAGAAGATTGCGGTGTTGATGCCGATCAGGTTGCCATTGGCGTCTACCAGGGCACCGCCGGAGTTGCCGGGGTTGATTGCGGCATCGGTCTGGATGAAATCTTCATAGGTATTCAGGCCCAATTGGTTACGGCCGGTGGCGCTGATAATGCCCATGGTCACGGTTTGGCCGACACCGAAGGGGTTGCCGATGGCCAGGGCGACGTCGCCGATGCGGATGTTGTCCGAGCGGCCGAGAGTGATGGGCGGCAAGTCCTTGAGGTCGATCTTCAGCACCGCCAGGTCGGTTTCCGGGTCGCTGCCCACCAGGCGTGCCAGGGTCTCACGGCCGTCCTTGAGGGCCACCACGATCTGGTCGGCGCCGGCGGTTACGTGGTTGTTGGTCAACAGGTAGCCTTCGGGGCTCATGATCACCGCTGAACCCAGGCTGGACTCCATGCGCCGTTGACGCGGCAGGTTGTCGCCGAAAAAGCGGCGGAACTGAGGATCCTCGAACAGTGGGTGAGCGGGCTTGCTCACCATCTTGGTGGTGTAGAGGTTGGCTACTGCCGGCGAGGCGCTGGTGACCGCGTCCGCATAGGAGTCCGGACCTTGGCGGGTGAAGTTGAACTTGGGTGCTTCCTGCAGATGCACTTCCTGGCGAGGCAGACCGACCCATTCAGGGTATTGCTGGATGATCAGCAGTGCCACGAGCACGCCGACAATCAGGGGCCAGCCGAGATATCGCAGGGCCTTGAGCATCGAGGGAGAATCCTGAGGGTTGCGAGGGGCAGGGGTGCCCCTTAAGGTGGCGCCATTATACGAGGGCGCCCGTTAAAAACGAGCCGTCCGCAACAGCTTGTGAGGAACGCCATGGCCATTGCCTTGAACACTCTGGTGGAAGAAGCGGAGCGCTACCTGAACGCTTCGCGGATCCAGGATTACTGCCCCAACGGCCTGCAGGTCGAGGGGCGTCCGCAGGTCAGCCGAATCGTCACCGGCGTCACCGCCAGCCAGGCCTTGCTGGACGCCGCGGTGGAGGCCGAGGCGGATGTGGTGCTGGTTCACCACGGCTACTTCTGGAAGGGTGAAAATCCATGCGTGGTAGGCATGAAGCAGCGCCGTCTGAAGACGCTGCTGGCCAACGACGTCAGCCTGTTGGCCTACCACCTGCCACTGGATTTGCATGCCGAGGTGGGCAACAACGTTCAGCTTGCGCGCCAGTTGGACATCATCGTTGAAGGCCCGCTGGAACCGGATAATCCGCGTACTGTTGGCCTGATCGGCTCATTGGTCGAGCCCATGACCGCCATCGACTTCGCTCGTCGTGTGCACGAGGTCCTGGGGCGTGAGCCGCTGCTGGTCGAGGGCGACCGGATGATCAGTCGGATCGGCTGGTGCACGGGTGGCGGCCAGGGCTACATCGATACCGCGATTGCAGCGGGCGTTGACCTCTACCTGACGGGCGAAGCCTCTGAGCAGACCTTCCATAGTGCACGGGAAAACGGTATCAGCTTCATCGCCGCCGGCCATCATGCGACCGAGCGTTACGGCGTGCAGGCGCTGGGCGACTATCTGGCGCGGCGTTTCGCCCTGGAGCATCTCTTCATCGATTGCCCGAATCCCGTTTGAGGGCGCTGTGCGGCATCTACCCGGTGGGCATATCACTAGATTTTTTCGTTCTAAACAGGCCTCTCAATAGAAGGGAGGGGCTGTGTTAGAGTGCCCGCTCGTCCACGGCCCGCCGGCCGTCGTATCAGAAAGATCTTCGTGAGTAGCCATGCTCGATAAACTGACGCACCTGAAACAGCTGGAGGCGGAGAGCATCCACATCATTCGTGAAGTGGCCGCCGAATTCGACAACCCGGTGATGCTCTACTCCATCGGTAAAGACTCCGCCGTCATGCTGCACCTGGCGCGCAAGGCGTTCTTCCCCGGCAAGCTGCCGTTCCCGGTCATGCATGTCGACACCCGGTGGAAGTTCCAGGAGATGTACCGTTTCCGCGACAAGATGGTCGCCGAGATGGGCCTGGACCTGATCACCCACGTCAACCCGGAAGGCGTAGCCCAGGGCATCAACCCCTTCACCCATGGCAGTGCAAAGCACACTGACGTGATGAAGACCGAGGGCCTGAAGCAGGCACTCGACAAGTACGGCTTCGATGCGGCATTCGGCGGCGCTCGCCGCGACGAGGAGAAGTCTCGCGCCAAGGAGCGCGTCTACTCCTTCCGCGACAGCAAGCATCGCTGGGACCCGAAGAACCAGCGCCCCGAACTCTGGAACGTCTACAACGGCAAGGTGAAGAAGGGCGAGTCGATTCGCGTCTTCCCGCTGTCCAACTGGACTGAGCTGGACATCTGGCAGTACATCTATCTGGAACAGATTCCGATCGTCCCGCTGTACTTCGCCGCCGAGCGTGAAGTCATCGAGAAGAACGGCACGCTGATCATGATCGACGACGAGCGCATCCTCGAGCATCTCTCCGACGAAGAGAAAGCGCGTATCGAGAAGCGCATGGTGCGTTTCCGCACCCTAGGCTGCTACCCGCTGACTGGCGCGGTGGAGTCCACGGCGACCACGTTGCCGGAAATCATCCAGGAAATGCTCCTGACCCGTACTTCCGAACGCCAGGGGCGGGTCATCGACCACGACGCCGCCGGCTCGATGGAAGAGAAGAAACGTCAGGGCTATTTCTAAGGATTCCGCATCATGAGCCACCAATCCGATCTGATCAGCGAGGATATCCTCGCTTACTTGGCCCAGCACGAACGCAAGGAACTGCTGCGCTTTCTCACTTGCGGCAACGTCGACGACGGTAAGAGCACCCTGATCGGGCGCCTGCTGCACGACTCCAAGATGATCTACGAAGACCATCTGGAAGCCATCACCCGTGATTCGAAGAAAGTCGGCACCACCGGTGACGACGTTGACCTGGCGCTGCTGGTCGACGGACTGCAGGCCGAGCGCGAGCAGGGCATCACCATTGACGTGGCGTACCGCTACTTCAGCACTGCCAAGCGCAAGTTCATCATTGCCGATACCCCCGGCCATGAGCAGTACACCCGCAATATGGCGACCGGCGCCTCCACCTGCGACCTGGCCATTATCCTGGTTGACGCCCGCTACGGTGTGCAGACCCAGACCCGCCGGCACAGCTACATCGCATCCTTGCTGGGTATCAAGCACATCGTCGTCGCCATCAACAAGATGGACCTGAAAGACTTCGACCAGGTGGTGTTCGAGAGCATCAAGGCCGACTACCTGCACTTTGCCGAACGCATCAAGCTCAACCCCACCTCGATCCACTTCGTGCCGATGTCGGCCCTGAAGGGCGACAACGTGGTGAACAAGAGCGAGCGCTCGCCCTGGTACACCGGGCAGTCGCTGATGGAAATCCTTGAAACCGTGGAAATCGCCGGCGACCGAAACGTCTCCGACATGCGCTTCCCGGTGCAGTACGTGAACCGTCCGAACCTCAACTTCCGCGGATTCGCCGGAACCTTGGCCAGCGGCGTCGTGCGCAAGGGTGATGAAGTGGTGGCTCTGCCTTCGGGCAAGGGCAGCCGCGTCAAGTCAATCGTCACCTACGAAGGCGAATTGGAGCACGCCGGCCCCGGCCAGGCGATCACCCTGACACTGGAAGATGAAATCGACGTTTCCCGCGGCGACATGTTGGTGCATGCCGACAACCGCCCGCAGGTCACCGACGGCTTCGACGCCATGCTGGTATGGATGTCCGAAGAGCCTATGCTTCCGGGCAAGAAGTATGACATCAAGCGCGCCACCAGCTATGTGCCGGGCTCCATTCCCAGCATCGCGCACAAGGTGGACGTGAACACCCTCGAGGAAACAGCAGGCAGCAGCCTTCAACTGAATGAGATCGCCAAGGTCAAGGTCAGCCTGGATGCGCCGATTGCCCTCGACGGCTACGAACAGAACCGCACCACCGGTGCATTCATCGTCATTGATCGCCTCACCAATGGCACCGTCGGCGCCGGCATGATCATCGCCGATCCGCAAGCCGGGCGTAATCTCGACGGTCACCATGGCAAACAGGCGCACGTTGCCCGCGAGGAGCGCGCAGCACGCTTCGGCCAGCAGCCGGCTACCGTGCTGTTCAGCGGCCTCTCAGGCGCAGGCAAGAGCACCTTGGCCTACGCCGTGGAGCGCAAGCTCTTCGACATGGGGCGTGCGGTTTACGTGCTGGATGGCCAGAACCTGCGTCATGACCTGAACAAGGGCTTGCCGCAGGATCGCGCCGGCCGCACCGAGAACTGGCGACGTGCTGCTCACGTTGCGCGCCAGTTCAACGAAGCCGGCCTGCTGACTTTGGCTGCCTTCGTTGCTCCGGATGCCGAAGGTCGCGAGCAGGCCAAGGCGCTGATTGGTGCTGACCGCCTGATCACCGTCTATGTGCAGGCATCGCCGCTGGCGTGCCGCGAGCGTGACCCGCAAGGCCTGTACGCTGCAGGTCGGGACAATATCCCGGGAGAGTCCTTCCCCTACGATGTGCCGCTGGATGCCGATCTGGTGATCGATACCCAGGCCGTCACGGTGGAAGAGGGCGTCAAGCAAGTCCTGGAACTGCTCCGCTCTCGCGGTGCGATCTAAGCGACCGAACAACAAAAAGCCCCGCATCGCGGGGCTTTTTGTTGGCCTCCGGTTCGGCTGGCCGATCGGAGGTCCAGCCGTGTCGGAATCAGTACTTGCCTTTCAGGCCGAAGGTCTCGTCCAGGGTGCCAGGGGCGTCCGGGGCTTTGGGCGCATAGTCCTTGGGCGCTTCATTGCTCTTCGGTGGTGTCAGGCGCTCTCGCGGACTGGCAGCCTCATCGGCGTGTAGTGCGGCCAGCAGGCGTTGGCGGGTCAGCTCATCCAGGGCCAGGCGGCTGGCGCCCTCGGACAGATGCTCCTGCACTTCCTGGTAGCTCTGGGTGAGTTTTTTCACCAGGCTGGCGGTGGTGTTGAAGTGAGTGACCACCTCGCTCTGGTAGGTATCGAAACGTTCCTGCAGATCATCCAGCTGGCGCTGCGTCCGGCTCGGAGCGGCATTGGGCACCAGGCGGGCAATCAGGAATCCGATGCCGATACCGGCGAGCAGGGCGAAGGCTGGTAACAACCAGACGGTGAGCGACTGTTCCACGAGTCCTTCCTCTATAAACGGCTTTGCTTTACGTTAACGGCTCGAATCCGCGCTGTATACCGCGACGCAAGCCCTGTTGTGCTAATCCAAGACGAGTCGACCCGTCACGGGGTCACGGAGTTTCCCTAGTTGAGCCGCGAAAACCCTCTCCTGCTCGATGGCCCATGTGGCCAGATCGAGGCGCTGCATCTTGATTTACCTGAGGCCAAGGGCCTCGCGCTGATCTGTCATCCTAATCCGGTGCAGGGCGGCACCATGCTCAACAAGGTGGTTTCCACCCTGCAACGCACCGCCCGTGACGCGGGATACAGCACATTGCGCTTCAATTATCGAGGCGTCGGCGCCAGTGCCGGTAGTCATGATATGGGCACTGGCGAGGTGGACGACGCCGAAGCCGTCGCCCACTGGTTCTACACTCAGCGACCGGAGTTGCCTTTGACCCTGTTCGGCTTCTCCTTTGGTGGCTTCGTTGCTGCCAGCCTTGCCGGTCGCCTCGGGCGTCAGGGTATCTTGGTTCCACGCCTGTTCATGGTGGCACCGGCGGTCATGCGCCTGACGGCGGATAACCCGCTGCCTGAAGGCGGCGAGGTGACAGTGATCCAGCCCGAGGCCGATGAGGTCGTGCCGCCCCAAGCAGTGTATGACTGGTCCGCTGGCCTCACGCGCCCCCATGAGCTGCTGAAAGTGGCAGAATGCGGGCACTTCTTCCACGGCAAGTTGACCGACCTCAAGGATCTGGTCCTGCCGCGTCTCTGATTCCGAACGAAGTCTGACAAGCGAACACCATGACCACTCGTATCCTTACCGGCATCACCACCACCGGCACGCCGCACCTCGGCAACTACGCAGGCGCCATCCGCCCGGCCATCGTTGCCAGTCGCGCCAGCGACGTCGATTCCTTCTACTTCCTGGCCGACTACCATGCCCTGATCAAGTGCGACGATCCGGTCCGCATCCAGCGTTCGCGTCTGGAAATCGCCGCCACCTGGCTGGCCTGTGGCCTGGATACCAATAAGGCGACCTTCTACCGCCAATCTGACATTCCCGAGATCCCCGAGCTCACCTGGCTGCTGACCTGCGTAAGCGCCAAGGGACTGCTCAACCGGGCGCACGCCTACAAGGCTTCCGTGGACAAGAACCTGGAGAACGGCGAAGACCCGGATGCCGGCGTGACCATGGGCCTGTACAGCTACCCGGTGCTGATGGCCGCGGACATTCTGATGTTCAACGCACACAAAGTGCCGGTTGGCCGCGACCAGATCCAGCATGTGGAGATGGCACGCGACATCGGCCAGCGCTTCAACCACCTGTTTGGTGCCGGTCGCGATTACTTCACCCTGCCGGAAGCGGTGATCGAGGAAGAGGTAGCGACCTTGCCCGGCCTCGACGGCCGCAAGATGTCCAAGAGCTACGACAACACGATTCCACTGTTTGGTAGCGCCAAGCAGCTGAAGGACGCCATCGCGCGCATCGTCACCGACTCCCGCGCCCCCGGCGAGCCGAAAGACCCGGACAACTCCCACCTCTTCACCCTCTACCAGGCCTTCGCCACCCCGGCGCAGCTCGCCGAGTTCCGTGCTGACCTGCTGGCTGGCCTGGCCTGGGGTGAAGCCAAGCAGCGTCTGTTCCAGTTGCTCGACAACGAACTGGGCGAGGCGCGCGAGCGCTACCATGCACTGATCGAGCGACCGTCCGATCTGGAGGACATCCTCCTGGCCGGCGCTGCCAAGGCCCGCAAGATCGCCACGCCCTTCCTCAACGAGCTGCGCGAGGCTGTCGGCTTGCGATCGTTCCGCACCAACGTACAAGCTGGTGGTGAGACGAAGAAAAAAGCGGCCAAGAGCGCGCGCTTCGTGAGCTTCCGCGACGAGGACGGCAGCTTCCGTTTCCGTCTGCTGGATGCTGATGGGGAGCAACTGCTGCTGTCTCGCTCCTTCGCCGACGGCAAGACCGCCGGCCAGGTCAGCAAGCGTCTGCAGTCAAGCGATGAGCTGGACCTGCGTGTCGAAGGCGAAGCCTTCGGCATCTGGCTGGATGACGAGCAGGTGGCTTCCAGCCCGGCCTTTGCCGACGCGGCGGCCCGCGATGCTGCTATCCAGCGCCTCTATGCGGCTCTCGCGTCCCAGGAATAACCGCCTTTCCAGCGGCCGGCTTTGCCGGCCAATTGCCAATCCACGGGGCAGGCTCTAAAGTACTCGCCCCGTTTTTCGTTGCCTTGCTACCGATCATGACCCCCCTCGAGCGCTACCAGGCCGATCTCAAACGGCCGGATTTCTTCCACGATGCTGCGCAGGAAACGGCTGTTCGCCACTTGCAGCGGCTGTATGACGACCTGATCGCCGACGGACGCAGCAAGCCTGGCCTGCTGGGTGGCCTGTTCGGCAAGAAGCGACAGGACCCGGTGAAGGGCCTGTACTTCTGGGGTGGAGTAGGTCGCGGTAAGACCTACCTGGTGGATACCTTCTACGATGCACTGCCGTTCAAGCAGAAGATGCGTACCCACTTCCACCGCTTCATGAAGCGCGTCCATGAGGAGATGAAGACCCTCAAGGGCGAAAAGAACCCGCTGACCATCATTGGCAAGCGTTTCGCCGATGAAGCCCGAGTGATCTGCTTCGACGAGTTCTTCGTTTCCGATATCACCGACGCCATGATTCTGGCCACGCTCCTTGAGGAGCTGTTCAAGAACGGCGTCAGCCTGGTGGCGACCTCGAACATTGTCCCTGATGGCCTCTACAAGGACGGCCTGCAGCGGGCGCGGTTCCTGCCAGCCATTGCGCTGCTCAAGGAGCACACCGATATCGTCAACGTTGACAGTGGCGTGGACTATCGGTTGCGCGCCCTCGAGCAGGCGGAGTTGTTCCACTTCCCGCTGGACACCGAGGCCGAGGCCAGCCTGAGTCGCAGCTTCAAGAGCCTGCTGCCGGACTGCACGATGGCTCAGGAAAACGAAGTCCTGATGATCGAGAATCGCGAAATCCGCGCCGTGCGCGTCTGCGAAGACGTCGCCTGGTTCGAGTTCCGTGAGCTTTGCGATGGCCCGCGCAGCCAGAATGACTACATCGAACTGGGCAAGATCTTCCACGCGGTGATCCTTGCCAACGTCGAACAGATGGGCGTGGCCAAGGACGACATGGCGCGGCGCTTCATCAACCTAGTGGACGAGTTCTATGACCGCAACGTGAAGCTGATCATCTCGGCCGAAGTGGAGCTGAAGGACCTGTATTCCGGTGGCCGCCTGAACTTCGAGTTCCAGCGTACCCTCAGTCGCCTGCTCGAGATGCAGTCCCACGAGTTCCTTTCCAGGCCGCACAAGCCCTGAGGAACGCACGCAAGAAAAAGGCTGCCCGAAGGCAGCCTTTTTCATTTTTGCCAGGTTATTTCAGTTCTGCGCCAGCTTCTGTTCCTGCTGTTTCAGCAGCCTTTGCGCATGGGCGACTTCCAGCGCTTCCATGGCGTTGATCGGCTTGATTGCCACCGCCTTTCTCAGGTGTTCCAGCGCCTTGGCTTCCTCGTCCTCGCCGTACACGTATTCCAGTGCGTTGGCGTACTCATAGTGGCCTATGGGCAGGTCGTCGGTGGTCTTGAAAGAGCGGGCAAAGTACTGCTCCATCTTGTCCGAGCTGACCCCGTAGGTCATCTTGCCCACCAGCTTGCCCACCTTGCGGATCACGCCAGCCTCGTAGCCGCCGTATAGGGCGAGAGCGAAAGGCTGCTGCGGTTGTTTCTTCAGCAGGGCGTCCAGCTCATCGGGAATCTGGCTGGTATAGCCGCGCTTGAGTACTACCGGCACCGGCAGCTCCTCACCCAGACGGGCCTTGGCGTAGGCCCGGCCGAACTGGGCGACCACATCGGCCTTGACCAGATCGCCGGCTTCGTCGGTGTAGCGGATCACTTCTTCCAGCAGTTGATGCTTCTCCGCCTGATCGGGCACCAGGAACATGGCATAAACCACTTGGGCGAACATGGCCGGCACCTGGCCGCCGACGCCCAGCTCCAGGCCCTGCTTCTTCGCCTTGGCAAATTCACCCCGGAACATCAGGCGCCAGACGTCCTGCAGCTTGGCTGCGTAAGCCTCGGCTTCCTCGGGCTTGCCCGTGAAGCCGGTATTGCCGGTAACGGTCAGTTCCAGGGCCTTCGGGTACTTGGTGGCCATGGTCACCACCCAGTCGGCATCCGGGTAGGGGTAGTTCGGGCCGAATCCTCGAGTCAGGCGCGGCCAGGCCTCACGCAGCTTGTCACCGGAGTAGTCGTAGGCGGTCTGGTCATAGGGGAAGGGTTTCCAGGTGTCGTCCGCCACAGCGGTAAGGCTGCAGGCGGCTAGCAGGGCAAGCAGGTAGCGGCGCATGGCGATGGACCTTTTCTTGTTGTTGTCCTCCCATGCCGGGGCTGGCGCGGGTTCGGGACATCCCGTTCGGGCATGGACCGATCATAGGGCGGTGGCGCTGCCGGCCAACCTATCCTTGGAATGGCGGCGTCATTCTCCTTTTTGCTGGTACTGACGGCGGTACTGATTCGGAGAGAGCTGGGTGTGCTGGCGAAACAGCCTGGCGAAGAAACTGGCGTCGTCGTAGCCCACTTCGTAACTGATGGTCTTGATGCTCTTGCGCGTAGCCGAGAGCAGCCCTTTCGCCGTTTCGATGCGTAACCGCTGCAGATAGTGCAGGGGCTTGTCGCCAGTAGCTGCCTGGAAGCGCCGCATGAAGTTGCGAATGCTCATGCCATGGTCGCGGGCCACATCCTCGAAACGGAACTTGTCGGCGAAGTGATCTTCCAGCCATTGCTGGATCTGCAGGATGGTCACGTCGTGGTGCAGCTTCTGCCCGCCGAAGCCGATGCGACCCGGGGTGTAGCTGCGCTGTACTTCGTAGAGGATGTCGCGGGCGACCGCCTGGGCGATGCCGGCGCCGCAGAAGCGTTCGATCAGGTAAATGTAGAGGTCGCAAGCCGAGGTGACACCGCCCGCGCAGTAGAGGTTGTCAGCGTCGGAGAGGTGCTTGTCCTGATTCAGCAGAACCTTGGGGAAGCGTTCGGCGAACTCTCCGAAGAAGCGCCAGTAGGTCGTTGCCTCCTTGCCGTCCAGCAGGCCGGCCTGGGCCATCCAGAATACCCCGGTGGCCTCGCCGCAAATGGCGCTGCCGGCGGCGTGGCGCTCTCGCAGCCAGCCACAGACCTGTGGATAACGCGCAAGCAGGGCGTCGAAATCGCCCCAGAAGGCCGGGATGATGATGATTTCCGCGTCGTCCAGAGGCCCGTCGACCGGGAGTTGTACTTCACTGAAACTGTCCGCTGGCCGGCCATCAGGGCTGACCAAGTGGATCTGGAACGCGGGGGTGAGGCCCTTGCCCTGCAGTTTGCCGAAGCGCAGGCTGGCCATGTGGAAGAAGTCCTTGGCCTGCATCAAGGTGGAGGCGAAGACACCGTCGATGGCCAGGATGCTGACCTGCCGAAGGTTAGGGGACTGCGAATTACTCATGGTGTTGTTCTTATTAGGGGAAAGCGGTCATTCTCCGGCTGGATCGTCTTATTTTTTGTCCTAAGTGTCCAGTGTGGCGGGGGAGGGGACTGGCCTAGAGTCGGTGGCCTCCGAACCCACATGACCACAGTGTCATTCCAAGGTGATGCCATGATCCCGAGAACCCTGTTCAGCTCTGACCACGAACTCTTCCGCGACAGCGTGCGCAAGTTCCTCGAGCAGGAGGCGGTGCCCTATCACCATCAGTGGGAGAAAGACGGCCACATCGATCGCACCCTGTGGAACAAGGCGGGTGAGGCCGGCATGCTCTGCTCGCACATTCCTGAGGAATACGGCGGTATGGCTGCCGACTTCCTCTACAGTGCGGTGGTGATCGAGGAGATCGGCCGTCTGGGACTGACCGGAATCGGCTTCTCGCTGCATTCCGATATCGTTGCACCTTATATCCTGCATTACGGCTCCGAGGCGCAGAAGAGGCAGTACCTGCCCAAGCTCGTCAGCGGTGAGATGGTGACTGCCATCGCCATGACCGAGCCTGGCGCTGGCTCGGACCTCCAGGGAGTGAAGACCACTGCGGTACTGGACGGCGGCGACTATGTCATCAATGGCTCCAAGACCTTTATCACTAACGGCATTCTCGCCGACCTGGTGATAGTGGTGGCCAAGACCGACCCCAAGGCAGGTGCCAAGGGCACCAGCCTGTTTCTGGTCGAAGCGGGTACCCCGGGCTTCGCGAAGGGCAAGCGCCTGGAGAAGGTCGGCATGAAGGCCCAGGACACTGCCGAACTGTTCTTCCAGGACGTTCGTGTACCGAAGGAGAACCTGTTGGGCCAGGCCGGTATGGGGTTCGCTTATCTGATGCAGGAGCTGCCCCAGGAACGCCTGACCGTGGGCATCGGCGCACTGGCCTCGGCAGAAGCGGCGCTGAACTGGACCCTGGACTACACCCGTGAGCGCAAGGCCTTCGGCAAATCCATCGCCGAGTTCCAGAACACCCGCTTCAAACTGGCGGAGATGGCCACTGAAATCCAGGTTGGTCGTGTATTCGTCGATCGGTGCCTGGAGTTGCATCTGGATGGCAAGCTGGATGTGCCCACGGCAGCGATGCTCAAGTACTGGGGAACCGACCTGCAGTGCAAAGTGCTGGACGAGTGCGTGCAGTTGCACGGCGGCTACGGTTTCATGTGGGAATACGCGGTGGCGCGGGCCTGGGCGGACGCGCGGGTGCAGCGGATTTACGCCGGCACCAACGAAATAATGAAAGAAATCATCGCCCGTTCCCTGGTGTAAGACGGCGGTGGATACGAGGAGCCCGGCGCGTGCCGGGCTTCTGCGTTTTCAGGGGGCTGGGTTTGGCTGGTCCTTATGGATGGCGGCAATGCCTTCCAGCACGGCTTCGGACAGTTTCAGCTCGCTGCTGTACAGGTTCGCTTCCAGCTGTTCCAGCGAAGTGGCGCCGATGATGTTGCTGGTCACGAAAGGCTGGGCTGTGACGAATGCCAGGGCCATTTGCGCTGGATCGAGCCCGTGTTCGCGAGCCAGTTGCACGTAGCGCGAGCAAGCTGCCTGGGACTGCGGATTGGTGTAGCGGGTGAAGCGACTGAAGAGCGTGATCCGCGCGTTGGTCGGGTGCGCGCCGTTCTCATACTTGCCAGATAGCATGCCGAAGGCCATTGGTGAATATGCCAGCAGCCCACACTGCTCGCGAATCGCCACTTCCGCCAGGCCCACTTCGAAGCTGCGGTTGAGCAGGTTGTAGGGGTTCTGAATGGACGCGGCGCGCGGCAACCCGAGCTGGTCGGCGAGCTGGAGGAACTTCATGGTGCCCCAGGGTGTTTCGTTGGACAGGCCGATATGGCGGATCTTGCCAGCCTTGACCTGCTCGCCGAGCACTGCGAGGGTTTCCTGCAGCGGGGTGAAGTCGTCCTCTTTGTGCTGATAGCCAAGCTGGCCGAAGAAGTTGGTGCTGCGTTCGGGCCAGTGCAACTGATAGAGGTCGATCCAGTCCGTACGCAGGCGCTTCAGACTGGCGTCCAGTGCGGCGGTGATGTGCTGGCGGTTGTGCTTTAGGTTGCCGTCGCGGATATGGCTGATGCCGTTGCCGGGGCCGGCCACCTTGCTTGCCAGGACCCACTCGGCACGGTCGCCGCGCTTGGCGAACCAGTTGCCGATGATGGTTTCGGTGGCGCTGTACGTTTCGGCACGCGGCGGTACCGGGTACATCTCCGCCGTGTCCATGAAGTTGATGCCGTACGACTTGGCGCGCTCGATCTGAGCGAAGGCTTCTTTCTCTGTGTTCTGCTCACCCCAGGTCATAGTGCCCAGACACAGGCTGCTGACCTTGAGGTCAGTGCGGCCGAGTTGGCGGTATTCCATCGCTGCCTCCAGCGTTTTCATAAAGGATGAATGAAATCAGGTTGAAATTTTTCCTGCAATCGGCATAATTTCGCGGCTTTCTTTGCGGGGATGCCTAGCCTGCCGAGAAAGAAGGCGGGGATGCCTAGCCTGCCGAAAACCCTATGCCGTAGCGGACGCGCTGACCCGAGCCCCCGATAGCGTCTGTTTCCGGCTGTCTCTGACCTTGTCAGAGCGAGCACTATTCAGTAAGATCCGCCGTCTTATTTTCAGGGCGGCCCCTGAGGCTATAGCGAATGAAGACTTTTACTGCAAAACCGGAAACTGTTAAGCGCGACTGGTACGTCGTCGACGCTGCAGGTCAGACCCTGGGTCGTCTGGCCACCGAAATTGCCAGCCGTCTGCGTGGCAAGCACAAGCCGGAGTACACCCCTCACGTTGATACCGGCGACTACATCGTCGTGATCAACGCCGAGCAAGTTCGTGTTACCGGTGCCAAGACTACCGACAAGATGTACTACTCGCACTCCGGTTTCCCGGGCGGCATCAAGGAAATCAACTTCGAGAAGTTGATTGCCAAAGCCCCTGAGCGCGTGATCGAGACCGCGGTGAAAGGCATGCTGCCGAAGAACCCGCTGGGTCGCGACATGTATCGCAAGCTGAAGGTGTACAAGGGTGCTGTTCACCCGCACACCGCTCAGCAGCCCCAAGAACTGAAGATTTAACGGGATAGTTCATTATGTCGGCGACTCAAAACTACGGCACTGGCCGTCGTAAGACTGCTACCGCGCGCGTCTTCCTGCGTCCGGGTACTGGCAAGATCTCCATCAACAATCGCACCCTGGATACCTTCTTCGGTCGCGAAACCGCTCGCATGGTCGTGCGTCAGCCGCTGGAGCTGACCGAGACTGTCGAGAAATTCGATATTTACGTCACCGTCGTTGGCGGTGGTGTAAGCGGTCAGGCCGGCGCTATTCGCCACGGCATCACCCGCGCTCTGATCGAATACGACGAGACCCTGCGCAGCTCGCTGCGTAAAGCCGGCTACGTGACTCGCGACGCTCGCGAAGTTGAACGTAAGAAAGTCGGTCTGCGCAAAGCGCGTAAGCGTCCGCAGTACTCCAAGCGTTAATTCAGCGCTTGCAAAGAACGCCCAGTTTCTTCGGAGCTGGGCGTTTTTTTATGCGCTAAAAGTTATGGCATGCGACAGCTTGTCGCATGTGCGAATCCCGCGCCATTCAAGGCTTTCGGCCTATTTGTATCCGGCTATTACCTTGTCAGCAAAGGGGGTTTTCTTTACCATTTGGCGAATTTTTTGCGCGGCTCGATTTTTTACTTAGTAGAGGCCTGAACAACAGGCCACAGAAGCTGATGGGAGACGACTGAATGAGCAATGACGGCGTGAATGCAGGCCGGCGTCGCTTCCTCGTAGCGGCCACGTCCGTGGTCGGTGCGGCGGGAGCGGTGGGGGCTGCGGTCCCGTTCGTGGGGTCATGGCTGCCCAGTGCCAAGGCCAAGGCCGCGGGTGCACCGGTCAAGGTGAATATAAGCAAGGTCGAGGCAGGCCAGCAGATCATCGCCGAATGGCGCGGTCAGCCGGTGTTCATCGTGCGTCGTACCGAAGAGATCCTGGCCAATCTGGGCAAGCTGAGCGGTAGCATGGCCGACCCGGAGTCCAAGGCTTCGGTGCAGCCGACCTACGTTGATCCGGTCAGCCGCTCGATCAAGCCGGAAATCCTGGTGCTTGTCGGTATCTGTACCCACCTCGGCTGCTCGCCGTCCTTCCGTCCGGAAGTCGCGCCGGCTGACCTGGGCGCCGAATGGGTCGGCGGCTATTTCTGCCCCTGCCACGGCTCCCGCTACGACCTCGCCGGTCGTGTCTACAAGGCGCAGCCCGCGCCTCTGAACCTGCCGGTGCCGCCCTACTCGTACGAGTCGGATGACGTTATCGTCGTCGGTGTGGACCAGGAGAAGGCCTGATGAGCAAATTCATGGAATGGGTCGATGCGCGCTTCCCCGCGACCAAGATGTGGGAAGACCATCTGAGCAAGTACTACGCCCCGAAGAACTTCAACTTCTTCTACTTCTTCGGTTCGCTGGCACTGCTGGTGTTGGTTAACCAGATCCTTACCGGTATCTGGCTGACCATGAGCTTCACTCCGTCAGCCGAAGAGGCCTTCGCGTCGGTCGAGTACATCATGCGCGACGTGGAGTACGGCTGGATCATCCGCTACCTGCACTCCACCGGTGCATCGGCATTCTTCGTCGTTGTCTACCTGCACATGTTCCGCGGCCTGCTCTACGGCTCCTACCAGAAGCCGCGTGAGCTGGTGTGGATCTTCGGCATGCTGATCTACCTCGCCCTGATGGCCGAGGCCTTCATGGGTTACCTGCTGCCCTGGGGCCAGATGTCCTACTGGGGTGCTCAGGTGATCATCTCCCTGTTCGGTGCTATCCCGGTGGTGGGTGAGGACCTTACCCAGTGGATCCGTGGTGACTACCTGATCTCCGGTATCACTCTGAACCGTTTCTTCGCCTTGCACGTGATCGCTCTGCCGATCGTCCTGCTCGGCCTGGTTGTGCTGCACATCCTGGCCTTGCACGAAGTGGGTTCGAACAACCCGGACGGCGTGGACATCAAGAAGAAGAAGGACGAGAACGGAGTGCCGATCGATGGCATCGCGTTCCATCCCTACTACACCGTGAAAGACATTGTCGGTGTCGTGGTGTTCCTCTTCGTGTTCTGCTTCGTAGTGTTCTTCTTCCCGGAAATGGGCGGTTACTTCCTCGAGAAGCCGAACTTCGAACAGGCGAACCCGTTCAAGACGCCTGAGCACATCGCGCCGGTATGGTACTTCACCCCGTTCTACGCGATTCTTCGTGCGGTACCAGACAAGCTCCTCGGCGTCATCGCCATGGGGGCTGCCATCGCTGTGCTGTTCGTGCTGCCGTGGCTGGATCGTAGTCCCGTCAAGTCGATGCGCTACAAGGGCTGGCTGAGCAAGATCTGGCTGCTGGTGTTCTGCGTCTCCTTCATCATCCTTGGCGTGCTGGGCGTTCTAGCGCCGACCCCGGGCCGTACGTTGTTGTCGCAGGTGTGCACCATCCTGTACTTCGCGTACTTCATCCTGATGCCGTTCTACACCAGGATGGAAAAAACCAAACCGGTTCCGGAAAGGGTGACGGGCTAATGAAAAAGCTATTTGCTGCATTTGTATTTGCTGCGCTGCCGGCTCTTTCCTTCGCTGCCGGCGGTCATGATGTGCATCTGGACAAGGTCGACATCGATCTGACCGACAAGGCTGCGATGCAGGATGGCGCGCGTACTTTCGCGAACTACTGCATGGGCTGCCACAGTGCCAAGTTCCAGCGCTACGAGCGTGTAGGCAAGGATCTCGGCATTTCCGAAGAGCTGATGCTGCAGAACCTGGTCTTCACAGGCGCCAAGATTGGCGACCACATGAAGATCGGCATGCAGCCCAACGATGCCAAGGTGTGGTTCGGCGCGGCTCCCCCGGACTTGACCCTGGTTGCTCGCGTGCGTGGTACTGACTGGCTGTACAGCTACCTGCGTGCCTTCTATGAGGATCCTGCGCGTCCGTGGGGCGTGAACAACAAGGTCTTCCCGAACGTGGGTATGCCAAACGTCCTGGTCAGCCTGCAGGGCCGTCAGGTCATTGGTTGCAAGCAGGTTCAGGTGGTAGAGGACGGCAAGAAGCAGTTCGATCCGCTGACTGGCGCGCCAATCACCCATGAAGCCTGTGATCAGCTGACCGTGGTGCCGAAGACCGGCAAGCTGACCGAAGCCGAGTTTGACGAGAAGGTCCAGAACCTGGTGACCTTCCTGGCTTACTCGGCCAATCCGGTCAAGCTGGAAAGCCAGCGCATCGGGACCTATGTCCTGCTGTACCTGGCGTTCTTCTTCGTATTCGCCTATCTGCTCAAGCGCGAGTACTGGAAGGACGTGCACTGATACACTGCTGGACTGTTTCACAACCGCGCGCCCTCATTGGGCGCGCGCGTCTTTCTGCCCCTGAATAATCCCTAGTGAGGAGGGCGCAATGGCCGTCACCAATAGGCTGGCCTGTTATTCCGACCCTGCCGACCACTACTCCCATCGTGTGCGCATTGTGCTCGCCGAGAAGGGGGTCGCTGCCGAGATCATCAATGTCGAGCCGGGCCGTTGCCCGCCCAAGTTGGCCGAGGTCAATCCCTACGGCAGTGTGCCAACCCTGGTAGATCGCGATCTGGCGCTCTATGAGTCCACCGTGGTGATGGAGTACCTCGAAGAGCGCTATCCCCATCCACCGTTGTTGCCTGTCTATCCGGTGGCTCGAGCCAATACTCGCTTGCTCATCCATCGCGTACAGCGCGACTGGTGTTCGCTGGTGGATCGTATCCTTGATCCGCGCAGCAAGGACGCCGACAAGGCGCTGGCGCGCAAAGAGCTTCGCGAGAGCCTGACCGGCGTATCGCCGCTCTTTGCCGACAAGCCCTATTTTCTGAGCGAAGATTTCAGCCTGGTGGATTGCTGCTTGCTGCCGATTCTGTGGCGCCTTCCCGTGCTGGGCATCGAGCTGCCGCGGCCGGCCAAGCCGCTTCTGGACTACATGGAACGGGCCTTCGCTCGAGACTCTTTCCTGGCCAGCTTGTCCGCCGCCGAGCGCGATATGCGCTGAGGAGACCAAGATGAATTCCAGTCGTCCCTACCTGGTCCGTGCTCTCTACGAGTGGATCGTTGATAACAACTGCACGCCGCACTTGCTGGTCAATGCCGAGCATGTGGGCGTGCAGGTGCCACCGGGCTACGCCAATGATGGCCAGATCGTGCTCAATGTTTCTCCCAGTGCTGTGCGCCATCTTCATATGGACAACGACGCGGTGAGCTTCGAGGGTCGCTTCGGAGGGGTTGCCCACAGCCTCTACATCCCTTCGGCTGCGGTAATGGCCATCTATGCCCGAGAAAATGGACAGGGCATGGTCTTCGATCTTGAGCCGCCGCTTCCCGGGGATGATCCAGAGCCTGACGATGACGGCCCCTCCGGTAATGAGCCGCCAAGTTCGGGGGGGGACTCTACGCGCCCAAGCGGCCGGCCCAGTCTAAAAGTGGTCAAGTAAGAAAAAAGGCGATCCTCGGATCGCCTTTTTTTGTGCCTGCCGCAGGGGTCAGTTGGTGTATTCGAAGAGTCGAACGATCTTCTGTACGCCGGAAACACTCTGAACGATGCTGGTGGCCAGTTGGGCTTCCTGGCGGGTGACCAGGCCTAGCAGATAGACGATTCCATTCTCGGTCACCACCTTGATCTGCGAACTGGGAACCTTGCTGTCGGCCAGTAGTTGGGTGGTGATCTTGGTGGTGATGGTGCTGTCATTCATGCGCGCCAGGGTGGAGGAGGGCGGCAGGACTTGCAGTTCGTTGTGCACGCGGCGTACGCCCTGAGCGCTCTGGGCAGCCTGTCCGGCCAGTTCCTTGAGGTCGGCGCGCGGCGTCTGGCCAGCGAGCAGCACCACGCCGTTGTAGCTGGAGACTACGATGTGCGAGTTGGTCTTCAGGTCAGCGCTGGCGGCCTCGACTTTCGCGCGCACCTTGGATGGCGTGGACTGGTCGTCGATGGTCTTGCCAATGGTGCGGCCACCGCAGCCGGAAAGCGCGAGGCAAAGGGCGAGGCCAGCGAGAATCAGGGGGGAACGGATCATTCTTCACTCCCAAACAGTTGACGGTCGATCAGGTCGCAGAGGCAGTGGATGGTCAGCAGGTGTACTTCCTGGATGCGTGCAGTGACCTTGGAGGGAACGCGGATTTCCACATCTTCGGGCAGTAGCAATGAGGCCATACCACCACCGTCGCGCCCCGTCAGGGCAACTACCACCATTTCGCGGTCATGGGCGGCCTGGATGGCTTGGATCACATTGGCCGAATTGCCGCTGGTAGAAATGGCCAACAGTACGTCGCCGGGTTGGCCGAGTGCGCGGATCTGCTTGGAGAAAACTTCGTTGTAGCTATAGTCGTTGGCGATTGAGGTGATGGTCGAACTGTCGGTGGTTAGTGCGATCGCGGGCAGGCTCGGGCGTTCGCGCTCAAAACGGTTGAGCAATTCCGAGGAGAAGTGCTGGGCGTCGCCGGCCGAGCCGCCGTTGCCGCAGGACAGGATCTTGCCCTCATTGAGCAGCGCGTGGACCATCACCATGCTGCCGTGCTCGATGTGCGGGGCCAGCAGTTCCATGGCCTGCAGCTTGGTATCGATGCTGGCTTGGAAGAGTTGGCGAATACGGGGTTGCATGTCCATCGGGTAAGACCTTCAGTGGGGCGACCGATCAGGTGTCGAAGGCATTCTTCAGCCAGGTCAGTCGCGGGGGTGAGTTACCGTCCATTGCATTGACGGCAATCACATCAAATCGACAAGGGTGTTTGGCCCAGCGGGATTCCTGCTGGAGGAACTGCTGGGCGGCGTATGCCAGTTTTTCGCGCTTGCGGGCATCGACGCTCTCGAGGGCGCCACCCCAGCCGGCATGACGCCGGTAGCGGACTTCGGCGAATACTACTGTATCGCCGTCGAGCATGACCAGATCGAGCTCGCCGCGACGGCACAGCCAGTTCTGGGACAACAAACGCAGTCCGTTTGCTTCTAGGTGGGCGCGGGCAAGGGCTTCCGCCGCTTGTCCGCGGGCGCGTTTGTCGCTCAAGAGTCGCTGTCTTTCAGGCGCTGGACCTGGCCATTTCGGAACTCAGCCCAGGGGAGCTGGCGTTCGATACGGCGGGCGGGGTTGAGGCTCAGTCGGCCGGAAAGGCCATCTACTTGGGTTTCCGGCAGTACTTTTAGTTGCGTTAGGCGCGGTGCCAGGCGATAGGCGTCTGCGCCCATGGCATAGAGGCGCCCCAGGCTGCCGCCGGCTTGTGGCCATTGGTTGCTGACCTGCTGGCGTAGTGGGTCGTCGCCGTTCAGCAGCCAGGGGGTTTCGCAGAAGCGGATACCGTTCAGGTCCTGGTACTGGGCCTGATCGTTGCCTGCCGAATAGAGATGGGAAGTGGCGTAGACCGGTACGTCGCCAGCGTACTGGAAGGCCAGGGTCGGTTTGATCTGTTGGGCTTGCTGTGGAGTAGCGGCGAGGAAGATGAAGTCGACGTCCTGGCGTCGCGCCGGTTGGGCGGCTACCGGTACGCCCAGGGTCCCCTGCAGGCGCTTGGCGCGGGCTTCGCTCTGGCGGAGCTGGAACAGATCGGCGATCTGCTGGGCCAGCGCCACCGGCTGGTCGACGTGCTCGGCGGCGATAAGGCGACCACCTTCGGCTTGCCAGCTCTGCTGGAAGGCACGCAGTACGCGATCCCCCCACTCGCCGCGAGGCACCAGGGCCACGGCGCTACGCATGCCGTCAGCCCAGGCGCGACGGGCCACTTCCCGGGCTTCATCTTCGGCGGCAAGGCCAAACTGGAAGAGTTGGGCTGGAGCTTCCTGGGCCGAGTCACTGTAGTTCAGGGCCAGGGTAGTGATGGGTAGTTGCTCTCGGGTGCTGAGCTGCTTGACCAGCGGTTTCTCCAGTGGACCGACTACCAGTTGTACGCCGTCGGCCTGGGCTTGGCGGTAGAAGTCGTCGATAGACGTCAGCTTGGAGCTGTCGTAGAGCTCAATGGTCGGTTGTTGCTGGCCGGACTGCTTCGCCTGGTAATGGGCGGCCAGGAAGCCATCGCGCAAGGCGCGGGACACGGAGGCCAGTTGGCCTTCCTGGGGTAGCAGGAGGGCAATCTTGGTCAGTGGTTGGCCGGCAACTTCCTTGAGTTTGGTCAGGGCCTGCGGTAGTTGCTTGGCGGCCGGGTGGTCCGGATTCATGGCGCGCCAGTTATCGATGGCGGCTTGTTGCTGTTCCAGGGTGGACGAGGTCTTGGTCAGGCTCGCCAGTTCCAGCCAGCCGGCAAGATCCTTGTCGGCGCCGCCTTGCAATTGGTCCAGTGGCAGGCTGGAAACCAGTGCCCAGATTGCTTCATGGTTGCTGCTGGCAGCTTCGCCGCTGAGCAGCGGAGCGATGAACACGCGTTCGCGGGCGGCGGCGAGTGTCTGGCCATCGGCCTCCAGAGTGCGGGCACGAACTAGTTGAGTGCGCACCTGCTGGTCAACGGGTAGCTCGGCAAGGTGGTCGAGGCTGGGATGGCTCAGTGCCTTGAGGGCGCTCTTGGGTTGGTTGCGGGCCATGGCCAGTTCGGCAGCCAGGGTGCTGGCGAATATCTGCTGGGCGGGCTTCAGGCTCTCCAGCGGGATCTGCTCCAGGATGCGAGCCGAACGACCGATATCCTGCTGTTTGTAGGCGAGGTCGGCGGCGGACAGGCGCAGCAGTGCGGCTTCTTCCGGCTTTGCCTCGCTGGCTTGCTGCAGCAGTTGCTCGATGCTGGCCTGGGGGGTGCGGGGCAGTTCGCCAAGGCTGGACGAGGGCGAACTGGCGCAGGCAGCCAGCAGGCCGGCGAGGCAGAGGGCGGAGAGCGGACGCAGGCAAGCGATCATTTATCGGTCCCGATACTCGTTGAAGAAAGACGCGATTGTACCCAAGCCCCGGTTGAGGCGCGATGTCGGGCCGGCGAATCGGGATACAATGCGCGCTTTAAGTCTTTTCCGAGGTGGCTTGTGACACTTTCCCCTGCCAGTGGCAGCGCTTGCGGCACGCTGTACGTGGTCGCAACGCCTATCGGTAACCTCGACGACATTACCGCCCGCGCACTGCGGGTGCTGCGAGAGGTTGCGTTGATCGCCGCCGAGGACACCCGTCACTCGGCCCGCCTACTGCAGCACTTCGGCATCGAAACACCGCTGGCTGCCTGTCATGAGCACAACGAGCGGGATCAGGGTGGGCGCTTCCTTGCGCGATTACAGGCAGGGGACGACGTGGCGCTGATTTCCGATGCGGGCACGCCGCTCATCTCCGATCCGGGTTTTCACCTGGTGCGACAAGCGCGTGCTGCGGGAATTGCAGTGGTGCCTGTGCCTGGGGCCTGTGCACTGATCGCCGCGCTATCGACCGCTGGTCTGCCGTCGGATCGATTCATTTTCGAGGGATTCCTGCCGGCCAAAGCCAATGCTCGCCGAGGGAGGTTGGACGAGTTAAAGGAAGAGCCGCGTACGCTGATCTTCTATGAGGCGCCTCATCGACTTCTGGAGTCTTTGGAAGATATGCGTGGCGTATTCGGTGGCGATCGCCCGGCGGTGCTGGCGCGGGAGTTGACCAAGACCTTCGAAACGCTGAAGGGCGCACCGCTGGATGAGTTGTGTGGCTGGGTGGCGGCGGACTCAAACCAGCAGCGCGGCGAGTGCGTAGTGCTGGTAAAGGGGTGGCAGGCGCCGGAGGGTGAGGGGGCTCTGAGTACGGAAGCGCTGCGAATTCTGGATCTGTTACTCGCAGAAATGCCGGTGAAGCGGGCTGCCGCGCTGGCGGCGGAGATCACGGGCGTGCGCAAGAATCTGCTCTACCAGGCGGCCTTGGAACGGCAGGGCGATTCCTGAGCTTGTTCTTGGGAGCGCGTGCCGTTAATCTTGGCGGTGGAGAGTCGATCGGGCAGTCGCTGTCTCATTTCGTTCTGCGATTTTGAGAGGGAGGAAAGTCCGGGCTCCACAGGGCGGAGTGCCAGGTAACGCCTGGGAGGCGCAAGCCTACGGAAAGTGCCGCAGAAAATAACCGCCTAAGCGCGCAAGCGCCGGTAAGGGTGAAAAGGTGCGGTAAGAGCGCACCGCACGACTGGCAACAGTTCGTGGCTAGGTAAACCCCACTCGGAGCAAGACCAAATAGGAATCCATGGCGTGGCCCGCGTCGGATTCGGGTAGGTTGCTAAAGGCTGTCAGTGATGGCAGCCGTAGATGAATGACTGTCCTCGACAGAACCCGGCTTACAGATCGACTCTCTGCTTTTTCTCCTTTCTCCTCCGCGTTAGCTCTTTCGCGTTCTCTTACCCTCCTTAGAAATACCGAAAAGATCTTACTCTTAACAATTTACTTTAAGTTCGAAGTTCAGCTTCCTGTAAGTGCTGGATTTTGCTCCGTCTTTGCCTCGGTATAACCATCCCAATCCCTTCCGAACCCTCGCTAAATTGCCGTCCTGTAAGGAGTTTTCCGCTTTTGCCCGCCTTGACGGTGGGGCTTGCGCATTTCTATAGTGTGCGGAAGTGGAGCGAAGTGGGTAGAAGTGGGATTCACTGGCACGGAAAGCCAATCAAAGGGGGAGCGCAGCCTTGTTTCGCGGAGCTAACGCCATCAGTCTCGACGCCAAAGGGCGACTCGCGATGCCAAGTCGGTATCGTGATGAGCTCGTTTCGCGTTGTGGTGGACAGCTCATCGTGACAATCGACGCCGTCGATCCCTGTTTGACTGTCTATCCCCTGCCTGAATGGGAGCTCATCGAAGCCAAGCTGCGAGAGCTGCCTTCCCTGCGCGAGGAGACTCGCCGCCTGCAACGTCTGCTGATCGGTAATGCCGTGGACCTGGAGCTGGATAGCGCCGGGCGTTTCCTTGTTCCGCCGCGCCTGCGTGAGCACGCCAGTCTGGACAAGCGGGCCATGCTGGTCGGCCAGCTGAACAAATTTCAACTGTGGGATGAAGACGCCTGGAACGCGATTTCCGAGGCGGATCTCATGGCAATCAAACAACCCGGCGGTCTGCCGGATGAACTACGTGACCTAATCCTGTGAGCGCAACCAGCAGCTTCCGCCATATCACCGTACTGCTCGAAGAGGCAGTGGAAGGACTCGCCTTGCGCGCAGACGGCTGCTACTTGGATGGCACCTTCGGGCGAGGTGGGCATAGTCGGCTCATTCTGGAACGGCTCGGGCCCGACGGGCGCTTGTTGGGGTTCGACAAAGACCCGCAAGCGATTGCAGCGGGGCAAGCTCTGGCGGCCGATGACGGCCGCTTTGTCATTGTGCAAAGGAGCTTTGCCGAGCTGGGTGATGAGGTGCAGGCGCGCGCCTTGGTCGGCAAGGTTGACGGGGTACTGCTCGACCTTGGCGTGTCCTCCCCGCAGCTGGACGATCCGGAGCGTGGCTTCAGTTTTCTGAATGATGGTCCGCTGGACATGCGCATGAACCCCGGCCGCGGCCAGAGCGCCGCGCAGTGGATTGCCAGCGCCGGCGAGGACGAAATCGCCCGCGTCTTCAAGGATTACGGAGAAGAGCGCTTCGCCAAGCGAATGGCCCGCGCCGTGGTGCAGCGTCGTGCTGAGAAACCATTCGAGCGCACCGCCGATCTGGCTGCTGTGTTGACCGCCGCCAATCCCGCCTGGGAGAAGGGCAAGAATCCTGCTACCCGCGCGTTCCAAGGCATTCGCATTCATGTCAACAATGAACTCGGCGACCTGGAGCAGGGGCTGGATGCTGCGCTGGAGTCCCTTGCTGTCGGTGGTCGTTTGGTGGTGATCAGCTTCCACTCGCTGGAAGATCGTATTGTCAAGCTGTTCATGCGCAAACACGCCAAGGGTGAAGCCGACAAGCTGCCCCGTGACCTGCCGGTTCGCCAGGCTGTCTTCGAGCCGCGCTTGAAGCTGCTGGGCAAGCCGCAGTACGCGTCGGACGAAGAGCTCAAGGCCAACCCGCGCTCACGTAGCGCAGTTATGCGTGTCGCGGAGAAGGTGCGATGAGTCGCATCTACGCCAAGCCATTGCCTGGCGGCAGCCTCCTGATGTTGCTGCTGTTCGTTGGCGTCTTGCTGTCAGCCATCGCGGTGTCGTACAGCGCCCACTGGAACCGCAAGCTACTCAACGAGCTCTATTCGGAGCTCAGTGTGCGCGACAAGGCACAGGCCGAATGGGGGCGCCTGGTTCTTGAGCAGAGCACTTGGACTGCACACAACCGCATCGAGTCCCTGGCCAGCGAACAGCTGAAGATGCGAATCCCCGATCCGACCGAAGTGCGGATGGTGGCGCCATGATGAAACTCGAAGGCGCGCTCTATCCGTGGCGCTTCCGGGTCGTCCTGGGTTTGCTCGCCATCATGATCGGTGCCATCTCTTGGCGTATCGTTGACCTGCACGTGATTGACCATGACTTCCTCAAGGCGCATGGCGATGCACGCAGCGTGCGGCATATCCCGATTCCCGCTCACCGCGGCCTGATCACCGACCGCAATGGTGAGCCCCTGGCGGTTAGTACCCCGGTTACCACCCTCTGGACCAATCCCAAGGATTTGATGGCGCTGCGCGGCGAGTGGCCGAAGATCGCCCAGTCACTGGGGCAGGATCCGAAGGCCTTTGCCCAGCGCATCGAGCAGAACGCCAACCGCGAGTTCATGTACCTGGTGCGAGGACTTACACCGGAGCAGGGGCAGGCCATCATCGCCAACAAGCTACCGGGGGTTTACGGCATCGAAGAATTTCGCCGCTTCTATCCGGCGGGCGAAGTCACCGCTCATGTGGTGGGCTTTACGGATGTCGATGACCGCGGTCGTGAAGGTGTCGAGCTGTCATTCGAAGAGTGGTTGGCTGGTGTGCCTGGCAAGCGCCAGGTACTGAAGGATCGCCGTGGTCGTCTGATCAAGGACGTTCAGGTTGCCCGCAACGCCAAGCCTGGCAAGACCTTGGCCCTGTCCATTGACCTGCGTCTGCAATACCTGGCCCACCGGGAGCTGCGCAACGCCCTGGTAGAAAACGGTGCCAAGGCGGGCAGCCTCGTGATCGTCGATGTGAAGACTGGCGAGGTACTGGCCATGGCCAACCAGCCCACTTACAACCCGAACAACCGTCGTAACCTGCAGCCGGCGGCCATGCGCAACCGCGCGATGATCGACGTCTTCGAACCGGGCTCGACCGTGAAGCCGATTTCCATGTCTGCGGCCCTGCAGACCGGCCGCTGGAAGCCTGAGGACAAGGTCGAGGTTTACCCCGGCTCTCTGCAGATAGGCCGCTATACCATCAAGGACGTATCCAGGAGCGAAGGTCCGATCCTCGACCTGACCGGTATCCTGATCAACTCCAGTAACGTCGGTATGAGCAAGATCGCCTTCGATATCGGCGGCGAGGCTATCTACGACACTATGCGCAAGCTTGGCCTGGGCCAGGACACCGGCCTTGGCTTCCCGGGTGAGCGCGTGGGCAACCTGCCCAACCACCGCGAATGGCGCAAGGCGGAAACGGCGACCCTGTCCTACGGCTATGGCCTGTCGACCACCGCGATCCAACTGGTCCACGCCTACGCCACCTTGGCCAATAACGGCCAGGCGGTACCGCTGTCGATGACTCGTGTGGACAACGTCCCCGATGGCGTCCAGGTCATTCCCGAAGATGTCGCCAGGACCATGCAGGTCATGCTGCAGCAGGTGGTCGAGGCGCCGCGCGGTGTGTTCCGAGCGCAAGTGCCGGGCTACCACGTGTCCGGCAAGAGTGGCACGGCACGTAAAGCCAGCGTAGGAACCAAGGGCTACACCCAGAACGCCTATCGCTCGCTGTTCGCGGGCTTCGGTCCTTCCACAAATCCGCGCATTGCGATGGTGGTGGTGATCGATGAGCCCAGCAAAGCGGGCTATTTCGGTGGTCTGGTTTCCGCCCCGGTATTCGGCAAGGTCATGGCCGGCGCGCTGCGACTGATGAACATCGCGCCAGACAACCTGCCCACCGAGGAACAACAAACCGCAAACGCGGTTACCGGCAAAGGAGGGCGGATCTGATGCCCATGCCACTGAACCAACTACTGCCCCAAGCACAATGCGCCACCCTGATTCGCGAACTGACCTTGGACAGCCGCAAGGTGCGTCCGGGCGATCTGTTTCTGGCTGTGCCCGGCGCACAACACGACGGTCGTGCCCATATCGCCGACGCAGTGGCGCGCGGTGCGGTCGCCGTGGCCTATGAAACTACTGGTGCCGAGGTGCCTGAGGTCGTCGGCGCGGAACTGATTCCGATCAAAGGCCTGGCCAACCAGCTGTCGGCCATTGCCGGCCGTTTCTATGGCGAGCCGAGCCGTGCCCTGCGCCTCGTTGGCGTCACCGGCACCAACGGCAAGACCAGTGTTAGCCAACTGCTGGCCCAGGCCCTTGACCAATTGGGCGAGCGTTGCGGCATTGTCGGCACTCTGGGTACCGGATTCTACGGCGAGCTGGAAAGCGGTCGTCACACCACGCCCGACCCGTTGGCCGTGCAAGCCACCCTGGCTAATTTGAAACAGGCCGGTGCCCGAGCCGTGGCGATGGAAGTCTCTTCCCATGGTCTGGAGCAGGGCCGGGTTGCCGCCCTGGACTTCGACGTAGCGGTGTTCACCAACCTGTCCCGTGATCATCTGGACTACCACGGTTCCATGGAGGCCTATGCGGCGGCCAAGGCCAGGCTGTTCAGCTGGCCCAACCTGCGTGCGCGGGTCGTCAACCTGGATGACGAGTTTGGTCGCCAACTGGCTAACGAGCAGCACGAGTCGCGCTTGTTCAGCTACAGCCTGGAAGATTCAAGTGCCTTCCTTTATTGCCGCGAAGCCCGTTTCGACGATCACGGTGTAAGCGCCCACGTAGTTACCCACCAGGGCGAAGGCCTTCTGCGCAGCCCGTTGCTGGGCCGATTCAACCTGAGCAACCTGCTTGCCGTGGTTGGCGCGCTGCTGGCCATGGATTACCCGCTGGCCGACGTACTGCATGTCCTGACGTCGCTGCAAGGCCCGGTTGGTCGTATGCAGCGTCTGGGGGGAGGCGAGAAACCCCTGGTGGTAGTGGATTACGCCCACACACCGGATGCGCTGGAAAAAGTTCTCCAAGCTCTGCGTCCACACGTCCAGGGTCACCTGCTCTGCCTGTTCGGCTGTGGCGGTGATCGGGATCGCGGCAAGCGCCCACTGATGGCGGCCGTCGCCGCGCGCCTCGCCGACCGGGTGCTGGTGACCGATGACAATCCGCGCACCGAAGACCCCGCGCAGATATTCGGTGACATCCGCCCAGGTTTTGCCGACGCCGACAACGTTGAGTTCGTCGCCGGCCGCGGTATGGCGATTAGCCAACTGATCGCCTCCGCCAATGTTGACGATGTGGTGCTGTTGGCAGGCAAGGGACATGAGGATTACCAGGAGATCGCCGGCGTGCGTCATCCCTTCTCCGACCTGGACGAAGCTGCCAAGGCGCTGGATGCCTGGGAGGTGCCGCATGCTTAAGCCCTTCCAGTTGTCTGAACTGCTCGCGCCGCTCCAGGGAGAGCTGGTGGGGGCCGACGTCGCCTTTACCGGCGTCTCTAGCGACAGCCGCAAGATTGAAGCCGGACAACTATTCGTTGCCCTGGTCGGCCCGCGCTTTGACGGACACGACTACCTGTCAGACGTCGCTGCGAAAGGTGCCGTCGCTGCCCTGGTACAGCGCAAGGTGGCTGACGCTCCAATTCCGCAACTGCTGGTGGCCGATACCCGCGAAGGTCTCGGCCGTCTGGGGGCCTACAACCGCGATGGCTTCACCGGCCGTGTTGCGGCGGTCACCGGTTCCAGTGGCAAGACCACGGTCAAGGAAATGCTCGCCAGCATCCTGCGGACCCAAGGTTCCGTGCTGGCTACCCGCGGCAACCTGAACAACGATCTCGGCGTGCCCCTGACTTTGTTGGAGCTGGGCGCCGAACACGACAGCGCCGTCATCGAGCTCGGCGCCTCCCGTGTCGGCGAGATTCTCTACACGGTACGCCTGACCCGTCCCCAAGTAGCGATCCTGAACAATGCCGGCACTGCCCATGTGGGTGAATTCGGTGGGCCCGAGAAAATCGTAGAGGCCAAGGGTGAAATCCTAGAAGGGCTGTCGTCTGACGGTATCGCTGTCCTGAATCGCGACGACCGCGCATTCGACATCTGGCACGCACGTGCTGCCGGTCGGAAAGTCATCAGTTTCGGTCTGGATGATTCGCGCGCCGACGTGCGTGCCGAGAACCTGGCTCGGGATGCCCGCGGATGCATGGCTTTCAGCCTTCGCGGCGTAGTCGGCGAAGCGGACATCCAGCTCAACCTGTTGGGGGCGCACAACGTCGCCAACGCTCTGGCCGCTGCTGCAGCCGCCCATGCCCTGGGCGTGCCGTTGGTCGGGATCAAGGCGGGCCTTGAAAACCTGCAGCCTGTCAAAGGCCGCGCCGTAGCGCAGCTCGCCACCAGCGGCATGCGCGTAATCGACGACAGCTACAACGCCAACCCCGCGTCGATGCTTGCCGCCGTTGATATACTCGCCGGCTTTTCCGGTCGCACCGTTCTGGTGCTCGGAGATATGGGCGAGCTCGGCGAATGGGCGGAGCAGGGCCACCGTGACGTAGGCGAATACGCGCGCGGCAAGGTTAGCGCCTTGTACGCCGTCGGTCCGCTGATGGCACAAGCGGTTACTGCCTTTGGCACTCAAGGGCGCCATTTCGCCGACCAGGCCAGCCTGATCCAGGCGCTGGTCAGCGAGCAGGACTCAAACACCACAATTCTGATCAAAGGCTCCCGCAGCGCAGCGATGGACAAAGTCGTCGCGGCGCTTTGCGGGACGGGGGAGGCTCACTAATCATGCTGCTGCTGCTCGCTGAGTACCTGCAACAGTTTCATAAGGGGTTCGGTGTATTCCAGTACCTGACCCTGCGCGGGATTCTCGGCGTCCTGACGGCGCTGTCGCTGTCGCTCTGGCTCGGTCCCTGGATGATCCGTACTCTGCAGATTCGCCAGATCGGCCAGGCCGTGCGTAACGACGGCCCGCAATCGCATCTGTCGAAATCCGGCACGCCGACCATGGGGGGTGCGCTGATTCTGACCGCCATTGGCATCAGTACCCTGCTCTGGGCCGACCTGTCCAACCGCTATGTATGGGTGGTGCTGGCCGTGACCCTGGCCTTCGGCGCCATCGGTTGGGTAGACGACTACCGCAAGGTGATCGAGAAGAACTCCCGTGGCCTGCCGAGTCGCTGGAAGTATTTCTGGCAGTCCGTATTTGGTATTGCCGCCGCGATCTTCCTCTATATGACCGCTAGCACTCCGGCCGAGACCACCCTGATCCTGCCGCTGGTGAAGAACATCGAGATCCCGCTGGGCATCGGCTTCGTGGTGCTGACGTACTTTGTGATCGTCGGCTCCAGCAATGCGGTGAACCTGACTGACGGACTCGATGGGCTTGCCATCATGCCGACTGTCATGGTCGGCGGCGCACTGGGGATCTTCTGCTACCTGTCGGGCAACATCAAATTCGCTGAATACCTGCTCATCCCGTACGTACCGGGTGCGGGAGAACTGATTGTGTTCTGTGCCGCCCTGGTAGGTGCCGGCCTCGGCTTCCTCTGGTTCAACACCTACCCGGCCCAGGTCTTCATGGGCGACGTAGGAGCCCTGGCTCTGGGGGCGGCCCTGGGCACTATCGCCGTGATCGTGCGCCAGGAAGTGGTGCTCTTCATCATGGGCGGCGTGTTCGTTATGGAAACCCTGTCGGTGATGATCCAGGTCGCGTCGTTCAAGCTGACCGGTCGTCGCGTTTTCCGCATGGCTCCTATTCATCACCACTTCGAACTGAAAGGCTGGCCCGAACCCCGGGTCATCGTACGGTTCTGGATCATCACTGTGATCCTGGTGCTGATCGGTCTAGCCACCCTGAAATTGAGGTAACCGAGAGTGACGCTGATCGCTTCCGACCAGTTCCGCATCGTTGTCGGCCTCGGCAAGAGCGGCATGTCCCTGGTGCGCTTCCTGGCGCGCCAGGGCGTTCCGTTTGCCGTGGCTGATACCCGTGCGAACCCGCCGGAACTTGCGACGCTCCAGAGTCAGTTCCCGCAGGTGGAAGTGCGTTGTGGCGAGCTTGATCCGGACTTCCTCAGTCGCGCCAGCGAACTCTATGTGAGCCCTGGCCTGGCGCTGGCCACACCGGCACTGCAGGAAGCCGCCCGACGCGGCACCAAGCTGTCCGGCGATATCGAGCTGTTCACCCGACATGCCAAGGCGCCGATCGTTGCCATCACCGGCTCCAACGCCAAGAGCACCGTCACCACGCTGGTGGGCGACATGGCCAAGGCTGCCGGCAAGCGCGTTGCCGTGGGCGGCAACCTCGGCACGCCGGCACTGGATTTGCTGGCCGACGACATCGAACTCTACGTACTGGAACTGTCGAGCTTCCAACTGGAAACCACCGATCGGCTGAACGCCGAGGTGGCAACGGTGCTCAACGTCAGTGAAGACCACATGGACCGTTACGCCGACATGCAGGCCTATCACCTGGCCAAGCACCGCGTCTTTCGTGGCGCACGCCAGGTTGTGGTCAACCGAGGCGATGCGCTGTCGCGACCGCTGGTGGCTGACCAGGTGCCCTGCTGGACCTTCGGCCTCAACAAGCCCGATTTCAAATCCTTCGGCCTTATCGAGGAAGAGGGTGAGAAGTACCTGGCCTACCAGTTCGACAAGCTGATGTCGGTGCGCGAGCTGAAAGTCCGCGGCGCCCACAATCAGTCCAATGCCCTGGCCGCCCTAGCCTTGGGACATGCCGTGGGCCTGCCGTTCGAACCCATGCTGGGCACCCTGCGGACCTTCGCCGGTCTGGCCCATCGTTGCCAGTGGGTACGTGAGCTGCACGGCGTTTCCTACTACGACGACTCCAAAGCCACCAACGTCGGGGCGGCCCTGGCGGCAATTGAAGGTCTGGGAGCTGACATCGACGGCAAGCTGGTGCTGATTGCGGGCGGTGATGGCAAGGGCGCGGATTTTTCTGGGCTCAAGGCGCCGGTGTCACGTTTCTGCCGCGCCGTCGTTCTGCTGGGGCGCGATGCCGAGTTGATTGCCGAGGCTCTGGGGGACGCAGTTCCTCTCGTGCGGGTCAGAACCCTGGAAGATGCCGTGCAGCGTTGCGCCGAGCTGGCCGAAGCCGGCGATGCCGTGCTGCTCTCGCCGGCGTGCGCCAGCCTGGACATGTTCAAGAACTTCGAAGAACGCGGTCGTCTGTTCGCGCAAGCCGTGGAGGGGCTCTCCTGATGCTGGCCCGTCTGCTCGCCGCCCCCTCGCCGCTGCGTAGCCGCCGCGGCGTCGACATCGACTTCCCGCTGCTCGCCGGTTGCCTGTCGCTACTCGGCCTGGGCCTGGTGATGATCACCTCGGCTTCGTCGGAGGTCGCGGCGGCCTCGTCTGGCAACCCGCTGTACCACATGATCCGTCATCTGATTTACCTGGCGATTGGCCTCGGTGCGGGCTTGGTCACCCTGCAGATACCCATGGCCTTTTGGCAGCGACATGGCGCCCGGCTGATGCTGGCCGCCATCGTTCTGCTGATCCTGGTGCTGCTGCCTGGCATCGGTCGCGAGGTCAACGGCGCGAAGCGCTGGATCGGCTTCGGTCTGTTCAACCTGCAGCCGTCTGAGTTGGCCAAGTTGTTCACCGTGATGTTCATCGCTGGTTACCTGGTGCGTCGCCAGGATGAGGTGCGTGAAAAACTCACCGGCTTCATCAAGCCGATGCTGGTGCTGGGCCCGATTGCGGTGCTGCTGCTGGCCGAGCCGGACTTCGGTGCCACCGTGGTGCTGGTGGGCTCCTGCATCGCCATGTTGTTCCTTGGTGGCATCAACCTGTTGCGCTTCATCCCTCTGGTCGGTGCGGTACTTGCCGCCGGCGTGCTGGTAATGACCAGCCAGAGTTACCGGATGCAGCGTCTGACCAACTTCATCGACCCCTGGGCTGACCAGTACGGTGCCGGCTATCAACTTAGCCAGGCGCTGATTGCCTTTGGCCGTGGGGAATGGTTCGGCGTGGGGTTGGGTAACAGCATCCAGAAGCAGTTCTACCTGCCAGAAGCCCACACCGACTTTGTCTTCGCTGTGTTGGCCGAAGAGTTGGGCATGATCGGTGCCCTGGCCACTGTTGGCTTGTTCGTCTTCGTAAGCGTCCGCGCTCTCTATATCGGTCTCTGGGCGGAGAAGGCGCACCAGTACTTCTCCGCCTATGTCGCTTATGGCCTGGCTTTCCTCTGGATCGGCCAGGTTCTGATCAACATCGGCGTGAACGTCGGCTTGCTGCCGACCAAGGGACTGACATTGCCGTTCCTCAGCTACGGCGGCAGCTCCCTTGTGATCTGCTGCGTCAGCCTCGCCTTGCTGCTGCGTATCGAGTGGGAGCGGCGTACCCAACTGGGCAATGAGGAAGTGGAGTTCGTCGAGAGCGATTTCTTCGACGAGGAGGTGCGCCCATGAGCGGCAACGTGCTGATCATGGCCGGCGGCACCGGCGGCCACGTCTTCCCGGCTCTGGCCTGCGCCCGCGAGTTCCAGGCGCGCGGCTTCAAGGTGCATTGGCTGGGCACACCAAAAGGTATCGAGAACGAATTGGTACCCCAGGCCGGTCTGCCCCTGCATCTCATTCAGGTGAGCGGTTTGCGGGGCAAGGGGCTGAAGTCGCTGCTCAAGGCACCGTTCGAGTTGCTGAAGTCGCTGTTCCAGGCACGTCGCATCGTGCGTGATCTGAAACCCATCTGCGTACTCGGTATGGGGGGCTATGTCACGGGGCCAGGTGGTCTGGCCGCTCGCCTGTCCGGTGTGCCGCTGATCATCCACGAGCAGAATGCCGTGGCGGGTACCGCCAACCGCAGTCTGGCGCCATTCGCCAGCCGCGTGTGCGAGGCTTTCCCCGAAACCTTCGGGAAAAGCGATAAACGGCGGACCACCGGCAACCCGGTGCGTGAGGAGCTGTTCCTGGAGACGCCGCGTGATGCGCTGTCAGGTCGCAAGCCGCGCCTGCTGGTGCTGGGCGGGAGCCTGGGCGCCGAACCGCTGAACAAGCTGTTGCCTGAAGCTTTGGCCAAAGTACCGGCGGACTTGCGTCCGGAGGTATTCCACCAGGCGGGGCGCAAACATGACGAGATCACCGCGGAGCGTTATCGCGAAGCTGCGGTCGAAGCCGAGGTCGCGCCCTTCATCAAGGATATGGCTCGTGCCTATGCCTGGGCCGATCTGGTCATCTGCCGTGCGGGTGCCCTGACCGTGAGCGAACTGGCAGCCGCTGGGCTGCCATCGTTCCTGGTGCCGCTGCCCCATGCGATCGACGATCACCAGTCGCGCAATGCCGATTATCTGGCGAAGGAGGGCGCGGCTGTCCTTCTTCCGCAACATTCCACTGACGCGGCCAAGTTGGCCGCTCAGCTGACCGAGGTCCTGATGCAGCCCGAGAAACTCAAGGCCATGGGTGCTACCGCCCGCCGTCTGGCCAAACCTGCCGCCACCCGTACTGTGGTTGAGATCTGCCTGGAGGTGGCCAATGGTTGAGAGTCAGAAAGCCATGCCGCAGCCGGAGATGCGTCGCATCCGCCGTATTCATTTCGTCGGTATTGGCGGTGTGGGTATGTGCGGGATCGCTGAGGTGTTGCTGAACCTTGGCTACCGGGTATCCGGTTCCGACCTCAAGACCTCGGCCGTAACCGAGCGTCTGGAGAGGTTCGGGGCGCAGATCTTCATCGGTCACCGTGCCGAGAATGCCGAGCACGCTGACGTGCTGGTGGTTTCGAGCGCCGTCAACAAGTCCAACCCCGAGGTTGCGGTTGCCCTGGAGCGCCGCATCCCGGTCGTTCCGCGTGCCGAAATGCTCGCCGAGCTGATGCGCTACCGGCATGGCATTGCGGTCGCTGGCACCCACGGAAAAACCACCACCACCAGCCTGATTGCGTCGGTCTTCGCCGCTGGCGGCCTCGACCCGACATTCGTCATCGGTGGCCGACTGAACGCCGCGGGTACCAATGCCCAGCTTGGCACCAGCCGCTACCTCGTGGCTGAGGCCGACGAAAGCGACGCCAGCTTCCTGCATCTGCAACCGATGGTGGCAGTGGTCACCAATATCGACGCCGATCATATGAGTACCTACGAGGGGGACTTCAACAAGCTGAAGAAAACCTTCGTCGAGTTCCTCCACAACCTGCCGTTCTACGGCCTGGCCGTGCTTTGCGTAGACGACCCGGTGGTCCGCGAGATCCTGCCCCAGGTGGCACGCCCCACTGTGACCTACGGCTTCTCGGAGGACGCAGACGTACGCGCCATCAACGTGCGCCAGGAAGGCATGCGCACCTGGTTCACCGTCCTGCGCAAGGACCGCGAGCCGCTGGATGTCTCGGTGAACATGCCGGGCAACCACAACGTACTCAATTCCCTGGCCACCATTGCCATCGCTACCGACGAGGGCATTAGCGATGAAGCTATCGTCCAGGGCCTGTCCGGCTTCCAAGGGGTGGGCCGGCGCTTCCAGGTCTACGGCGAACTGGAAGTGGAAGGCGGCAGCGTGATGCTGGTGGATGACTACGGCCACCATCCGCGCGAAGTGGCTGCGGTGGTCAAGGCCGTTCGCGGTGGCTGGCCGGAGCGTCGCCTGGTGATGGTCTACCAGCCGCACCGCTTCAGCCGTACCCGCGACCTGTACGACGATTTCGTACAGGTGCTGGGCGAAGCCAACGTGCTGCTGCTGATGGAGGTCTACCCGGCTGGCGAAGAGCCGATCCCCGGCGCCGACAGCCGCCAGCTCTGTCACAGCATCCGTCAGCGCGGCCAACTGGATCCGATCTATATCGAGCGTGGCGTTGACCTGGCACCGCTGGTCAAGCCGCTGCTGCGTCCCGGCGACATTCTGCTCTGCCAGGGTGCCGGCGACATTGGCGCGCTGGCGCCACAACTGATTCAGAACCCGTTGTTTGGCGGTCAGCCTGCTGACGCCGCCAAGAGGAAGACGAAATGAGCGCGCAATTGAAATCCACCCTCGAACCGGCTGCGTTCGGCCGGGTCGCCGTGCTCTACGGTGGCAAGAGCGCTGAACGCGAAGTTTCGCTGAAGTCCGGCGCCATGGTGCTGCAGGCTCTGCAGGCCGCGGGTGTGGATGCTTTCGGCATCGATGTGGGTGATGACCTTCTGCAGCGCTTGCAGGCAGAGAAGATCGACCGCGCCTTCATCATCCTCCACGGCCGTGGAGGCGAAGACGGCAGCATGCAAGGTCTGCTGGAGTGCCTGGGCATTCCCTATACCGGAAGCGGCATCCTGGCGTCAGCCCTGGCGATGGACAAGCTGCGCACCAAGCAGCTGTGGGTCAGCCTCGGTCTGCCGACGCCGCGCCACGCCGTACTCGCCAGCGAGCAGGACTGCCGCCAGGCTGCCGCCGAGTTGGGCTTCCCGCTGATCGTCAAACCCGCCCACGAAGGCTCCAGCATCGGCATGGCCAAGGTGGAGAACGTCGAGGCACTCATCGAGGCTTGGCGTGATGCTGGCGCTTACGACCCGCAGGTGCTGGTGGAGCAGTGGATCCATGGGCCGGAGTTCACCATCGCCTGGCTACGCGGCGAGGTGCTGCCGCCCATCCGTCTCGGTACACCGCACACCTTCTACGACTACGACGCCAAGTACCTGGCCAGTGATACCCGCTACCAGATCCCCTGTGGCCTGGATGCGGACAAGGAAGAGGAGCTGAAGCTGCTCACCGCGCGTGCCTGCGAGACCCTCGGCATCCAGGGCTGGGCCCGGGCCGATGTGATGCAGGACGCTGAAGGGCGTTTCTGGCTCCTTGAAGTCAACACCGCACCCGGCATGACTGATCACAGCCTGGTGCCCATGGCAGCGCGCGCTGCGGGTCTGGATTTCCAGCAGTTGGTGCTGGCGATTCTGACCGACAGCGTCGAGGCAAGGGGCTGATTCCATGCGAAGCGCCACTATCCGTCGTCAGGAACCCGTAATCGGTCGCGCCGTTCCGCCGCGCAAGCCGATGCCGCGTGGCGCCAGTCGGATGGTGGCGAAGGAACCGCTGACGCAGCGCCTACCGAAGCCCAGCTTCGGCTTCCTGCGGAAACTGGTCTGGCCGGTGATGCTGGCGGTGCTCGGCTTCGGCGCCTATGAGGCGGCGCAGCGACTGCTGCCTTACGCTGACCGGCCCATCGCCAAGGTCAATGTGCAGGGCGACTTGAGCTACATCAGCCAGCAGGCGGTGCAGCAGCGAATCGCGCCGTACATCGCCGCGAGTTTCTTCAGCATCGACTTGGCGGGCATGCGCCGCGAGCTGGAACAGATGCCGTGGATTGCCCATGCCGAGGTACGTCGGGTGTGGCCGGACCAGGTGATGGTCCGCCTGGAAGAACAACTGCCCATCGCCCGTTGGGGCGATGAAGCGCTTTTGAACAATCAGGGCCAGGCCTTTACTCCGCGCGAGCTGGCCCACTATGAGCAGCTGCCGCAGCTCTGGGGGCCGCAGCGGGCCCAGGAACAAGTGATGCAGCAATACCAGATGCTCAGCCAGATGCTGCGTCCGCTCGGCTTTTCCATAGTCCGGCTGGAACTGCGTGAGCGCGGTAGCTGGTTCCTGTCCACCGGCCAGGGCGTCGAGCTGCTGCTGGGGCGGGATCATCTGGTGGAAAAGATGCGGCGTTTCATCTCGATCTACGAGAAAACGCTGAAGGATCAGATAGCGAACATCGAGCGCGTCGACCTGCGCTACCCCAACGGCCTTGCAGTGGCCTGGCGGACGCCGGTCGAGGCCCCAGCGGCGGCTGCGGTCGCCGTGCAGTGAATTGAGAGAGAAGGTTAGAACCATGGCAAGCGTACAGAGCGGCAAGATGATCGTCGGCCTGGACATCGGCACCTCCAAAGTGGTGGCGCTGGTGGGCGAGGTCGCAGCCGACGGCCAACTGGAAATCGTTGGCATTGGCACCCATCCGTCGCGCGGCCTGAAGAAGGGCGTGGTGGTGAACATCGAGTCCACCGTGCAGTCCATCCAGCGCGCCGTGGAAGAGGCGCAGCTGATGGCGGGTTGCCGCATCCACTCGGCGTTCGTCGGCATCGCCGGCAACCATATCCGCAGCCTGAACTCCCACGGCATCGTGGCGATTCGCGACCGGGAAGTGAGCGGCGCCGATATCGAGCGTGTGCTGGACGCCGCCCAGGCGGTGGCCATTCCTGCCGACCAGCGCGTGCTGCACACCCTGGCCCAGGACTATGTGATCGACAACCAGGAAGGCGTGCGCGAGCCGCTGGGCATGTCTGGGGTGCGCCTGGAAGCCAAGGTGCATGTGGTGACTTGCGCGGTGAATGCCGCCCAGAACATCGAGAAGTGCGTGCGCCGTTGCGGCCTGGAAGTGGACGACATCATCCTTGAGCAGCTGGCTTCGGCCTACTCGGTGATTACCGATGACGAGAAGGAGCTGGGTGTTTGCCTGGTGGATATCGGTGGCGGCACCACCGACATCGCCATCTTCACCGAGGGCGCCATCCGCCATACCGCGGTGATCCCGATTGCTGGCGACCAGGTGACCAACGACATCGCCATGGCCCTGCGTACGCCGACCCAGTACGCCGAAGAGATCAAGATCCGCTACGCCTGCGCACTGGCCAAGTTGGCTGGTGCTGGAGAAACCATCAAGGTGCCCAGTGTCGGCGACCGTCCGCCGCGCGAGCTGTCGCGCCAGGCCCTGGCTGAGGTGGTCGAGCCCCGTTACGACGAGCTCTTCACCCTGATCCAGGCCGAGCTGCGCCGCAGTGGCTACGAAGACTTGATCCCAGCCGGCATCGTCCTAACAGGTGGCACCGCCAAGATGGAAGGCGCGGTCGAGCTGGCCGAAGAGATTTTCCACATGCCGGTGCGCCTCGGCGTGCCGCATAGCGTCAAGGGGCTCGCCGATGTCGTGCGCAACCCCATCTATTCCACGGGCGTGGGCCTGCTGATTTACGGGTTGCAGAAGCAGTCCGACGGCATGCCTGCTTCCACAGGCAGCTTCGGCTACTCCGAAGACGCCAAGGCTCCTGTACTGGAACGGCTCAAGCGCTGGGTTCAGGGCAATTTTTAACCGCGGTACGCAGTAGGCGAAAAAACTAAAAAAGGAAGGAGAGGGGATATGTTCGAACTCGTAGATAATGTTCCGCAAACAGCGGTCATCAAGGTAATAGGTGTCGGCGGTGGCGGTGGCAACGCCGTGAACCACATGGCCAAGAGCAACATAGAAGGCGTCGAGTTCATCTGCGCCAACACCGATGCCCAGGCGCTGAAGAACATCGGAGCGCGCACCGTTCTGCAGCTCGGCCCAGGTGTGACCAAGGGCCTGGGCGCCGGTGCCAATCCGGAAGTCGGACGTCAGGCTGCCATCGAAGATCGTGAGCGCATCGCCGAAGTGCTGCAGGGCGCCGACATGGTCTTCATCACCACCGGCATGGGCGGTGGCACCGGTACCGGTGCGGCGCCGATCATCGCCGAAGTGGCCAAGGAAATGGGCATCCTCACCGTTGCGGTGGTGACCCGTCCGTTCCCGTTCGAAGGCCGCAAGCGCATGCAGATCGCCGACGAGGGCATCCGTTCGCTGGCTGAAAGCGTCGACTCCCTGATCACCATCCCCAACGAGAAGTTGCTGACCATTCTCGGCAAGGACGCCAGCCTGCTGTCCGCCTTCGCCAAGGCTGACGACGTGCTCGCCGGAGCGGTGCGCGGCATCTCCGATATCATCAAGCGTCCCGGCATGATCAACGTCGACTTCGCCGACGTTAAGACCGTGATGGGCGAAATGGGTATGGCGATGATGGGCACCGGATGCGCCAGCGGTCCGAATCGCGCTCGCGAAGCCACTGAAGCGGCTATCCGCAACCCGCTGCTCGACGACGTGAACCTGCAGGGCGCCCGCGGCATCCTGGTGAACATCACCGCAGGTCCGGACCTGTCTCTGGGCGAGTACTCCGACGTGGGTAACATCATCGAACAGTTCGCTTCCGAGCACGCCACCGTCAAGGTGGGCACCGTGATCGATCCGGACATGCGCGACGAACTGCACGTAACTGTAGTGGCCACTGGCCTGGGCGCGCGCATCGAGAAGCCGGTCAAGGTAGTCGACAACACCGTGCAGGCAGCCACTGTGGCCACCGCCACTGTAGCCACCCGTCCGGAGCAGCCGTCTGTCAATTATCGCGACCTGGATCGCCCGACCGTGATGCGCAATCAGGCTCACGCCGGCGCGGCCACCGCGGCCAAGCTCAACACTCAGGATGACCTGGATTACCTGGACATCCCTGCGTTCCTGCGTCGCCAGGCTGATTGATGATTTGTATCAGGAGCATTAGGGTGATTGGTGTTCAGCAAAGGGCGGTTCTGCTATTATCGCCGCCCATTGTTGAAAACAGTTCGCAACTTGCGCACAAGCGGCCAATGCCATGATCAGACAACGCACTCTCAAGAACATTATCCGTGCCACTGGCGTGGGGCTGCATTCCGGGGAAAAGGTCTACCTGACCCTCAAGCCTGCGCCAGTCGACACCGGTATAGTGTTTCGCCGTACCGACCTCGACCCCGTAGTGGATATCCCTGCACGCGCCGAGAATGTCGGTGAGACCACCATGTCGACCACACTGATCAACGGTGAGGTCAAGGTGGACACCGTGGAGCACCTGCTTTCGGCCATGGCAGGCCTGGGCATCGACAACGCCTACGTCGAACTCTCCGCGTCGGAAGTGCCGATCATGGACGGCAGCGCTGGTCCCTTCGTCTTCCTGATTCAATCCGCCGGCCTGCAGGAGCAGGATGCGCCGAAGAAGTTCATCCGTATCCTGCGCGAAGTGACCGTGGAGGAGGGCGACAAGCGCGCCACCTTCGTGCCCTTCGACGGTTTCAAGGTGAGCTTCGAGATCGATTTCGATCACCCGGTATTCCGCAATCGTACCCAGAGTGCGAGCGTGGATTTTTCCAGCACCTCGTTCGTCAAGGAGGTCAGCCGCGCGCGGACCTTCGGCTTCATGCGCGACATCGAGTTCCTGCGTTCACAGAACCTGGCACTCGGCGGCAGCGTGGAGAACGCCATCGTGGTTGATGAGAACCAGGTGCTCAACGAAGACGGCCTGCGTTACGAGGACGAGTTCGTCAAGCACAAGATTCTCGATGCGATCGGTGACCTCTATCTGCTCGGCAACAGCCTGATCGGCGAATTCCGTGGCTTCAAGTCGGGCCACGCGCTGAACAACCGTTTGCTGCGCCAGCTCATCGAGCAGAAGGATGCCTGGGAAGTGGTGACCTTCGAGGATGCCAGGACTGCACCTATCTCCTACATGCGACCGGTAGCAGCCGTTTAAGCAATACCCTCTTTCCTGACTTCAAAGGCCACCCTCGGGTGGCCTTTTTTTGTTCGGGTTTCGCTCATTGCTCAGTCTTGTGCTTGTGGTTTGCCGTGGCGCGCCAGGCGCTCCAGTGCTTCTCGCAACCGAGGATCACTGACAGTGTCCGCCGTGGCTTGCAGGCTTTCCGCCGCTGTGGAAGACAGGCGGCCCTCGGTCACTGGCGGACTGTGCGGGGTGTAGCTCGGCTGGACCTTGAAGACGATCCGCTCCAGTCCGGCGAATGCGTCGAACCCCTTGAGCTGCCGCAGCAGGCGGGCCTGCTGATAGCGCAACCTTGTGGCCCAATGGCCATCGGTGACGACCAGCAGCAGCCGACCCTCGCGCCACGAGGCGACATGGCAGTGTTCGCGGGCGGCGGGTTGCAGCTGGCTGGCGAGAAGCTGCTGCAGCTGGTCGATACGCTGCGCCTCATTGAACAGCGCCTTCAATGGCTTCTCCTCGCGCAGAAGCGCGGCGGGGGAGCGGGCGGGCAAAGGACGAAACGCCATGGTGAGTGCTTGAATGAGGGCAGGGCAGCCCATATTAACAGAGGGTACCCGTCACCACGGTGCGCGCGCGTCGTTCGATTGCTCGGACGGTCGATTTGCTGGCGTGTTCGTGGCAAGGCGCCATGGCCGGGGGCTGTGGACGCCGTCCTACGGAGACCGGGAAGTGCTCCCGCTTTCCTCGACAAGGAATCCGGGTAGAATGCCCCCTTCGCAAGCAGCCATGGCGGCTGCGCGGGCGACTCCAGGCCGCCCTCCATCCTAATGTGTGGAAGAACCTCTCTATATGTTTGCGCCCTTGTTGAAGAAACTCTTTGGAAGCAAGAACGAACGCGAAGTGAAGCGCATGGCCAGGGCAGTGCAGGCTATCAACGCGTTCGAAGAGCAGATGGTGGCACTGTCCGATGAGCAGCTGCGTGCCAAGACCGAAGAGTTCAAGGCGCGCCTGGGTAAAGGCGAAAACCTCGACCAGTTGCTGCCCGAGGCCTTCGCCGTGGCGCGTGAGGCCGGTAAGCGCGTCATGGGCATGCGCCACTTCGACGTCCAGCTGATTGGCGGGATGACCCTGCACGAGGGCAAGATCGCCGAGATGCGTACCGGTGAGGGCAAGACCCTTGTAGGTACCTTGGCGGTCTACCTCAACGCGCTGTCCGGCAAGGGCGTGCATGTGGTTACCGTGAACGACTACCTGGCCCGTCGCGACGCCAACTGGATGCGTCCCCTGTATGAATTCCTCGGCCTGTCCGTTGGCATCGTCACGCCCTTCCAGCCGCCGGAGGAAAAGCGTGCCGCCTACGCTGCCGACATCACCTATGGCACCAACAACGAGTTTGGTTTCGACTACCTGCGCGACAACATGGCGTTCAGCCTGGACGACAAGTTCCAGCGCGAACTGAACTTTTCCGTGATCGACGAAGTGGACTCCATCCTCATCGACGAGGCGCGGACCCCGTTGATCATCTCCGGCCAGGCCGAAGACAGCTCCAAGCTCTACATCCAGATCAACAAGCTGATCCCGCGACTCAAGCAGCACATCGAAGAGGTGGAAGGCCAGGTCACTCAGGAAGGCCACTACTCGGTCGATGAGAAAACCCGCCAGGTCGAACTCAATGAGATGGGTCACCAGTTCATCGAGGAAATGCTCACCCAGGCCGGCTTGCTGGCTGAGGGCGAGAGCCTTTACTCGGCGCACAACCTCAGCTTGCTGACCCATGTTTATGCGGCGTTGCGTGCCCACACGCTCTTCCACCGCAACGTCGAATACATCGTGCAGAACGAACAGGTGCTGCTGATCGACGAGCACACCGGCCGTACCATGCCGGGCCGTCGTCTCTCCGAAGGCCTGCACCAGGCCATCGAGGCCAAGGAAAACCTGCCGATCCAGGCGGAGAGCCAGACCCTGGCTTCCACCACCTTCCAGAACTATTTCCGCCTCTACAAGAAGCTGTCCGGCATGACCGGTACCGCTGACACCGAAGCCTTCGAGTTCCGCCAGATCTACGGTCTGGACGTGGTGGTCATTCCCACCCACCGTCCCGTTGCCCGTAAGGACTTCAACGACCTGGTCTATCTGACCCAGGAAGAGAAGTTCTCCGCCATCATCACCGACATCAAGGAATGCCAGGCAAATGGCCGCCCGGTGTTGGTGGGTACTGCATCGATCGAGAGCTCGGAGTACGTCTCCCAGCTGTTGACCAAGGCTGGTATCGAGCACAAGGTGCTCAACGCCAAGTACCACGAGAAAGAAGCCGAGATCATTGCTCAGGCCGGACGCCCAGGCGCCGTGACCATTGCCACCAACATGGCCGGCCGTGGTACCGACATCCTCCTCGGCGGCAACTGGGAAGCCGAAGTGGCCGTTCTGGACGCTCCGACGGACGAGCAGATTGCACAGATCAAGGCCGAATGGCAGAAGCGTCACCAGCAAGTGATCGAGTCTGGCGGCCTGCACGTTGTCGCTTCCGAGCGTCACGAATCCCGCCGGATCGATAACCAGTTGCGTGGTCGTGCCGGTCGCCAGGGTGACCCGGGTTCCAGCCGCTTCTATCTGTCCCTGGAAGACAACCTGATGCGCATCTTCGCCTCTGACCGGGTGAAGAACTTCATGAAGGCGCTGGGCATGCAATCCGGTGAAGCCATCGAGCACCGCATGGTGACCAATGCCATCGAGAAGGCCCAGCGCAAGGTAGAAGGCCGCAACTTCGATATTCGTAAACAGCTTCTCGAATACGACGACGTGGCCAACGAGCAGCGCAAGGTGATTTACCACATGCGCAACACGCTGCTGGCCTCCGATGACATCGGCGACACCATCGCCGAGTTCCGCGAAGAAGTACTGAGCAGCACCGTCGATGCCCATATCCCGCCGCAGTCCATGCCGGAGCAGTGGGACATCGCTGGCCTGGAAGCAGCGCTGTACAGTGATTTTGGTCTGAAGTTGCCGATCCAGCAGTGGCTGGATGAAGACGACAAGCTGTACGAAGAGACCCTTCGCGAGAAGCTCATGGCGGAGCTCCTGGCTGCCTACAAGGAGAAGGAAGACCTCGCCGGCGCCGAAGCCCTGCGTGCTTTCGAGAAACAGATGCTGTTGCGTGTGCTGGACGACCTGTGGAAGGACCACCTGTCCACCATGGATCACCTGCGCCACGGTATCCACCTGCGTGGCTATGCCCAGAAGAACCCGAAGCAGGAGTACAAGCGCGAGTCCTTCACGCTGTTCCGGGACTTGCTGGACTCCATCAAGCGCGACACCATTCGTGTCCTCTCCCATGTCCAGGTGCGTCGCGAGGACCCGGCCGAAGAAGAGGCGCGCCTGCGCCGCGAGGCCGAGGAAATGGCTCGTCGCATGCAGTTCCAGCATGCCGCCGCACCTGGCCTGGAGGAGCCCGAGATGACCGAGGAGCAAGGTGACGTCGCCGTCGCTACTGCCGTCGCTCCGGTGCGGGCTGAGCAAAAGGTGGGCCGTAATGAGCCTTGCCCTTGCGGCTCCGGCAAGAAGTACAAGCACTGCCACGGTCAGATCAGCTAAGGCCTTGCCGTAGTAGTTCCCACGCCGCGACCGGCTCTGCCGCTCGCGGCGTTTTTCCTGATACCCCAGGCCGGCAGCACCGCCCGCAGTCGGCCGCCTGATGACAAAGGAGCGCTTCCCATGGCTGTTGGTCTTGGCCCTCTGCCTACCCTGCACCCGGTACCCGGTTTCGAACTCGGCATTGCCTCTGCTGGCATCAAGCGCCCTGGGCGCAAGGACGTAGTCGTGATGCGCTGCGCCGAAGGCTCTACCATCGCCGGCGTTACCACCACCAATGCCTTCTGCGCCGCCCCCGTGCTGATCACGCGCGAGCGCCTGGAAGGAGACGTGCGCTACTTGCTGACCAACACGGGCAACGCCAACGCCGGCACTGGCCCGGATGGACTGGCTCGCGCCCGCCGTGCCTGCGCCAAGCTGGCTGACCTGGCGGGTGTGGCTGAGGACGCCGTGCTGCCATTCTCCACGGGCGTGATCGGCGAGCCACTGCCGGTCGAAAAGATCGAAGCAGCCCTGGCGGCTGCCCTGGCTGACCTGAAGGTGGACAACTGGGCCCAGGCTGCCGAAGGGATCATGACCACCGACACCCAACCCAAGGGTGCTAGCCGTCAGTTCCAGCACGACGGGGTGACCATCACCATCACTGGTATCAGCAAGGGTGCCGGCATGATCCGTCCGAACATGGCCACCATGCTCGGCTACATCGCGACCGACGCCAAGGTCGCCCGTGACGTGCTGCACGCCTTGGTGCGCGATGCGGCGAACAAGTCTTTCAATCGCATCACCATCGACGGCGATACCTCTACCAACGACTGCTGCATGCTGATCGCCACCGGCCAGGCCGCCCTGCCGGAGATCACGGCGGCCAGCGGCGAGCTGTTCGCCAAGCTCAAACAAGCCGTGTTCGACGTATTCATGGAGATTGCCCAGGCCATCGTGCGTGACGGCGAAGGCGCCACCAAGTTCGTCACCGTGCAGGTCAACGGCGGCGGCAATCACCAGGAGTGCCTGGACGTGGCTTATGCAGTGGCCCATTCGCCGCTGATCAAGACTGCGCTGTTTGCATCCGATCCCAACTGGGGCCGCATCCTGGCTGCCGTGGGGTATGCCGGCGTGCCGAACCTGGACGTGAGCAAGATCGACGTGTTCCTTGGCGAGGTGTGCATCGCCAGCCAGGGCGGTCGTGCCGCCACCTATACCGAAGCACAAGGCGCGGCGGTGATGGCCCGCGAGGAAATCACCATCCGTATCGAGCTCGGTCGTGGTGATTGCAGCGAGACCATCTGGACCACCGACCTGTCCCACGAGTACGTGAAGATCAACGCCGAGTACCGTACCTAAGCTCCCATTCAGGATCGGCTGCGTTTCAGCGCAGAAGCTATTGAACCGGTTCCCTCGGGCTTGGCCTGGCATTCCCGATTTTCATCCCCCGATGAAAATCGGGAATTTGCCATGGGCACAGGCAGCTTCCATGATCCAGCGAAACCCTGAGGAACTGGAAGGAAGGAGCTAGGCATGTCCCTGACACTGGTAATAGGCAACAAGAACTACTCGTCCTGGTCGTTGCGCGCGTGGTTGGCCATGGAACTGACCGGCTCGCCCTACGATGAAGTGCGCGTCCCGCTCTACCAGGCAGATAGCCGCAAGCGCCTGCTGACCTACTCGCCCACCGCCAAGGTACCGGTGCTGCAGTCCGAAGATGGCACCATCTGGGATTCCCTGGCCATCGCCGAGTACCTCGCCGAGCGCTTCCCCGAGGCGCATCTCTGGCCCTTCGGCCAGGCGGCCCGTGCCATGGCCCGCGCGGTCTGTGCTGAGATGCACAGTGGTTTCGTCCCCTTGCGCAGCCACATGCCCATGGACATGAAGCGCAATCAGCCGTTGGCCGAGGTACCAGAAGTGGTCGCCGAGGACATTCGTCGCGTCTGCGCCATCTGGGCTGAATGCCGCTCGCGCTTCGGTCAGGACGGCCCCTACCTGTTCGGTCATGCCAGCATCGCCGACGCCTTTTACGCGCCGGTGGCCAGCCGCCTGCGCAGCTATGCCGTGGAGCTGCCGACCGAAGCCGCGGCCTATGTCGACACCATCTACCGGTGGCCTGCCTTCCAGCGCTGGTATCAGGCCGCCTTGCAGGAAACGGAGATCATCGAATGAAACGAGTGCATGTGGCGGCCGCTGTGATTCGCGGCGCCGATGGCCGGGTGCTGATCGCCAGGCGCCCGGACGACAAGCACCAGGGCGGTCTCTGGGAGTTCCCCGGAGGCAAGGTTGAGGAGGGCGAGGCTGTGCAGGCAGCGCTCTCCCGTGAGCTGGAGGAGGAACTGGGCATTCGCGTCAGTGCCTCCCGGCCACTGATCCAGGTTCACCACGACTACCCGGACAAACACGTGCTGCTGGATGTCTGGGAAGTCAGCGCCTTCTCCGGAGAACCCCACGGCGCTGAAGGCCAGCCCCTGGCGTGGGCCTCTCCCCGTGAGCTCGGGGATTTCGAGTTCCCGGCCGCCAACAAACCCATCGTGGCTGCTGCGCGTCTACCGGAGCGCTATCTCATTACCCCGGACGACATCGAGCCCCAGGTGCTGCTGGCTGGACTCCGGACTGCCCTGGCCGACGGTGTGCGCCTGGTCCAGCTGCGAGCCCCGAAGATGTTCGATGCCCAGTACCGCGACCTGGCCATCGATGTGCAGGGTCTTTGCGCCGGCAAGGCGCAGCTGATGCTCAAGGGCCCGCTGGAGTGGCTGGGCGACTTTCCCGCAGCCGGTTGGCACCTGACTGCCGAGCAGTTGCGCAAGTACGCGCCCAATGGCCGGCCGTTTCCCCGTGAGCGTTGGCTGGCGGCGTCCTGCCACAGCGTCGAAGAGTTGCAGTTGGCCGCGGCCATGGACGTGGATTTCGTCACCCTTTCGCCGGTCCAGGCGACCCAGACCCACCCCGACGCCCTGCCGCTGGGCTGGGAGCGCGCGGAAGAACTGCTGCGCAGCTTCAACCAGCCGGCCTTCCTGCTGGGGGGCGTTGGCGCTCGGGACCTGGAGCGCGCCTGGCAGATCGGCGCACAGGGCGTGGCGGGAATTCGGGCATTCTGGCCGGAATCGTAAGTTGGGCCGGACTCAGTGAAACCCGACCAGGGGATGGCTGACGCGTCGGGTTTCGCTTGGCTCAACGCCAAGCTTGGGTCGGTCTTCGACCGGCTTGGCTCTTGACGTCATGGCTTGCTGGCCGCCTGCCACAGCACTTCGTCCACCCCTTGCCGCCGGGCAATCTGGCGGGCAGCGACGAAGAGCAGGTCGGAAAGTCGGTTGAGGTAGGCCAGCAGCTCCTCGCGCAGTGGTTCTTCGCCGTTCAGGGTTTGCGTGCGGCGTTCGGCGCTGCGGGCGAAGCTGCGGCAGACATGGGCCTGGGCCACCAGGCGTGAGCCACCGGGGAGAATGAAGTTCTTCAGCGGCCCCAGCTCATCGTTCCAGTGGTCGATGGTGGCTTCCAGCCGTTCGATCTCTTGCTTGTGCAGAACTTGGTACTCCGGCATCGCCAGTTCGCCACCAAGGTCGAACAAGCGGTGCTGACAGGGCGCCAGTGCGTCAACTACCTCGCCCAGCCCAGGCCAGCGCTCCAGGCACTCGGCCAGCTCAGCCAGCAACAGGCCGAGCTGGCTGTTCAGGGTGTCCACTTCGCCAATGGCCTCGATCCGTGGGTGGTCCTTGGGGACGCGAAGACCTCCGGACAGGCCGGTTTCGCCCTTGTCGCCGGTGCGTGTGTAAATCTTGGAAAGGCGGTTGCCCATCTCAGGCTCCTGCGTCTGTGGCGCTGGAAGTGAGCGGCAGGCGCAGGGTGAAACAGGTGCCTTGACCGGGTTTGGACTGCACTTCCATCTGGCCTTTGTGATTGTTGGTAATGATGAAGTAGGAAACCGACAGCCCCAGCCCCGTGCCCTGGCCGACTTCCTTGGTGGTGAAGAAGGGCTCGAAGATGCGCTTGCGGACATTCTCGGGGATACCCATGCCGGTGTCTTCCACCTGGATTTCTGCCCAGGGCGGACTCAGGCGGGTGCGTAAGGTGATGCGGCCTTCCTCGTCGTCCTCGCGCAGGTGAATCGCCTGGGCGGCGTTCTTCAACAGGTTGAGCAACACCTGCTCCAACTCGTTGGCGGTGCCAGGCACCGGCCCCAGCTTCGGGTCGAATTCACGGACGATCCTGAGGCCTTTGAAGTCGAAGCCTTCGGTCAGGTCGAAGTCGTTGCTGGCGATTTCCAGCGCCTGGTCGATCAGCACGGGTAGCTGGCAGGGCGCCAGCTGGCGATTGCTGCGCCGGCTGAAGGCAAGCATGTGGGTCACGATCTTCGCCGCTCGGGCGCCGGCCTGATGGATGTCGTCCAGCAGCCTGGGGACCTCGCGGGCTTCCAGATACTGGTTGACGGATTCCAGACTGATGCCGTTGATGGCGGCCTGTTCCTGGTTGCGGTCGAGTTCCGGGGAAATGCGCCGGCGGATGTTCTGAACATTGTGCAGGATGGCGCCCAGGGGGTTGTTTATCTCGTGGGCCATGCCAGCGGCCAGGCCACCCACCGAGAGCATCTTTTCCGACTGCACCATCAGCTCTTCCATCGACAGGCGCTGAGTAATGTCGTCGATGCGGATCACCACGCCGCGCCCAGTGCCGCCCATCAGCGGGTAGAACGTCAGGGCGTAGTGGTGAACGTTCTCGTCTACCAGCCAGCTTACCCGTTCCACTTTTTCCACCTTGTGCTTCTCGGCGGTCAGGCGGATCTGAGGTAGGAACGGCTTGAGTGAAGGGAAGGCGAGGAATACGGGCTGGTTCAGTGCATCGTCCATGGGGGTGCCGGATAGGGCGCTGGCCTCCTGGTTCCACTGGGTGACGTAGAGCTGTTCGTCCAGGGCGATAAGCGCCGAAGGCATGGAGTCGATGATGCTGTTGAGGTAGTTCTGGAAACCGGTCAGCTTCTTCTCGATCTTGCTGCGCACCTGCACTTCCAGCTCCAGCTTGCGGTTGGAGTGGCGGGTTTCCTCGGCCAGTTCATGGGCCTGGTCGAAGGCGGCCTGGGCGTCGTCGCGGGCCCTTTTGAGTTGCTGTTCGCGGGCTTCGATACGGCTAAGCATGGTGTTGAAGGCGTCAGCCAGGCTGCCGATCTCGTCACGATTGCCACGCGGCGCGCGCAGGGCATAGTTCTCTTCGCGGGTTACTTGACGCGACAGTTCCTCCAGGCGGCGAATGGGGCGGGTGACCATCCGCCGGATCTGCCGTGCGACCAGCAGCCAGAGCAGTACGCTGCAGGCGAGGATCGCCAGGCTTGCGGTCAGGGTGCCGGTGTAAAACACGCCGGGCAATTCGCTGGAGGCCACCAGCAACAGGTGGCCGGGGGGCTTTCCGGGTATCGGCAGCTCTGCGAGGTGGCTGGTGCGGAACTCGCGCAGGCGCCACGTGGGAATGTCACTGGCCTTCAGCGGCAGGTCGAGTTGCGCACCGCGCTGGAGCTGGGCCAGCAGGCGGCCGTCACTGTCGTACAGGGCGGCAGCACGCAGTGGTGTGTAACCGTCCAGGCGCTGCAGCATCTGCTTGGCGTTCTCTTCCGAGGACAGCGCCTCGGGGCCGACGGCTGACGTGGCGAAGAGGCGGCCAAGGGTTTCCAGGCCTTGGGGCGCGACGCTTTCCTGGGAGATCCAATAGGCGGCGCTGATGAAGGCCAGATTGGCAATGAGCAGGACGGTGGCGAGCAGAACCAACAGGGCGGCGAGCAATTTGCGGCCGACCGACAAGTTATCGAGGCGCTGACGCAGGCTGGTCAAGGGGGCAAGTATCCGCGGCTGGGCTGAGGGGCAGGTTAGCGCGGGCTCAGGTGACGGGCAATCCGCGCTGCTGCAGATGGGTCTTGAGGCGGGTGTGCAGCCTGTCCAGGTGCGGCAGGCTCAGCCGGTGGCGAGTGGCGGTAGCGCAGGCGTGGCCGAGCAGGTAGCTGATTTCGGTGCGGCGGCCGTGGGCGACATCCTGGTACATGGAGGAGTAGTTGGCCGCGGTGGCCTGGATCACCCGCAGCACTTCTTCGTGCAGCCCATCAGCGGCATCCGGCTGGCCACAGCGTTGCAGCAACTCGGCCAACTCGACGCAGAGCACGCTGACCTCTGCGGGGTGCTCGAGCAGGCCGCCATTGCGGCAGTCGTACAGCACGGTCAGGGGGTTGATGGCGCAGTTCAGCGCCAGCTTGCGCCATAGACGCGAGAGGATGTCCGGCGTCCAGCCATAAGGGACACTGGCTTGTTCCAGTTCGTTCAGCCAGATGGGCGCGGCGGGTTGTAGCGGGTCACCGAGCCAGGTGAATCCATGGCCGGCGAATACTACGCGCCAGTCCCCGTCGCGAAAGGCGCCTTCTGTGCTGGAGGCAAGCACACAGCGCGTATGGGGCAGGCGCAGGGCAACGGCGTCCTGGCTGCCCAGGCCGTTCTGCAGCAGGATCAGTTCGGCGCCAGGAGACAAGTGGGGCAACAGGGGCTGGACCGCAGCCTCGGCGTCGTAGGCCTTGCAGGCTACGAGCAGGCGGCTGATGGGGCTGGCGGTGCTGGGCAGTTCCGCGGGAATGGCGTACTGCCGTGCCTGGTCCTGCTCCACCAGGGTCAGGCCGCCGGCTGCTTCGTATGCCCTGAGGCGGGCGCGATCGCGAAGGATCAGACGCACCGGCAATCCAGCTCGCGCCAGGCGGGTGGCCCAGAGGCTGCCCAGGCTACCGGCGCCCAGGATGTGCCAGGTCATGGCTGTGGCAGGCGCAGGGCGGTGACGCGACCGCTGGCGTGGGCCTCGGGCAGCATGGCGCTGGCCTTGTCCAGCAACTCCTCGACATCCAGCGGTAATGCCTTGGTGTCCAGACCGACCAGGGCGATGCCGGCCTTGAGGGTAATGAAGCCTTCGCTGGTCTTGAAGGCTTTCAGGTTCAGACCTTCATGCAGACGGCGGAAGCTGCTCGGCGAACACTCATGGAGGTCGTCGAGCAGGGTAATCAGACCGAAGTGGTTATCGTCCAGGCGGGTCAGCACATCCAGCGGGCGTACCAGTTGCTGCAGGCGGCGGGCGACACCGTGCAACAGCTCGTTGTAGAAGCTGTCGCCGTACTGCACGCGCAGCTTCGGCGCGTCCAGCAGGCCGATCAGCAGGTAGCACAGGGCGCCACCACGGGACTCCACCTGGCGCAGGCTGTCGGTCAATTTCTGCCGCAGGTAGCGCGGGTTGCCCAGTCCGGTGAGGGAGTCCACCAGGTTGCGCTGTTCCAGGCTGGCGATGTTCTGGGTGAGCAGGCGGTTTTCCTGCAGCAGGCGCTGAAGGGTGTTGCACAGGCGGTCGGCCGCGTAGATGCGCGGAACCAGTTGCTCGCTCATGGCCGCCTTGCTGACGAAGTCGTCCACCCCGCGGTCGAAGGCTTCGCCCAGGACGTTCTCACCTTCCTTGCCGGTAAGCAGGATGATGTAGCTGTAGTGGTCGGTCATCTCATCCAGCTGGCGCACGCGTGCGGTCAGTTCCAGACCGTCGATCTCGGGCATCAGCCAGTCGGCGAGGATAACGTTGGCGGGCTTGTCTTCCAGCAGTTTCAGCGCTTCGCTGGCGCTGCTGGCGAATCGCAGATCCTGGTAACCGGCCTGGCTCAGGGTGCGGCCGATCATGGCGCTGGAGAACTTGGCATCGTCCACCACCAGGATACTGAGATGAGGGTTGGGCATGTGGCAGGCTCGCAAGGAGGGTGGGATAGCAGGATGTGGCGTTATGATATCAAGCCTCATTCAGGTTGCCTTGTCGCCCCACCGTTCTGCCGGTTTCGGACTGCTGAGGGATGGCTTCCAGAAGGCGACGTGTCGCTCGGTTATAATGGATCCGCATTTTTTACCGTCAAGCCAGGCGCTTTCATATCCGTGATGCAGATCGCGCCGTCTATCTGGAGGAATCCCATGCCCTCGTTCGACGTGGTGTCCGAACTGGACAAGCACGAAGTCACCAACGCCGTCGACAACGCCATCAAGGAACTCGATCGCCGCTACGATCTGCGCGGCAAGGGTAGTTTCGAGTTCAAGGAACTGACCGTCACCCTGACGGCCGATGCCGATTTCCAACTGGAGCAGATGCTGGAAATCCTCAAGCTGGCGCTGGTCAAGCGCAAGATCGACGTCCAGTGCCTGGAGGTGAAGGACTCCTACGCCTCCGGCAAGGTCGTGAAGCAGGAAGCCGTGCTGCGCGAAGGTATCGACAAGGAATTGGCGAAAAAGATCGTTGCGCACATCAAGGAAAGCAAACTCAAGGTCCAGGCCGCCATCCAGGGCGAACAGGTGCGCGTCACCGGCAAGAAGCGCGATGATCTCCAGGAAGCCATCGCTGCCCTGCGCGCCAAGGAATTCGGCATGCCCCTGCAATTCAACAACTTCCGCGACTGAGCGGAACCTTCGCGACCGATCTGCGTCGCAAACCAAGAGTCGTTTGAACCTTCGCTGCCATGGCTTGTCCATGGCGGCCTGGTTTTGCATTACTGAAAAAGCGCAGGAGAATGCTCGTGGAGATGAACGTCGACCAGTTGGTCAAAGTATCCGAAGCCTGGTTACCCATAGCGCTGGAGTACAGCGGCAAGCTGACCCTGGCCCTCATCACCCTGTTACTGGGCTGGTGGCTGGTCAACCTGCTGACCGGCAAGGTTGGCAACATGATGCAGAACCGCCGGGTCGATCGCACTTTGCAAGGGTTCATCGGCAGCCTGGCCAACATCATCCTGAAGGTGCTGTTGCTGGTCAGCGTGGCCTCGATGATCGGCATTTCGACCACATCCTTCGTCGCCGCCATCGGTGCTGCGGGCCTTGCCATTGGCCTGGCCCTGCAGGGCAGCCTGGCGAACTTCGCCGGCGGCGTGCTGATCCTGCTGTTCCGTCCGTTCAAGGTCGGTGACTGGATCGAAGGGCAAGGCGTGGCCGGGACGGTGGACAGCATCCAGATCTTCCACACCACCCTGAAAACCGGTGATAACAAGGTGGTGATCGTGCCCAACGGCAGCCTGTCCAACGGCAACATCACCAACTTCTCGCGAGAAAAGACCCGCCGGGTGGATATCAACATCGGCATTGACTACGACTGCGACATCAAGCGTGCGCGCCAGGTGCTGCTGGATATCGCTCGTGATTCTCGCGTCCTCAGGCACCCCGAGCCGGTGGTATTCGTTACCGGGCTGGGCGAAAGCGCCATCAACGTCTCTCTGCGGGTCTGGGTCGCGACAGAAGACTACTGGGCCGTGAATTTCGATTTCATCGAACGTGCCAAGGAGAAAATGGACGAAGCGGGTATCAGCATTCCGTTCCCCCAGCGGGTCGTGAAGCTCGTGCAAAGCGCATGACCAGGACGCGCCCATGAAAAAGGCCGGCAATCTTGTCGGCCTTTTTCATGGCTCGCGCAAATCAGGGCTGTTCGGGGGAACCGGGCGTCGCGGAGGCATTGGAAGAACCGTTTTCCTTCGGCTGCTGGCGGTTGCGGCCCCATTGGATCGCGATCAGCACCAGGGTGGGTATACCCAGCAGGGCCGTGAGTAGGAAGAAGTTGTGGTAGCCGACGCTCTCCACCATCACCCCTGAGTAGCCGCCGATCAGGCGCGGCAACAGCAGCATGATGGAGCTGAGCAGTGCGTACTGGGTGGCCGAGAACTTCAGGTTGGTCAGGCTTGAGAGGTAGGCGACGAACGCCGAGGTGGCCAGCCCTGCGCTGAAGTTGTCGCAGGAGATGGTCAGGATCAGCATGTTCAGGTGCGCGCCCATATCGCTCAGGGCTACGAACATCAGGTTGGTGGCCGCCGAGCTGATGCCGCCGATGAAGAGGATCGGCAGGATGCCGAAACGCACGATGAGTAAACCGCCGGCGCCTGCGCCGAGCAGGGTCATGACCAGGCCGAACAGCTTGCTGACGCTGGCAATCTGCTCTTTGGTGAAGCCCTGGTCGATGTAGAAGACGTTGGCCATCACGCCCATGACGGTATCCGACATCCGGTAAGTGGCGATCAGGCCGAGCAGCAGCAATGCTTGCCAGCGGTAGCGCTGGACGAACTCGCTGATCGGCGTGAGCACTGGCGCCATCAGCAGGCGGCCGGCGGCGGAGAAGCAGGCCAGGGTGATCAGCAGGAACAGCGTGCCACGCGGCCAGGCGCCGGACGAGAACGCCTTCACCGCGGCAGCGATGGTCACCAGGATCACGATCAGCACGATGATCGACACCGCCTGGTGCACGAAGTCGAAGTTGGGCATCACCTTGCCTCGCGCTGCCACCAGCAATTGGCGGCGCTGCTGGCTGAGCAGTTCGCGCACCGGCAGGATCTGGCGCATGCCCCAGGGTGACAGGCAGGTGATCAGGAAGATTGCGTAGAGCGCCGCGCGCGGCCAGGCGCGATCGAGCAGGCCGGTGATCATCGCCGGCAGGGAGATCAGCATCACCAGCAGGATCAGCACCGATGACAGCTGGTGCTTGAGCTTGAAGCGCGAGGTCGTGCTCTGCGGCGGCAGGTCCACCGGCGGCTCGCGCATCCACAGGCTGGTGATCAGTCCGGGCAGCATCAGCAGGGCGAACAGCAGGTAGGTACCGGCCCAGGCGCCATACTCATAGACCTTGGCGGTGGAGCCGAACCACTCGGCGAAGTAGAGCGCGCCGGCGGTCGCCAGCAGCGCGGAGACGCGATAGCCGGTCATGTAGCTGGCGGCCAGGGCGGCCTGGCGGCTGTCTTCGGCGATTTCCAGGCGGTAGGCATCGATGGCGATGTCCTGGGTCGCCGAGGCGAAAGCCACCAAAACCGCCAAAGCGATCAGCCAGGTGAGGTTGGTCTGCGGATCGCACAGCGCCATACCCACCAGCCCCAGGCCCACAAGCGCCTGGGACAGCACCAGCCAGGAACGGCGGCGACCGAGGCGGCCCAACAGTGGCAGGCGCCATTGATCGAGCAGCGGCGACCAGATCCACTTGAAGGCGTAGGCCAGGCCAATCAGGCTGGCGAAGCCGATGGTTTCTCGGGATACGCCAGCTTCGCGAAGCCAGACAGAGAGGGTGGAGAACACCAGCATGTAAGGCAGGCCGGCGGCGAAGCCCAGCAGCAACAGCGAAAGGGTGGCCGGCGAGGCATAGGCGGCGATGGCGTCGCGCCAGGAACGATGGGGCATTAGCGGTGCAATCCGAAAAGCGTGGTGCTGGGCATTGGGTTGCTCATGGCATGCAGGAAAGAGGCGGGCAATAGGGCAGGGCGCACTCTAACCCTTGGGTGGCATGGGATGCCAGCCGTGCCGACGCATGTCCACCCGATCGTTCTGGATACTGACCCCTTCAGCCCGCAAACGTGCCCGTTGCTCGTTGCCGGACGGTGTTCCAATGGCCAGGCTGAAGCGTCCGCCGGCCCCCAGGACGCGGTGCCAGGGCAGCTGGGTGCCGGTGGGCAACTGGCTCAGGGTTCGCCCGACCCAGCGCGCGGCGCGGCCAAGCCCCGCGAGCTCGGCCAACTGGCCGTAAGTCACCACCTTGCCCTCCGGCACTTGCGCCAGGGTGAGGTAAAGCGCCTCGCGGCGGATGTCCACGCTTGCCGTTGGCAAGTCCGTCCATGCATGCTCTGGCGCCTCTTCCTTCTTCTGCTTACCGACCATGCTGCTCCGTAGCCTGAGTGCTCTGATTCTGTGTCTGGCCTGCTCGCCCCTTTGGGCGGACACCGTCTGGTTGAACAACGGTGATCGCCTGACAGGCGAAATTATCGTGCTGGATGGCGGCAAACTGGCATTGAAGACCCAATACGCCGGCCAGGTGCTGATCGACTGGAAGGATATCGACACCCTTCGTTCGGAGAAACCGCTGCTGATCAAGCGACAGGGGCTCGACAGCCAGCATAGCCGCAGCCTTGAAGCGGCGGGCAAGGGCATGGTGCTGTTGGTGAACGGCGAAAGCGAGAGGGTGCCTTTGGCCAGTATCCGCCAGATGGTGCCGCCGCGACCCGTTCTCAAGGACCGTGTCTGGGAGGGCAATCTCGACGCAAAGCTGGACATGGAACGCAACGAGGACAGCAAGGACGAGTGGAAGCTCAAGGGCGACACCCGCGTCGAGCACGGCCGCTGGCGTCATGTGCTGAGTGGCCAGTTCGAGAAGGAAACCAAGAACGGCGAGCGTACCGAGGACAACTGGGAAATCGAGTACGACCTCGACCGTTTCCTGACCCAGCACTGGTTCGTACGTGGCAGCTATGACCAGGACAACGACGACTTCCAGTTCTTCAATCGCCAGCGCGCCTACGGCGTTGGCCCCGGCTACCGCTTCTGGGACAACGAACTGGGCCGCTTCGACCTGATTGCCCAGCTCACGCGCTTCCAGCTGGAAAGCGACGCTGGCGATCTGGACTTCAATGCCTATTCATTCGAGTGGGACTTCAAGCGGCTGATCTGGGGGACTCGCTTCGAACTCTATTCCAAGGCCCAGCTCCAGGTGCCGCATATGGAGGAGATCGATTATGTGCTCGACAGCGAATTCGGCCTGCGCTATCGGCTCAATGACTGGGCGAGATTGTCGTTGCTCTACGAACTTGACCAGGTGAGGGGCCTGGGCGACACGTCGTCGGACCGGCACTACCTGATTGGCGTCGGCATCGGCTGGTAGGGCTCAAACCGGTCACGTCCATCGATTTTCTGGAACTCGGCGGGCGCAGGTCGGTCAGTCCTTGCTCTGCCGTCGGTCATAAGGATAATGCCCGGCTTTTTTTGAGACCCCGAGCAAAGAAGCCGCTTTATGTTGTCCAGAACCCTGCTTTGCGTGGCGCTCGCCGCCGCATCCTCCGCCGTTTTCGCTGACACCGTCTGGTTGAAGAACGGCGACCGTCTTACCGGCACCATTCGCGTCTTCGACGGCGGCAAGCTGGTCCTCGAAACCGACTACGGCGGCACTATCCCGTTGGACTGGAAGAAGGTCGCCACGCTGGAAAGCGACCGTGAGCTGCTGATCAAGCAAGGCGACATCGACGGCGAACGGGCCAAGTCCCTGCAGCGTGCCGATGAAGGCAAGGTCATCCTGGCCAACGGCGAAGCGCCCAAGGAAGTAGAGTTGGCCAGCATCGAGCAGATCATGAAGCCCAAGCCCCTGGTTGAGGACCTGACCTGGACGGGCAACGTCGATCTGTCCCTGGATTACAAACGTGCGGAGAAGGACACCGACGACTACGACGTCGACTTCAACACCAAGGCCCGCCACGGCCGCTGGCGGCACAACGCCTCCGGCGAGTACAACCGTGAGTTCACCGACGACGTGAAGACCACGGACAACTGGGAAACCGAGTACGCCCTCGATCGCTTCATCACCGAGAAGTTCTTCTGGCAGGGTCGTGGCGAATACAAGCGCGACAAGATCGAAGAACTCGAGCGCCAGCGCACCCTGGGTACCGGCCCCGGTTACCAGTTCTGGGACGACGAACTGGGCGCGTTCTCCCTGGCCGGCCTGGTCAACCGCAGCGACTATCAGTTCTCCAATGGCGAGAAGGAGGACTTCTACTCCCTGAGTACCAAGTGGGACTACAACCGCTACCTGGTGGGCAAGACGGTAGAGCTCTTCACCACCGGTGAAATCGGCCGCCCCCTGGACAATACCGCCGACTATTCCCTGGATGCCGAAGTGGGCCTGCGTTACAAGCTGACCGACTGGGCCTCACTCAACATGAAGGCGGAGAAGGACCAGGTCAGCGGCGCCGACGGTGAAATCGACGAAACCCGCTACACCGTCGGATTCGGTGTCGGCTGGTAAAGGCGGCTCCACCAGCACCTGCGGGAGCGAATTGGCTCGCGTGCAATTTCGCTCCCGCGCGGTGTCCTCTCTCCAGGCGCTGGATTGCTTACACGCACGCGCCATTCTCGTACATCCGGGTCGTCGTCCCCTTGCTGGTATAAACTTAAAAGTCCAATATGGACAAATTGTTTATGTCTACTTTTCGGGAGCGTCCCCATGTCCAGCACCCCGCCCCTCGTCCTCCAGCAAGCTGAAACGCGCCACCTGCTCCAGCAGGTGGATGTGCATCAGGCGATGCGCCACATGTTCCTCGACCTCGCCGCTGGTGAAGCCGTGCAGCCTGAGCAGCAACTGGTGGAGTTCCCCAATGCGACCGGCGACTTCATCAATTACCTGGGCGTGCTGGCCAAGGACGGGGTCTATGGGGTCAAGACCTCGCCCTACATCAAGAAGCCCGATGGTGCCCTGGTCACCGCCTGGACTTTGCTGATGTCCATGGACAGCGGCCAGCCCTTGCTGCTCTGCGATGCCGGCGAGCTGACCACCGCGCGCACCGCCGCGACCACAGCGGTGGCGGTCGAATCCCTCGCGCCTGAGCAGGCACGCCGGCTGGCGGTGATCGGCAGCGGCCCCGTGGCCCGCGCCCACCTGCACTATGTGAAGGGGCTGCGCGACTGGCAGCGCATCGCGGTCTTCTCGCCGTCCCTGGCGGAAGAAGCGGATACCCAGGCGCAATGGCGCGCCCAGGACTCGCGCGTGGAAATCAGTGCCAACCTGGAAGACGCCGTGGCCGACGCCGACGTGGTGATGCTCTGCACCTCGTCCGCCGGTCCGGTGCTGGATCCTCGCCGCCTGGCCAAGCCGGCTCTGGTCACCTCTATCAGCACCAATGCCCCGCGTGCCCATGAAGTGCCACCGGAAACCCTGGGCGAGATGGAGGTCTATTGCGACTACCGCGCCACCACTCCGGGTTCTGCCGGGGAGATGCTGCTGGCGGCCGAGCGTCACGGCTGGAGCCGCGAGGCCATCCGTGGCGACCTGCCGGAGCTGGTCAGTGGCAAGGCACCGCGTCCGGACTACCGCCGCCCGGTATTCTTCCGCTCCATTGGTCTGGGCCTGGAAGACATGGCTCTGGCCAACGCCCTCTATCGTCTGCAACGCCAAGGCCAGTGAGGTGAACCCGATGACCCAGGTTGACTACATCATCATCGGCGCCGGTATCGCCGGCGCCTCCACCGGTTTCTGGCTGTCGCGCCATGGTCGCGTGCTGGTGCTGGAGCGCGAGGAACATGCGGGCTATCACTCCACCGGCCGTTCCGCCGCGCTCTATACCGTCGCTTATGGCACGCCCCAGGTGCGAGCCCTGACGGCTGCCAGTCGAGCCTTCTTCGATGCACCGCCCGAGGGCTTCAGCGAACATCCACTGCTGACGCCGCGCGGCGAGATGGTGGTGGATTTCACCGGGGATGCCGAGGAGCTGCAGCGCCAGTTCGACAGCGCACTGGAAAATGTCCCCGACATGCAGATGCTGACAGCGGACCAGGCCTGTGCCTTGGTGCCCGTGCTGCGCCGCGACAAGGTGCAAGGCGCCATGCTTGACCCCAGCGCTGCCGATATCGACACGGACGCCCTGCATCAGGGCTACCTGCGTGGCATTCGTCGCAACGGGGGTGAGGTGCGGCACAGCTGTGAAGTGACCGGCGTTCGTCGTGATGGTGAGCAGTGGCTGGTAGAGACTTCCCTGGGCAGCGTCCAGGCGCCCGTCCTGGTCAACGCCGCTGGCGCCTGGTGCGACCAGCTCGCGCAACTTGCCGACGTTCCACCGCTGGGCTTGCAGCCCAAGCGCCGCGCCGCGTTCATCTTCTCTCCACCGGAAGGCGTGGATGCCCACAAGTGGCCAGCCCTGGTGAGCCTGGACGAGTCCTTCTACTTCAAGCCCGACGCCGGGATGCTGCTGGGCTCGCCGGCCAACGCCGACCCGGTGGACCCCCACGACGTGCAGCCGGAAGAGCTGGACATTGCCCTCGGCATCTACCAGATCGAGGAACACACCAGCATGACCATCCGCCGCCCCGCGCGGGTCTGGGCGGGCTTGCGTTCCTTCTTCCCCGATGGTGACCTGGTGTCCGGCTACGACCGGCACACGCCGGGCTTCTATTGGGTAGCAGGGCAGGGCGGTTACGGCATCCAGACCTCCGCCGCCATGGGCGAGGCCAGCGCCTGCCTGATCCTGCGCCAGCCACTGCCGGAGCACCTGACGCAATTCGGCCTGACCGAAGCCATGCTGTCGCCCGCGCGGCTGGGGTGACGACGCGGGCGCTTTGCGCCACACTCGCTGCGCCGGGCCCCGCGCCCGGCGCCGATCTTTCCGCTCCAGGAGCCGCTCCATGACCCCCCGCCCAGATCTTGTCCTGGATAACTACCGAGCTGTTGCCGACGCCATTGCCACGTTGTTCTTTCCCCATGCCGAGGTGGTGCTGCACGACCTGCGTACGCAGAAGATCGACTACATCGCCAACAACATCTCCAAGCGCTGCGTGGGTGACGATGCCGCTCTGGAGGACATGCTCAGCGAGGACGTGGACGAGCGGACCATAGGCCCCTACGAGAAGCTCAACTGGGACGGCCAGAAGATCCGCTCCGTGAGCACCGTGCTGCGCGACGCCCAAGGCGCGCCGGTCGCCGTGCTCTGCATCAACCTGAACATCTCCATGTTCGAGGCGGCCAAGGCGGCCCTCGACCTGTTCCTCTCCTCCAGCAAGCTCATCCCCCAGCCCGATGCGCTGTTTCGCGATGACTGGCAAGAGCGCATCAACACCTTCCTGCACAACTGGCTGCGCCAGCGCCAACTTGGCCTCAACCTGCTGACCCGCGAGCACAAGCGCGAGCTGGTCCTGGCCCTGCATGCCGAAGGTGCCTTCAAGGGCAAGAGCGCCGCCAACTACGTGGCCAATGTCCTCAACATGGGGCGCGCCACGGTCTACAAGCACCTCAAGGAATTGAAGGAAGAGTCGGTCTAGCCCAGTGCTTCCTGTAAGGGCGAGTTCATTCGCCAAGCGGGCCGACGGTCTGCCAGTCCGTGCGTCACACCCGCAGCCGCCGCCTGAAGGCCCCCGGCGTTTCCCCGCATAGCTGCTTGAACAACTTGGCGAAGGTCGCCCTGTCGGCGTAGCCCACCTGAGCCGCTACCTGTTCCAGGGAGCGCGCCGGGTTGCGCATGGCCGTCTGTGCAGCGCTGATGCGCAGGCGCTGCATGTAGGCACTCGGGGTGAGGCCCGTGGCGGCCTTGAAGCGCCGCAACAGGGTGCGGCTCGAGCAGTGGGCGCGTTGCGCCAGGGCGTCAAGATCAAGAGGCTCGGACAGGTTGCGTTGCAACCAGAGCAGCAAGGGGCCGATCTGTGGGTCGTCGCTGCCGGCGGTCGGCAGCAACGGGGCGAAACGTGATTGGCGTCCGCGTTCCCTATCGAACACCATGGCGCCGGCTACCCGTTGCGCGAGCCAGTCGCCTCCATGCCAACCGATCAGGTGCAGGCAGAGGTCCAGTCCGGCCTGGGCGCCGCCCGAACAGAACAGGTTGCCGTCTTCGGTCAGCAAAGCGTCCGGTTCCAGGCGCACCTGTGGATAACGTTTGCGGAACGCTGGCGCCAGTGCCCAGTGAGTCGTAGCGCGGCGGCCGTCGAGCCGTCCCGAAGCGGCCAGCAGAAAGGCGCTGCTGCAGAGGCTGGCGAGTTGCTGCGTATCTGGCCGCGCGGCCAGCCAGGGCAGCAGTTCGTGGTTGGCGGCCAGCGTCTTCTCCACCGCGGGGCCGGTGGCGGTCAGCAGCACCAGGTCAGCCGACTCCGCCAGGGCCAGGTCACCGTCAACCCGCACCTCGGCCATGCCGATATCCACAGGTCGGCCGTCGCGACTGAAACGCTGCACCTGGAATAGGGGTTCCCCAGCCAACTGGTTCGCCAGGCGAAAGGCATCATCGGCAGTGGCCAGGCTGGAGCAGACAGTCTGCGGGCAAACGAAAAGGGCGACGCGGATCATCGGGCGAGCTCGCGATGGGGTTGGCGATTATTGACACAAAGTTGGCGATGGCGCCAATCGCCGTCTGGCCCATCCGGGTCAATACTTCAATGCATATCCGCCTACCGGAGTTGCCCATGGCTCACCCCAATGCCGAACTCATCACCCGCTTCTATCAGGCCTTTCAGCAGCTCGACGCCGAGACCATGGCGGCCTGCTACAGCCCCGATGTGCACTTCAGCGATCCTGTGTTCACTGACCTGAACGGCCAGGAGGCCGCTGATATGTGGCGCATGCTCGCCAGCCGCGCCCAGCAGTTCAGCCTCACCTTCGACAGCGTCGAGGCCGACGACCTCAGCGGTCGTGCCAACTGGGTGGCCACTTACCTGTTCAGCCAGACCGGGCGCATGGTGGAGAACCGTATCCAGGCCCGCTTCCTTTTCTCCGATGGCAAGATCATCGAACACCACGACAACTTCGACCTCTGGCGCTGGGCTCGCCAGGCTCTGGGCGCCAAGGGGACGCTGCTGGGCTGGTTGCCGCCGGTACAGAACGCCATCCGCAAGCAGGCCGCGCGGGGGCTGGCTGCCTACCGTACGGGGGCGCTGAAGGACTTGTCTTGAGGTGGTATGGCATTGCCTAATGCGGCGGCCTTCCAACAGGACCCCGCAATGCCCGAACACGTCGAAGCCGTCCCTGCTGCCAAGCCCTGGTTCGTCTACCTGGTACGTGCCGAAAACGGCGCCCTTTACTGCGGCATCAGCGACGACCCGCAGCGGCGTTTCGCCCAGCATCAGAGCGGCAAAGGCGCGCGCTTCTTCCATTCCAGCCCCGCGCAGGCCCTGGTGTTCGTCGAGGCCTGCGCCGACAAGGGCGAAGCCCTGCGTCGCGAGCGCGCCATCAAGCAGTTGCGCAAGGCGGCCAAGGAGCGCCTGGTAACACTCCATCCAGCAGGCTGATGCCGTCCCATCAGGCGCAGGGCATGGGCCACCCCGGTTGCGCCGGGTAAGCTGCGTTATCCACAGACCTGACGCGGAGACCGTCATGCACGAGCTGATCCTGCACCACTACCCGACTTCACCCTTCGCCGAGAAGGCCCGTCTGATGCTGGGCTTCAAGCAGCTGTCCTGGCGTTCGGTGATGATCCCGCCGGTGATGCCCAAGCCTGACCTCACCGCCCTCACCGGTGGCTATCGCAAGACACCGGTCCTGCAAGTGGGTGCCGATATTTACTGCGACACCGCGCTGATTGCACGCCGTCTGGATGCGGAGAAGGCGACGCCGGCGTTCTTCCCGGAAGGGCAGGAGCTCATCGTTGCCAGCTTCGCGCAGTGGGTGGATTCGGTGGTGTTCCAGCACGCCGTTTCCCTGGTGTTCCAGCCAGAGTCGGCGGCGCTGCGCTTCGGCAAGCTGCCGCCCGAAGCGGTGAAGGCCTTCATGGCTGACCGTGCCGGACTGTTCAGTGGCGGCAGCCTGACGCGCCTTCCCCTTGAGCAGGCCAAGCACAACTGGCCGGCGATCATGGCCCGTGCCGAACAGCAGCTTTCCCGCAGCGAGGGCGACTACCTGTTTGGCGAACCGTCCATCGCCGACTTCTCCCTGGCGCACTGCCTGTGGTTCCTCAAGGGCACTCCGGTGACTGCCCCGCTGGTGGACGATTACCCGGAGGTGGCTGCCTGGTTGGGGCGCGTGCTGGGCTTCGGCCATGGATCTGCGGGCGAAATGCTGTCGAGCGAGGCTGTGGAAATCGCCCGTAACGCCGAACCGACGGCCCTCCCGGTTGAAGACTTCTTCGACCCCAACGGTTTCGCAGCCGGCCAGAAGGTACTGGTGGCCGCCACCGATTACGGCGTCGATCCGGTGGAAGGCGAGCTGATGTTCGTGGGCCGCGAGGAAATCATTCTGCGCCGCCGGGACGAACGCGCCGGTGTCGTGCATGTGCACTTCCCGCGCCTGGGGTTCCGCATCGAAGCCCGTTGAGCCGGGGCGAACCGCTTTTCTGTAGGGGCGGATGAGTTCGCCCCTACAGGGATTCAGTCCTTGCGCCGTTTCAGCTGATCTTTGAGCTGCGTCGGCAACTGCCGGATGATCAGCATGTCACGGCCTTCGTCGTACTCGATCTTCGAACCCAGCAAGTGCGCTTCGAAGCTGATCGACAGGCCTTCGGCGCGACCGGTGAAGCGCTGGAACTGGCTCAAGGTGCGCTTGTCCGGCGGGATTTCCGGGGACAGGCCATAGTCCTTGTTGCGGATGTGCTCGTAGAAGGCGCGCGGACGGTCTTCGTCGATCAGGCCGGAAAGCTCGTCCAGGGTGATCGGCTCGCCCATCTTTGCCTGCGTCGTGGCGTAGTCGACCAGGGTTTTGGTCTTCTCGCGGGCCTGCTCTTCTGCAAGGTCCTCGCTTTCCACGAAATCGCTGAAGGCCTTGAGCAGGGTGCGGGTTTCGCTCGGCGGGTCGACGCCTTCCTGGCAGCCGATGAAGTCGCGGAAGTAATCCGAGACCTTCTTGCCGTTCTTGCCCTTGATGAAGGAGATGTACTGCTTCGACTGCTGGTTGTTCTTCCACTCGGATATGTTGATGCGCGCAGCCAGGTGCAACTGGCCCAGGTCCAGGTGCTTGGCCGGTGCCACTTCCAGCGAGTCGGTCACCGCCACGCCTTCGCTGTGGTGCAACAGGGCGATGGCCAGGTAGTCGGTCATGCCTTGCTGGTAGTGGGCGAACAGCACATGGCCGCCGGTGGAGAGATTGGACTCTTCCATCAGCTTCTGCAGGTGCTCGACCGCCTGGCGGCTGAAGGCAGTGAAATCGCGCGTTCCTTCCTGGTACTCCTTCAGCCAGCCGCTGAAGGGGTAGGCACCGGATTCCTCGTGGAAGAAGCCCCACGCCTTGCCTTGCTTGGCGTTGTAGCTCTCGTTGAGATCGGCCAGGAGGTTTTCCATCGCCTGGGATTCGCCCAGTTCGCTATCCCGGGCATGCAGCACGGCGGCGCTGCCGTCGGGCTTCTTGTCGATGAAGTGAACGATGCAGTGGCGGATGGGCATGGATCTTCGCTCTCAGGGGCACGTCCGGCGCGAGGAAGCGCCGGCAGTAAAAGTGCGCCAGTTTACCCGACCTGATCCACGTCTGCCTGCCGACTCTGCACGGCCTGCAGCCGTGCGATCACGTAGCGCAGGTGCACATGCAGGTCGTAGAGCTCATTGGAGTAGGACAGCGGCACTTCCACCTTGGCCAGGCGCTGCTCCAGCGTTTCCAGGTGCTCGATTTCGGCGGCGAGCTGTTCCGGCGGGGTGCCGCTGTCCAGTTTGCGGTCGATCTCGCGCAGGTACTTGTACCAACGGTAGATACGTGCGCGGATGCGCCAGCGGTAGATGGGGCCTACGGCCTTGGTCAGCGGGATCATGATCACCAGCAGCGGGATCAGCAGGATGATGTAGCGGTCGGCCAGGGAAGCGATGCGGAACGGTAGGTAGCGCTGCAGGATCGGCAGACCCTTCTCGTAGTAGTAATCCGCCTCGCTCAGGCTGGAGAGGGTTTGCGGTTTGGCGCTGGGGTAGGTGCCGGGCGGGTCCAGCAGGGTGCCGTTCTTCATTACCTCGCGGGCGGCTTCGAGAATCAGCGGCGTGAGCGAGGGATGGAACTCGTCATTGGCCACGAGGGTGGCGACCGGCGCCAGGGTGCGCATATCCCGCGAAGGGCTGTTGCTGGCCAGGTTGAGCAGGCCTTCGCCTACTTCCAACCTGGTCAGGTAGGGCAGGCGCGCGCGATAGGCTGCACTGCGGCGCAGGCTCACCAGATCCAGCTCGGGACTGGCGGCCAGGCGCTGCACAACGGCGCTTTCCGCCGGGCCGAGGAAGAAACCGGCGTCCAGTTCGCCGCCCAGCAGGGCGCTGGCCGCCGGGCTGCCGCTGATGGACTGCCACTGCGACGGGTAGCCTTCCGGGCTGATCTGGTTGGCGGCGAGGAGCGCATCGCTGACCGAGCGGGTGCCGCTGTTCGGTGCGCCGATGGCCACCCGCAGCTGCAGCAGGTCGGCCATGCTGTCGATCTCCAGCCCCTTGCGTTTGAACAGCCAGAGCGGCTCCTGGTACATCACGCCGAGGCCATGCAGGTGTTCGCGTTCCTTCGCGCTCAGGGTTCGTTCCTGGCCACTCTGCACCAGGGCGATTTCCACCTCGCCGCTCCGCAGTTTGGCCAGGTTGTCCAGCGAGCCGGTGCTGCGCACCAGCTCCAGCTCGAAGCCCTGTTTGGCCAGTTCTTCCTTGAGCTTCTCGCCGAAAGCGTTGTAACCGCCCGCGGGGCTGCCCGTGGCCAGCCGCGCATGCATGGGTGGCGGCGGCGCGACGAAGTAGAAGAGGGCGCCCACCAGGGCCGCCATCACCGGGATCAGCCAGAGGTTGGCCAGGAGCATGATCTTGATGTCGCGAAGGATGCGGTGCATGGAAGTCCTTGTCTGCAGCGAATGCTGGGAAGGATAGCGGCTCTGCGGTTGCCAGGCCGCGAAGGAAATGACAGGGTGGCCGGCAGTTCCGTTCCGTCACAGTGATTCCCGATGCGCATCCTCCACACGTCCGACTGGCACCTGGGCCAGCACTTCATGGGCAAGACCCGGCAAGCCGAGCACCAGGCTTTTTGCCAGTGGCTGATCGAACAGGTGCGCGAGCGCCAGGTGGATGCCGTGCTGATCGCCGGGGATGTGTTCGACACCGGCGCGCCGCCCAGCTATGCCCGCGAACAGTACAACCAGTTCATCGTCGAACTGCGCGACGCTGGCGCTAGCCTGGTGGTGCTCGGCGGTAATCACGACTCGGTAGCCATGCTCAGCGAAAGCCGCACCCTGCTGGCGCAGTTGGGTACCCGGGTGGTGCCGGCCGCAGGCGTTGATCTCGATCAGCAACTGCTGGTGCTGAAACGCCGCTCCGGCGAACCAGGGGCGATTCTCTGTGCCATTCCCTTCATCCGTCCGCGCGACGTGCTGCAGAGTCAGGCCGGGCAGAGCGCGGCGGACAAGCAACTGTCGCTGCAGCAGGCGATCCAGGACCACTACCAGCAGCTCTTTTTCCTGGCCCAGCAGCGTCGTACCGAGCTGGGCGGCGGCCTGCCTATCATCGCCACCGGCCACCTGACCACCGTGGGCGCCAGCGCCAGCGAGTCGGTGCGGGAAATCTACGTCGGCTCCCTGGAAGCCTTCCCTACCAGCGCCTTCCCGGCGGTGGACTACATCGCCCTCGGACATATCCACAGGCCGCAGAAGGTCGGCGGCCTGGAGCACATCCGCTATTGCGGCTCGCCCATCCCGCTGGCCTTCGACGAGGCCTCCCAGCAGAAGGAGGTGCTGTTGGTGGAGATGGACAGCATCGGGCTGCACAAGGTCGAGGCCCTGCAGGTACCACGTTTCCAGGCCCTGCATTCCCTGCGTGGCTCCCTGGCGGAACTGCCTGCGCAGCTGGCCGAGGTGGCACGTGAAGGCTCCCCGGATCGGCCGGTCTGGGTGGAAGTATTGGTGAACACGGACGACTACCTCAACGACCTGCAGGCGCGTTTGCTTGCGCTCTGTGAAGGCTTGCCCGTGGAGGTGCTGCGCATCCGCCGCGAGCGCGGCACAGCCCTGTCCGGCCTGCAGCGAGAAGCGCGGGAAACCCTCGATGAGTTCAATCCGGAAGAGGTCTTCCACAAGCGCCTGGCGACTGAAGAACTGGACGACACCCTGCGCAGCAATCTGTTGGGAATGCACCGGGAGGTGATGGCCGATCTGCGGGAGGGACAGGCATGAAAATCCTCAGCCTGCGCTTGAAGAACCTCAACTCGCTGAAGGGCGAGTGGAAGATCGACTTCACCGGTGAACCCTTCGCCGGCAACGGCCTGTTCGCCATTACCGGCCCCACCGGCGCCGGCAAGACCACGCTGCTCGATGCCATCTGCCTGGCCCTTTACCACCGCACGCCGCGCATGGGCACGGTGTCGGCCAGCATCAATGAGCTGATGACCCGACACACCGCTGACTGTCTGGCCGAGGTGGAATTCGAGGTGAAGGGCGTGGCTTACCGCGCCTTCTGGAGCCAGCGCCGCGCTCGCGACAAGGCCGATGGCGGTCTGCAGCCGCCCAAAGTCGAGTTGGCGCGGGTGCAGGACGGGGACATCCTTACCGACAAGATCAACGACAAGCTCAAGCTGACCGAGAGCCTGACCGGTCTCGATTTCGAGCGTTTCACCAAATCCATGCTGCTGGCCCAGGGCGGTTTTGCCGCCTTTCTCGAAGCCAATGCCAACCAGCGTGCGGAGCTGCTTGAAGAGCTGACCGGCACTGAAATCTACGGGCGCATTTCCCAGCGGGTTTTCGAGCGGACCCGTGAGGTGAGGGCAGGGCTGGACCAGTTGCGCGCCCGTGCTGAGGGCGTGGAGCTACTGAGCGATGAGCGTCGCGCTGCTCTGCAGCAGGAGGCAGAAACCCTTGCGAACGAAGCGCAGCATTTGCAGGCCCACCAGGTGGATCTGCAACGTCAGCGACAGTGGCACGATGAACTGGACAAAGCACTGACCCGCCAACAGGCTGCCGAGCAGCAGGGTCGTGTCGCCCGGGCTGCATTGGAACAGGCTCAGCCACAACTGGCACGGCTGGCCGCCAGTGAACCGGCCAACCGGCTGTTGCCGTTACACCGTGACTGGCAGCGGGCCCAGCAGCACTTGAATCAGGGCGAAAGCGAGTTGCGAGTGACTCGCCATGAACTGCAGGCGCTGGCCGAACGCATCCTCGACCAGCTCTGGCAGGGGGCTCAATTCGGCGAACAATGGGTACAGGCGCGCCAGGGCGCGCTCGAGGCGCTCCAGGCTGAGCGTGAGTCCCTGGAGAAGCGACTGTCCGAGCAGCCCCAGCGAGCGCGTCTGGGCGAGCATCTGGGCGCCTGGCGGGCTGAGCTTGGCGCGCTGGGCAGACGCCAGGATGAATCGGCCGAGTTGCGTCGCGTACAGACCGAACTGAAGCATCAGGGTGGAGTGCTGGAGGCTCGCTTCGAGCAGGCTCGCACGGCCCTGGAGAATGCCCGCGTCGAACAAGGCCAGGCCCAGCAGGGAGAGGCTGAGGCGCAGGTGCAGCTCGATGGGCTTCTAGGCGGACAGGACGACGCGGCGCTGCGTGTGCAGTGGCAGCAATTGCTGGAGCGTGGGCGCCAGCTGGAACGTCTGGAGCAGTTGTCACAGCAGCGCAGGCAGCTGGCCGAGCGGCAGTCCCGTGCCCGCGAGCAGCTGCAGCCACTGCAGGAGGAGCAGAAAGCCCTTAGCGAACAGCGCGACGGCCTGCGCCGCCGCTTCGCCGAACTCAAGCAGCAGATCGTCGACAAGGAAAAGCTCCTCGAACAGGAGCAGCGTATCCAGCAACTGGAGGCCTATCGCGCAGCCTTGCAGCCAGGTGAAGCGTGCCCCTTGTGCGGTTCCCATGACCATCCGGCCATAGCCGAATACCAGGCACTCAATCTTTCCGCCACCCAACAGGGGCTGCAGGACTGCAAGGTGGCCCAGGACGAGGTGCGTCAGCAGGGGGAAAACCTGAGCAATCGCCTGGCCGCCCTGGAGGCGCAGATCGCCCAGCTCAATGAATCCCTGCAGGGGGGCGAAGCGGAGCAGCGCGAGTTCGTCGAGCGCTGGCGTGAGTTGTGCCAGTCCCTGGTGCTGCAACTGCCTGATCTGACAGCCCTGCAGGCGGAACTGCAACGCCATGCCGAGAGGCTACAGGCGCTGCAGGAACGCCTGGCACAGCTGGATCAGCTCAAGGCAGCCCTCGCTCGCGCCCGCGACCTGCGCCAGCAACGCGATACGACTTTGCAAGATTGCAGCAGCCAGCTCGCTTTGCTGGAGAAAGACCAGGCCGGCTTGCGCCAGCAGGAACAGGCCACCGCCCTGCGGCTGGAACAACTCGATTGCCAGCAGCAGCAGGCCCGCGAGCAGTTGGCCGCCAGCCTGGCGCCGTTGGGCTACAGCCTGCCGACGGCGGGAGAAACCTGGCTGGCCGAGCGCGAAGCCGAGTGGCAGCAGTGGCAGCAGGACCAGGCCGCCAGCCAGCGACTGGAGGGCCAACTGCGCGATCAGCAACACGCACTGGAGATCGCTCGCGATCAGGCCCGCCTGTGGCTGGGGCGCTGGCAGGCATCCGGGCACACCGGGCAAGCACCTCTGGCGTCGGTGGACGATCCCCAGAGCGCACTGGCGGCAGCGCAGACCGAGCTGGACGCAGCCCAGCAACGGCTCAATCAGCTCAAGGGTACGGAGCGAAGTCAGGACCAGCGGGTCCACGAGGCTCGTCACCAGTTGCATCTGCAGCTGGATGCCTGGCGCCAAGGGCTGGGTGCCAGCCCCTTCCCGGACGAGGCGGCCTTCCTCGCCGCCGTGCTGGACGACGCGGAACGCAGCGCCCTGCAGGAGCTGCAGCAGCGCCTGAGTCGTGAGTTGGGGGATGCCGAAGTCTTGCTGGCAGATGCCCGCATCCAGGCCGAACGCCTCCAGGCAGCACCCCAGAGCGAACTGGACCGGGAGCGGCTGGAAGGGGAATGGCAGGCGCTGGGCGAACGCATGCGTGAGTCGAGCCAGCGCCAGGGCGAAATCCGTGCCCAGCTCAGCGGTGACGAGCAGCGCCGGCAGAACCAGCAGGCGCTGTTCGCCGACATCGCCCATCAGGAAGCCGAGTACGATCTCTGGCAGCGTTTCAACAGCCTGGTGGGGTCAGCCGACGGTGCCAAGTACCGCAAGTTCGCCCAGGGCTTGACCCTGGATCACTTGGTGCATCTGGCCAACTTGCAGCTGCAGCGTCTCCATGGCCGCTACCAGTTGGCGCGTCGTCAGGGGGGCGAGCTGGAGCTTGAGGTGGTGGATACCTGGCAGGCCGATGTCGTCCGCGACTGCAAGACCCTGTCCGGTGGCGAGAGCTTCCTGGTCAGTCTGGCCCTGGCGTTGGCACTGTCCGACCTGGTCAGCCACAAGACCAGCATCGATTCGCTGTTCCTCGATGAAGGCTTCGGCACCCTGGATGGCGAGACCCTGGAGATTGCCCTCGACGCCCTGGATGCGCTGAATGCCAGCGGCAAGATGATCGGCGTGATCAGCCACGTCGAAGCGCTGAAGGAGCGCATCCCGGTGCAGCTGAAGGTGCACAAGGGCGTCGGCATGGGCTACAGCCGGCTGGATGCGCGTTTCGCGGTTGGCTAGTGGTGGCAGGGCAGACCTGCGGCCTGCGTTCGCGGGCAAGCTCGCTCCTCCGGCTCCGTAGCCAGGTGAAATCCGGGGGAGGGCGCCGTCAGTTCGCAGATTGCGCCCGATTCACCAGCGCGCCTTGCGCCAGGCCTCGCGCTGTGCGGCGTCGAGGAAGGTCCAGGCGACGAAGCGGCTCTGCTTCTGGCCTTGGGCCATTTCCACCACCTGCACCTCCACGGCGTCGCTGCGGCGCAGACGGGCTTCCATGCCGGGCAGGTTGCCTCCCTTGGAAACCAGGCTGCTGAACCAGAGCACCTGGTCCTTGAACTGCAGGCTCTCGTCCACCATCCGCTGCAGGAAGCCAACTTCGCCACCGTCGCACCAGAGTTCCGCGCCCTGACCGCCGAAGTTCAGCACCGGCAGCTTGCGCTTGGGGTCGAGCTTGCCGAGGTTCTTCCACTTGCGCTGACTGCCGCGCGTGGCTTCGTCCAGGGAACTGTGGAAGGGCGGGTTGCACAGGGCCAAGTCGAAGCGCTCGCCCGGCGCGATCAGGCCCTTGAAGATGTTGCGTGGCTCGGCCTGCTGGCGCAGGTCGATGGCGTCACCGAGTTGGTTGGACTCGATGATGGCCTGGGCCGAGCCCAGTGCCGTGCGGTCGATGTCGGTGCCGGTGAAGTGCCAGCCATACTCGCTGTGGCCGATCAGCGGGTAGATGCAGTTGGCGCCGATACCGATGTCCAGCGCCTGGATGCCTTTGCCGCGCGGGATCTGCCCGCCATTGCCAGCGGCCAGCAGGTCGGCGAGGCCGTGCAGGTAGTCGGCGCGGCCGGGTATGGGCGGGCAGAGGTAACCAGCGGGAATGTCCCAGTGACGAATGCCGTAGAACTGCCGCAGCAGGGCACGGTTGAACACCTTGACCGCCTCCGGGTCGGCAAAATCGATGCTTTCCTTGCCGTAGGGGTTGGTGATAACGAAACGCGCCAGTTCCGGGCTGACCTGGATCAGCTGGGGAAAGTCATAGCGGCCCTGGTGGCGGTTGCGCGGATGCAACTGACCCTTGGCAGGCGCTGCAGTCGACTTGGCAGTGGCGGGGCGGGGACGCTTTGGCGGTTGCGGCATGGTGGCGGTATCGGCGGAGGAAAACGAGGAATTTTCCCACAAGAGGACGCCTCACGTCAGGAAAGGTGAAGGGCGCGGCCCAGGTAATCGAAGAACAGGCAATAGAGGGCAATCGGCAGTGGCAGGCCGAGGAGCGTGCCGATGAGGTAGTGGCGGAAGCGCACGCCGCTGAGGCTGAGCGCGTAGTTGAGCGCCGGAACCGTCTGGAACAGCATTCGCAACAACGTGATAACAGCCACCGGGCGTTCGTCGAGGTGAGCGAAAATACGCTTCGCCAGCCGGTTGTCCATGTCGCGCAGGACGCTGCCGCCCAGCCAACGGATGAGCAGAAAGGTGAAACAGCAAGAGAAGGTCGCCGCCAGGTAAGTGGCCAGCCCGCCCCAGAGGCGCCCCAGGGCCAGCACGGCGGCGGCGAGGAAAATCCAGCCGGGAATCTGGATCAGGTTACCCAGTGCGAACAGCAACGCAAAGAGCACCAGGCCCCTGACTTTGTGGGCCAGCAGCGTGTCGTGCAGGTATTGCAGGCTCAGGTGCTCGCGCATTCCGCTGAACTGGAACGCTGCCAGCAATAACCCGAGGAAAAGGGCTACCAGCAGCAGGCGACGGTACTTGTGCATTGTCCCAGCCCTTGGGGGAGTTCCCATCATTGAAGCTCAGAGCGGGAACACCAGTGGCACCAGGAAGACGCTGACGATCATCACCAGCACGGTGAAGGGCACACCTACCCTCACGAAGTCACCGAACCGGTATTGGCCGGGACCCAGTACGAGGGTATTCACGGGCGAGGAGATGGGCGTCATGAAGGCAGCCGATGCCGCCAGGGCGACGATCATCGCGAAGGGGTAGGGTGACATCCCCAGTTGCTGGGCCGTGGCGATGGCCACCGGGGCCATGAGCACGGCCGTGGCGGTGTTGGAAATGAACAGGCCGATCAGTGCGGTGACGATGAACAGGCTGGCGAGCATGGCGTAGGGGCCGGCATTGCCCAGCAGCGCAACCAGCCCTTTCACTGCCAGGTCGATGCCGCCGGTCTGCTGCAGGGCCTGGGCGAAGGGCAACATGCCGACGATGAGGATCAGGGTCGGCCAGTGGATGGCGCGGTAGGCGCTGTCCAGGTCGATACAGCGGAAGGCGCCCATCAATAGGCAGCCGATCAGTGCGGCCATCACATTGGGTACCAGGCCGCTCACCATCAGGAAGATCATCACCGCCAGGCTAAGCAGGGCGTAGGGGGCCTTGCGTGCGGTGGGGGCTACTTCGTTCACCTCGGCGGGCAGGCTCAGCACCAGGAAGTCGCGGCTCTGGCCCTGCAACTGATGAATGCACTTCCACTCGCCGGCCACCAGCAGGGTGTCAGAGGCCTTTAGCTTCTCGTCTACCAGCACGCCTGCCAGCGCTTGGCCGTGGCGGCGCAGGCCCACCACGTTGAGTTGGTGACGCGATCGAAAGCCCAATTCCTGGATGGTCTTGCCCGGCAGTTTCGACTCCGGCGGTAGGGCCACTTCGGCCAGCCCCAACTGGTGGGCATGCAGGCTGTAGTAGGAAGCTTGCAGCGGCAGGGGTTCCAGGCCCAGCTCCTGATAGGCACCGAGCAGGCCGATGGCCGGACTGGCGAGGTCCACCAGCAGCACGTCGCCGGGCTCCAGCAGGGTATTGCCGGTGGCCATCAGTAGCAGGGTACGGAAGCGGCGCTGGCGCTCGACGGCGATCACATTGATGCCGTACTGCTTGCGCAGCTCCAGTTCGTTGAGGGCTTGGCGCGCCAGTGGCGAATCGGCGCGAACTTTCAGGCGACGTTCCCTTTCGTTGAGTTCGTAAGCCGTGGCCAGGTCTGCGAGGGTGAGGCGGGGCGCAGCGGCGGCTTCGTCGTTGCCTCTGGGCGTCAACCAATGACGCGTCAACAGCATGTAGACGATGCCCAGGGCCAGTACGGCCAGGCCGACTGGTGTGAGGCTGAAGAAGCCGAATCCGTCCAGGCCGGCTCGGCGCAGTTCGCTGTGCACCACCAGGTTGGGCGCGGTGGCCACCAGGGTGAGCATGCCGCTGATCAATCCGGCGAAGGCCAGCGGCATCATCAGTCGTGCCGGGGCGATCTTGAGCCGCGCGGCGACGCCCAGGGCGACCGGAATGAAGATGGCCACCACGCCTGTGGAGCTCATGACAGAGCCCAGGCCCGCAGCGGCCAGCATCAGCAGCACCAGCAGGCGCGTCTCGCTGCTGCCGGCCCGGGCCACCAGCCAGTCGCCCAGGCGGTAGGCGATGCCGGTGCGGACCAGGCCGTCACCGATGACGAAGAGGGCGGCGATCAGCACGACGCTGGGGTCGCTGAACCCGGCCAGGGTGTGCTGGATATCGAGGATGCCGGTCAGTGGCAGCACGACTATGACCAGCAAGGCGACCACGTCCATGCGCGGCTTGTTGAGGACGAACAGGGTGATGGCGGCCATGAGCAGGCCCAGCACCATCAGCAGATCGAGGTTCAATCGGTACTCCCGGAGGTTCCTTGGCGGGGAGCGGCAGTCTGTCAGGGGTAACCGAGGACGGCCTTGATTTGATGCAGGTTAGCGGCGATCCAGCGCTTGTCGATGGGGCCCCAGTTGCGGATCACGTAGTGTCCGGCGTTGTTGCGCTCGCCTTCGGCCTGTTCGAAGTGGCAGTCGATATCCAGTTCCGCCAGGGCCAGCAGGGTGTCCTGGGCGGTGCGGCGCGGCATGCCGGTGGCGTCCATGAGGGCCGGAATGCTGGTGGCGGTGCCGCTGTCGATCAGCCAGGCGACGTAAAGGCGGCGGTAGAAGCTGGACTTGGTTTTGCTGATTTCCATGGGCATGCCCTGCGTGGCGGACGGTGCAATGAACGAGGCCCGCAATAGCGGGCCTCGTCGGGGTTACAGGCTGGCGATTCGGCCGCGCTGTTCGGTCAGGTTGGCCAGGGCCTGTTCGGCCTCGGCCAACTTGGCACGTTCCTTCTCGATCACCTCGGCCGGGGCCTTGGCGACGAAGCCCTCGTTGCCCAGCTTGCCGCCGACACGCTTCACTTCGCCGTCCAGACGCTGGATTTCCTTGTCCAGACGGGCGAGTTCCGCGTCCTTGTCGATCAGGCCGGCCATGGGCACCAGCACCTGCATGTCGCCGACCAGGGCGGTCGCGGACATCGGTGCTTCTTCGCCGGCGGCCAGCACGCGGATGGTTTCCAGCTTGGCCAGCTTCTTCAGTAGTGGCTCATTTTCGGTCAGGCGACGACGGTCTTCATCGTTGGCGTTAGCCAGCAGCAGGTCGATGCGCTTGGCCATGGAGATGTTCATCTCGCCGCGGATCTGCCGAACGCCGAGCATCAGTGCCTTGACCCACTCGATGTCGCCTTCGGCTGCGGCGTCGATGCGCTCGTCCGCGGCAACCGGCCAGGGTTGCAGCATCAGGGTGTCGCCACTCTTGCCGGCCTGGCCCTTGATGCGCTGCCAGATCTCTTCGGTGATAAAGGGCATGAAGGGGTGCGCCAGGCGCAGGGCCACTTCCAGCACGCGGATCAGGGTGCGGCGGGTGCCGCGCTGGCGCTCGATGGGTGCGTTCTCGTCCCACAGCACCGGCTTGACCAGTTCCAGGTACCAGGCGCAGTACTGGTCCCAGATGAACTCGTAGAGTGTCTGGGCGGCCAGGTCGAAGCGGAAGGCATCGAGGTGTCGGGTCACTTCGGCTTCGGTACGTTGCAGGGCGGAGATGATCCAGCGGTCGACCGAGGACAGCTCGACCGGCTCGTCATTCACGCCGGTGTCCTGGCCATCGGTGTTCTCGATGACGAAGTTGGCGGCGTTCCACAGCTTGTTGCAGAAATTGCGGTAGCCCTCGACGCGGCCCATGTCGAACTTGACGTCACGGCCGGTGGAGGCCAGCGAGAGGAAGGTGAAGCGCAGGGCGTCGGTGCCGTAGCTGTTGATGCCTTCGGGGAACTCGGCCTTGGTCTGCTTGGCGATCTTCTCGGCCAGCTTGGGCTGCATCATGCCGCTGGTGCGTTTTTCCAACAGGGTGTCGAGGTCGATGCCGTCGACGATGTCCAGCGGGTCCAGGACGTTGCCCTTGGACTTGGACATCTTGTGGCCCTGGGAGTCGCGTACCAGGCCATGCACGTACACGGTCTTGAACGGAACCTGCGGGGTGCCGTCCTCGTTCTTCACCAGGTGCATGGTCAGCATGATCATCCGGGCAACCCAGAAGAAGATGATGTCGAAGCCGGTGACCAGCACATTGGTGGGGTGGAAGGTCTTGAGGAACTCGGTCTGTTCCGGCCAACCCAGGGTGGAGAAGGTCCACAGGCCCGAGCTGAACCAGGTGTCCAGTACGTCTTCGTCCTGACGCAGGGCGATGTCGCCCAGGTTGTGTTTGGCGCGAACCTCGGCCTCGTCGCGGCCGACGTAGACGTTGCCGGCCTCGTCGTACCAGGCCGGGATGCGGTGACCCCACCAGAGCTGGCGGCTGATGCACCAGTCCTGGATGTCGCGCATCCAGGAGAAGTACATGTTTTCGTACTGCTTGGGCACGAACTGGATGCGGCCATCTTCTACGGCGGCGATGGCAGGTTCCGCCAGCGGCTTGGTGGAGACGTACCACTGGTCGGTCAGCCAGGGTTCGATGACGGTGCCGGAGCGGTCGCCCTTGGGCACTTTCAGCGCGTGGTCTTCGATCTTTTCCAGCAAGCCGAGTTGCTCGAAGGCCTCGACGATACGCTTGCGTGCGTCGAAACGGTCAAGGCCGGCGTATTGCTCGGGCAGGCTGCCGTCGAGCTGGTCGTTGACGCTGCCGTCAAGGTTGAACACCTGGGCGGTGGCAAGTACCGCAGCGTCCTTGTCGAAGATGTTGATCAGCGGCAGGTTGTGGCGCTTGCCGACTTCATAGTCGTTGAAGTCGTGGGCCGGGGTGATCTTCACGCAGCCGGTGCCGAACTCGGGGTCGCAGTACTCGTCGGCGATGATCGGGATGCGGCGGCCCACCAGGGGCAGCTCGACGAACGTGCCGATCAGATTCTTGTAGCGCTCGTCTTCCGGGTGCACGGCAACGGCGCTGTCGCCCAGCATGGTTTCCGGACGGGTGGTGGCGACGATCAGGTAACCCTTGCCGTCGGCAGTCTTGTGACCGTCGGCCAGCGGGTAGCGCAGGTTCCAGAGGCTGCCCTTCTCGTCATGGTTTTCCACTTCGAGGTCGGAGATGGCGGTGTGGAACTTGGTGTCCCAGTTGACCAGGCGCTTGCCGCGGTAGATCAGGCCGTCTTCATGCAGGCGCACGAAGGCTTCCTTGACCGCTTCGGACAGGCCGTCATCCATGGTGAAGCGCTCGCGCGTCCAGTCCACGGAGGAGCCGAGGCGGCGGATCTGGCGGGTGATGGTGCCGCCGGACTGTTCTTTCCATTCCCAGACCTTGTCGAGGAACTTCTCGCGACCGAGGTCATGGCGGCTGACGCCCTGGGCGGCGAGCTGGCGCTCAACCACCATCTGGGTGGCGATGCCGGCATGGTCGGTGCCGGGCTGCCACAGGGTGTTGCGACCCTGCATGCGGCGGAAGCGGATCAGGGCGTCCATGATGGCGTTGTTGAAGCCATGACCCATGTGCAGGCTACCGGTCACGTTCGGCGGCGGGATCATGATGGTGTACGGGTCGCCGGAACCTTGCGGGGCGAAGTAGTTGTTCTTCTCCCAGGTCTGGTACCAGGAAGTTTCGATAGCGTGGGGCTGGTAGGTCTTGTCCATGGTTCGGCGGGGACCCTAGAGGCAACTGAACGGGAAAACCGGAGAGTATAGCGGCAACGGGCCGTCGAAAGAATTGGCGTGCGTCGTGGGTGGCGCCCGGTCGTTACCGGGCGCGGTGGATCACTGCCGGCGCGGGGGCAGCAGGCGTGCCAGGCGGGCTTCGAGGCGGCGTTTGAGCTCGGCCTCGATCTGCGGCACGAAATCGTCGATTACGTCCTGCAGGATCAGTTGCGCGGCGGCGCGCAGTTCGCTGTCCAGGCGCGCCAGTTCCGGGTTGCCCGCAGGCGTCATGCGCTGGCGGATGGCGTCGGCCATGGGCAGCGTAGGTACGGGCTCCGCTGCTGGGGCCGCCGCGGCTACGGGAAGCGGTGCGACGGTGGGCTCCTGGGCCGGGGGCTGCGCTGGAGCCGATGGCACCACGGGGGGCGGGGCGGACTCGACTATTTCTGACAGCAGCGGAATGCCGTCAGCGTCCAGCGTGTCCGTGAGCAAGGGCGGTTCAGCGCCACTGGGCTCGTCGCCGAGCAGGGCACGGATGGATTCGAGGTCGTCCAGCAGGTGTGCCGGCTTGGGGGGGAACTTGGGGGTGTCCATGGGAATACGGCTAGAGTTCAACTCGTTTCGGATCATAGCCCCGCTGCCGGTAGGTGCGGAAATTCTCCCGGCAGGCGGCAAGCAGGTCGGGTTCCTGATTGACGATCTCGATGACCCGACTGAAACGTTCGACGTGGGGGGAAATGGTCGCGGCGAGGTTGATCAGCAGGCCTTGCTGGACGGATGGTTCCTCGTCCAGGGCCAGGACTACCGGAGCGTTGGCATCGTCGTCGATGAGGCTATGGGGAATGAAGCTTTCGGCGCGAAAGCGCCAGAGCAGCGCGTCCAGTTCATCACGCTGGGCGGCATCAGTGCAGCGCAGCAGGACCGGCAACCCGTGTCGCCAACCCTTGGCGGCCAACTGGCAGGCCGCACGCAGGCGGTCTGCCGGATTGGCTGAAGAGAGCACGTAGAACTCTACTCTCACTTGATGCGATCCAGCAGGTACTGGGTGAGCAGGGGCACCGGACGGCCAGTGGCGCCTTTATCCTTGCCGCCGCTGACCCAGGCGGTGCCTGCGATATCCAGGTGCGCCCAGTGGTACTTCTTGGCAAAGCGCGACAGGAAGCAGCCGGCGGTGATGGTGCCGGCCTTCGGGCCGCCGATGTTGGCGATGTCGGCGAAGGGGCTGTCCAACTGCTCCTGGTACTCGTCGAACAGCGGCAGTTGCCAGGCACGGTCGTCGGCGAACTCGCCGGCCTTGAGGATCTGCTTGATCAGCCCATCGTTGTTACCCATCAGGCCCGAGGTGTTGCTGCCCAGGGCGACGATGCAGGCGCCGGTGAGGGTGGCGATGTCGATCACCGCTTGCGGATTGAAGCGCTCGGCGTAGGTCAGCGTGTCACACAGCACCAGACGGCCTTCGGCGTCCGTGTTGAGGATCTCGACGGTCTGGCCGCTCATGGTGGTGACGATATCGCCCGGGCGGGTCGCGCCGCCGCTGGGCATGTTCTCGGCGCAGGCCAGAAGGCCCACCAGGTTGATCGGCAGTTGCAGTTCCAGCACGGCGCGGAAGGTGCCGAGCACACTGGCTGCGCCGCACATGTCGTACTTCATCTCGTCCATGCCGGCGGCCGGTTTGATGCTGATGCCGCCGGTGTCGAAAGTGATGCCCTTGCCCACCAGAGCGAAGGGTTTGTCTTCCTTCTTGCCGCCCTGGTAGTTGAGCACGATCATCCGCGGCGGTTGCTCGCTGCCCTGGGCCACGGCGAGGAAGGCACCGGCGCCCAGCTCCTTGAGCTTTTTCTCGTCCAGCACATCGACCTTGAGGTTCTTGTGGGCCTTGGCCAGCGCTTTGGCTTCCTCGGCGATGAAGCTGGGGTGGCACAGGTTCGGCGGCAGGTTGCCGAGATCACGGGTGAAGGCCATGCCGTTGGCGATCGCCTGGGCGTGCAGGCTGCCACGCTCGACCTCGGCCTGTTCGGCCTTTTCCACCAGCAAGATGATTTTTTTCAGGGCCTTGGGGTCTGCTTTCTGGCTCTTGAAGCGGTCGAAGACGTAGCCGCCATCGGCGAGGGTTTCCACCATCAGGCGGGCCTTGCCATAGGCGTCGCGACCTTTCACGGCCAGCTCATCCAGGGCCAGGGTGGCGTCGCTGCCGCCCAGGCCTTTCAGCACGCCGTTCGCTGCAGCGATCATTTTGCGGAACTGGCGGTCAGAGAGCTCGCGCTCCTTGCCGCAGCCGACCAGCAGCACGCGCTCGGCCTTGAGGTTGGGGAGGCTGTGCAGGAGCAGGGTCTGGCCGACCTTGCCGGCCAGGTCGCCACGCTTGAGGAGGGTGGTGATGGCGCCGTCGGCAGCAGCGTCGATGGCTTTGGCTGCATCGCCCAGCTTGCGCCCTTCACCGACTGCGACGACCAGGGTGGCGGTTTTCAGAGTTTCCAGACGGGCGCTTTTGACGAGGAATTCCATGACATGTGTCCCCAAGACAAAGAGCCGGTATTAACGGATAATGCCGGCTATTTTTTCAGTGGCCCGTCTTTGCGGCGGGCTGGCCATAAAGCGGCTAGTTTGAGCGTAGCCGCCTGAGCCTGACAACCCTGGAGTGTCTGGTTTGATTGTCTTCCGTTATCTCTCCCGCGAGGTGCTGGTCACCCTGAGTGCGGTCAGTGCCGTGCTGCTGGTGATCATCATGAGCGGCCGCTTCATCAAGTATCTGGCACAGGCCGCGCAAGGGGCCCTGGACCCCGGCGTACTGTTCCTGATCATGGGTTTCCGGATTCCCGGCTTTCTTCAACTGATCCTGCCCCTGGGATTGTTCCTTGGCTTCCTGCTGGCCTATGGACGGCTCTATCTCGAAAGCGAAATGACTGTGCTCAGCGCCACCGGCATGAGCCAACAACGGTTGATGGTCTACAGCCTGGCGCCGGCACTGCTGGTGGCCCTGATTGTGGCCTGGCTGAGCCTTGGCCTGGCGCCTCAGGGCGTCGGCCAGGTGGCGCGAATTCTCAATGAGCAGGATGCCCTGACCGAACTCGATACCCTGGTCCCCGGGCGTTTCCAGGCGCTCAAGGGTGGGGGACGGGTGACCTATACCGAGACCCTGTCCTCCGATCGCGGCGAGTTGGGTGGTGTCTTCATCTCCGAGAAGCGGATATCGCGCCAGGACGGCAAGGACCGCGGTATCGGCGTGCTGGTGGCGGAGAAGGGCCACCAGGAGATCCAACCTGATGGCAGTCGTTACCTGATCCTCAAGAACGGCTACCGCTATGACGGCAACCCGGGCAAGGCGGATTACCGGATCATCCAGTACGAAACCTACGGTGTGTTGCTGCCCAAACCGGAAATCAGCTCCGAGATTGGCGAGCGTGAAGCGGTGCCTACGTCCCAGCTGATCGGTAGCAATGATCCTCGCTTCCAGGCGGAGCTGCAGTGGCGCCTATCGATTCCGCTGCTGGTGTTCGTGGTCACGCTGTTGGCGGTCCCCTTGTCCAAGGTCAATCCGCGCCAGGGGCGCTTCCTCAAGTTGCTTCCGGCGATCCTGCTGTATATGGCGTACCTGTCCCTGCTGATTGCTGCGCGCGGCCAGCTGGACAAGGGGCGAATTCCCATGGCCATCGGTCTTTGGTGGGTGCATGCACTGTTCATCGCGGTCGGCCTGTTGTTGTTGTACTGGGAGCCACTGCGACTGAAGTGGGCTGCTCGTCGTGATGCCCGAGAGGTGGCCCATGGTTAGGTTGGATCGTTACATCGGCACCAGTGTGTTCTTCGGCATCCTCGCAGTGCTGGGGGTCATCGTCAGTCTCGCGGCGTTGTTCGCCTTCATCGATGAGCTGGGTGACATTGGCGGTGACTACGATGTATTCGCCGCTGCCTGGTACGTCTTCCTCACCCTGCCGCGCCGGATCTACGACATGCTGCCAATGGCGGCGCTGATCGGCAGCCTGATTGGCCTGGGTTCACTGGCCAGTAGCAGCGAGCTGACGGTGATGCGTGCCGCGGGTGTCTCAATCGGTCGAATTGTCTGGGCGGTGATGAAGCCCATGCTGGTGCTGATGGTGGTGGGCGTATTGATTGGCGAGTACGCAGCCCCCTGGAGCGAGAACCTGGCCCAGGCCAATCGGTCCCTGGCGCAAGGTGGTGGTGACGCGCAGAGTTCAAAGCGCGGCCTCTGGCACCGTCAGGGCGAAGAGTTCGTCCACATCAACGCCGTGCAGCCCAATGGAGTGCTCTATGGCGTGACCCGCTACCGCTTTGATGGTGAGCGCCACATGCAGTCCGCAAGCTTTGCCAAGCGCGCACTGTTCCAGGGCGACTACTGGCAACTGGAAGATGTGTCCACTACCCATTTTCGTGGCGATCACACAGAGGTGGTCAATAACGTCACAGAACGCTGGGATGTGGAGCTCAAGCCGGAGCTGCTCGGCACCGTGGTGATGGAGCCTGAGGCACTGTCGATTTCCGGCCTGTGGCGCTACACCCACTATCTGGCGGAGCAGGGGCTTAACAACGGACGCTACTGGTTGGCGTTCTGGACCAAGGTGCTGCAACCCCTGGTCACCGCTGCACTGGTATTGATGGCGATTTCCTTCATTTTCGGCCCGCTGCGCTCCGTTACTCTCGGCCAGCGAGTGTTTACCGGCGTGGTGATTGGCTTCGTGGTTCGAATCAGCCAGGATCTGCTCGGACCGTCGAGCCTGGTGTTTGGCTTCTCGCCGCTATTCGCTGTGCTGGTGCCGGCGGGTATCTGCGCGCTGGCAGGCTTCTGGCTTCTACGGCGCGCGGGCTGACAGACCGCCGAAGCAAACAAAAAAGCCCCGCATCGCGGGGCTTTTTGTTGGAGCGGGGGCTTACAGGCGCAGACCGCCGTCCAGTTCCAGGACGCGACCGGTGTAGTAGTCGTTTTCCAGGATATAGGCCACCGAGTGGGCGATTTCCATCGGCTTGCCCAGGCGGCGGAGCGGAATGCCGGAGGTCATCTTCTCCAGGGCTTCCGGCTTCATGCTGGCCACCATGTCGGTCTCGATGAAGCCCGGTGCCACGCCAGCTACGCGGATGCCATAGCGGGCCAGTTCCTTCGCCCAGACCACGGTGTCGGCGGCGACGCCGGCCTTAGCCGCGGAGTAGTTGGCCTGGCCCATGTTTCCGGCGCGGGAAATGGACGAGATGTTGATGATCGCGCCTTCGTTGTCCAGCTCAATCATCTTGGCGGCGACTTCGCGGGTGCAGAGGAAGACACCGGTCAGGTTGACGTCGATGACCGACTGCCACTGGGCCAGGCTCATCTTGGTCATTTCGCCGTCCTTGACCTTGATGGTCAGGCCGTCGCGCAGGATGCCGGCATTATTCACCAGGCCGTTGATGGCGCCGAAGTCCTCGGCCACCTGGGCGACCATGTGGGTCACCTGCTCTTCGTTGGCCACGTTGCAGATATAGGCACGGGCATCACCACCAGCGGCCTTGCAGGCCGCCACGGCGTCATCCAGTTTTTCCTGGTTCAGGTCCACCAGGGCGAGCTTTGCGCCCTTGGCCGCCAGGTACTCACCCATGGCGCGGCCGAGGCCCTGGCAACCACCGGTAATGATGATGACCTTGTCTTTGAGTTGCATGAGAATCCCCTCGAATAACTGTCGCTTTGCCCCCGCTGGCGCCGTTAAACCGCTATTCTGGGCGCTCGTCCGTTTTCGACGGATTCTCTGCGAGGAGTCATAAGGTGAGCGTGAAAGCCGCAAAGCATGCACGAGAATTGCTGCTCAAGGAATACCGTGGGGTATTGTCCACCCATTCCAAGGCCATGCCGGGCTTCCCTTTCGGATCAGTGGTGCCTTACTGCCTGGACGCCGAAGGCCGGCCGTTGATCCTGATCAGCCGTATCGCCCAGCACACCCATAACCTGCAGAAGGACACCAAGTGTTCACTGCTGGTGGGCGAGCGCGGCGCCGACGATGTTCAGGCCGCGGGGCGTCTGACCCTGCTGGCCGAAGCGCGGCAGATTACCGACGCTGCCGAGACCGAGGCTGCTGCTACCCGCTACTACCGTTACTTCCCCCAGGCAGTGGACTACCACCGCACCCACGATTTCAACTTCTGGCGCCTGGAGCCGGTGCGCGCTCGCTTCATTGGTGGCTTTGGTGCCATCCACTGGGTGGACCATCTGGTGCTGGCCAACGCCTTCGCCGGGGAGGCTGAAATCGGCATGCTGGAGCACATGAACAGCGACCACGCCAACGCCATCACCCACTACGTGGAACTCGCCGGACTGCCGAAAGAGCCTCCGGCGGAGATGGTCGGGATCGATACGGAAGGATTCCACCTACGCATTGGTCAGACGCTTCACTGGCTGCCCTTCCCAACATCCTGTAACAACCCAGGTGCGGTCCGGCAGGCCTTGGTACAGCTGGCTCGCGCCGAAATCTGGCCGACCAGCGGAGAGGCGGTGGCTTGAATTGGGCGGGCGGCGGCTTCATTTAGCGGATTATCGGAAGCTGTTCTTCCGCCAAGGAAACTCGTGATGCGCGCTTTTCTCTTTCTGTTCCTGCTCTTTCCGTTGATCGAACTGGCTCTACTGATCCAGGTCGGCAGCGTGATCGGCGTCCTGCCCACTCTGCTGCTGGTGGTCGGCACCGCCGTGCTCGGTAGCGTGCTGCTGCGGGTGGCCGGCGTTGCAACTGCCTGGCGTGCCCGTGAACGTCTGGCCCGCGGCGAAGTGCCTGAGCAGGAAATGCTTGAGGGCCTGCTGATTGCCGTCGGCGGTGGCCTGCTGCTGTTGCCGGGTTTCATCAGCGACATCTTCGGCCTGCTCTGCCTGATTCCCTTCACTCGTCGCCTGTTCATCCGCAACCTGCGCCAGCGCGCCGCCGCCCAGGCCATGCGCCAGCGCGCCTTCGCCGATGACATGGCCGCGCGTAGCGGCCAGGTGCGTCCCAACGTTATCGAAGGCGAGTACGAGCGTCGCGACCAATAAAGTACATTTTTTTTGCGCGTCGCCCTTGAAATGCCTCCTGGCGCCCCTATGTATCCGTCACCGCAAGGTTCCTGCTGATCAGCAGGTCTGAATTCAGCGGCGCGCCTGTCGCGCTGCACCCGGCCCCGCCGGACATTACCAACCCACCGGTGCTCGCACCGGTCGAAGTAACAACACTATTGGGAGAGATCGACAATGAAGCTTCGTCCTCTGCATGACCGCGTCGTTATCCGTCGCAGCGAAGAAGAGACCAAAACCGCTGGCGGCATCGTGCTGCCGGGCTCGGCTGCCGAAAAGCCGAACCGTGGCGAAGTCGTCGCTGTCGGCACCGGCCGCCTGCTGGACAACGGCGAAGTGCGTCCGCTGGCCGTCAAGGTCGGTGACCAGGTTGTGTTTGGCCCTTATTCGGGCAGCAACACCATCAAGGTTGATGGCGAAGAACTCCTGGTGATGGGCGAGAGCGAAATCCTCGCCGTCGTCGAAGCCTGAGTCTCGCGAATCTCCGCCTACACACCAAAGAATTGAGGATCAATCAACATGGCTGCTAAAGAAGTCAAATTTGGCGATTCCGCCCGCAAGAAAATGCTGGTCGGCGTAAACGTACTGGCCGATGCCGTTAAAGCGACCCTCGGCCCGAAAGGCCGCAACGTTGTTCTGGACAAGTCCTTCGGCGCTCCGACCATCACCAAGGACGGCGTTTCCGTTGCCAAGGAAATCGAACTGAAAGACAAGTTCGAAAACATGGGCGCCCAACTGGTGAAAGACGTTGCCTCCAAGGCCAACGACGCAGCCGGTGACGGCACCACCACCGCTACCGTCCTGGCTCAGGCCATCGTCAACGAAGGCCTGAAGGCCGTCGCTGCCGGCATGAACCCGATGGACCTGAAGCGCGGCATCGACAAGGCCACCATCGCCATCGTTGCCCAGCTGAAAGAGCTGGCCAAGCCCTGCGCCGACACCAAGGCCATCGCCCAGGTAGGCACCATCTCCGCCAACTCCGACGAATCCATCGGCAACATCATTGCCGAAGCCATGGAGAAAGTTGGCAAGGAAGGCGTGATCACCGTTGAGGAAGGCTCGGGCCTGGAAAACGAACTGTCCGTTGTTGAAGGCATGCAGTTCGACCGCGGCTACCTGTCCCCCTACTTCATCAACAAGCCGGACACCATGGTCGCCGAGCTCGACGGCCCGCTGATCCTGCTGGTGGACAAGAAAATCTCCAACATCCGCGAAATGCTGCCGGTCCTGGAAGCAGTCGCCAAAGCTGGCCGCCCGCTGCTGATCGTCGCTGAAGACGTTGAAGGCGAAGCCCTGGCTACCCTGGTTGTGAACAACATGCGTGGCATCGTCAAAGTCGCAGCCGTCAAGGCTCCGGGCTTCGGCGACCGTCGCAAGGCCATGCTGCAGGACATCGCCATCCTGACCGGCGGCACCGTGATTTCCGAAGAAGTCGGCCTGTCCCTGGAAAGCGCCTCCCTGGAGCACCTGGGTAACGCCAAGCGCGTTGTGCTGAGCAAGGAAAACACCACCATCATCGACGGCGCTGGCGCCCAGGCTGACATCGAAGCCCGCGTTGCCCAGATCCGCAAGCAAGTCGAGGAAACCACCTCCGACTACGACAAGGAAAAACTGCAAGAGCGTCTGGCCAAGCTGGCCGGCGGTGTTGCCGTGATCAAGGTCGGTGCGGCTACCGAAGTCGAGATGAAAGAGAAGAAGGCCCGCGTTGAAGACGCCCTGCACGCTACCCGTGCTGCCGTCGAAGAAGGCGTGGTTCCTGGCGGTGGCGTTGCCCTGGTGCGCGCCCTGCAGGCCATCGAAGGGCTGAAAGGCGACAACGAAGACCAGAACGTCGGTATCGCCCTGCTGCGTCGTGCTGTCGAAGCTCCGCTGCGCCAGATCGTCGCCAACGCCGGTGACGAGCCGAGCGTGGTGGTTGACAAGGTCAAGCAAGGTTCCGGCAACTACGGCTTCAACGCCGCTACCGGCGTGTACGGCGACATGATCGAGATGGGCATCCTGGACCCGGCCAAGGTCACCCGTTCCGCTCTGCAAGCCGCTGCCTCCATCGGCGGCCTGATGGTCACCACCGAGGCCATGGTTGCCGAAGTGGCTGACGACAAAGGTGCCCCGGCCATGCCTGACATGGGCGGCATGGGCGGCATGGGCGGCATGATGTAAGCCACCCGGCCATCCGGTCTGAAGAAGCCCCGCCTAGTGCGGGGCTTTTTCTTGCGCCTGGAGTTGGGCGGACCAACAGGCCATGGGTATGATCCTCCGATACCGCATCGCCTGAGTATCCCGCAGGGCTTCCGCTCAACGGTGCTTCGGCCGGCAACTGGCCGTCAGCGGTTTGATGAATGGAGTTGAGCCGATGCGCATCCTGCTGGTCGAAGACAACAACGACATCCTGGCCAACATGGTCGATTTCCTCGAACTCAAGGGGTATAGCGTCGACTGCGCGCGAGACGGCCTTTCCGGCTTGCACCTGGCCAGCAGCGAGCACTATGACCTGGTCGTGCTGGACATCATGTTGCCGGGACTGGATGGCTACAGCCTGTGCCGCCGACTGCGCGAAGAAGCCCGGCGCGACACGCCAGTGATCATGCTCACCGCACGGGACTCCCTGGACGATCGCCTTCAGGGTTTCAAGGCCGGCGCGGATGACTACCTGCTCAAACCCTTCGCCCTTTCCGAACTGGCTGCCCGCATGGAGGCCGTGCTGCGTCGCTCTCTGGGGGGTGGCAAGCGTGCCCTGCAGGTTGCCGATCTCAGCTACGACCTGGACACCCTGGAGGTCAGTCGCGCGGGCAAGCCGCTCAAACTCCACCCCATCGGCCTCAAACTGCTCGCCGTGTTGATGCAGAAAAGCCCGCATCTGGTGCGCCGCGAAGTCCTGGAAGAAGCCCTCTGGGGCGATGACTGCCCCGACAGCGACAGCCTGCGCAGTCATATCCATCAGTTGCGCCAGGTGATCGACAAGCCTTTCGGCAAGCCGTTGCTGCATACCCTGCACGGGCTCGGCTACCGCCTGGCGGAGTCCGCTGATGGAGTTTAAGCACAGTCTGGCCCGGCGGATCCTCATCGCCTTCGTGCTGATGACCAGCCTGGTGGGGGGCACCTTCGCCGTGGGCATCATCGAAGTCGTGCACCTGATTGAAGAGCAGTTGATCTCCCGCGATCTGAACAATGAGCTCAACCGGGTGCTCACCGAAAGCCATGCCGCCGGACGACCACCAAGCCTGGACAGTGATACTCGTTTCTACAGCAACGATGGTCCCGCGCCGACTGCGGTACCTGAGAACCTGTCCAAGCTTGCGCCGGGCTTCCACGAAGTGTTCGAGGGGCGAAGTTCCTATCACGCGCTGGTCCGCGAGATCGACGGCCATCGCTACGTGATGCTGCAGGACCAGAGCGATTTCGAGGCTCGCGAACAGGTGCTCTACCGGGTGGTGATGGTCGGTTTCGTTCTCAGTGTGCTGCTGGCCCTGGTGCTGGGCTGGATACTTGCGCGCAAGGTGATCGAACCGGTGGTTCGACTGGCCGGCCAGGTTCGCCATCGTGACCAGTTGCTCGGAATGGCGCCACCGCTGGCTCCGGACTACGCCGCCGACGAGGTTGGACAATTGGCGCAGGCCTTCGATGACACCCTGGGCCGCCTGCATGAAGTACTCAATCGCGAGCGACTGTTCACCAGCGACGTCAGCCATGAACTGCGTACGCCGCTCATGGTGCTGGCCACCTCCTGTGAACTGCTGGCGGACAATTCCCACCTCGACCCGCGTGGTCGTGTCCAGGTGCAACGCATCGCTCGCGCCACCGAAGAAATGCACGACCTGGTGCACACCTTCCTGATGCTTGCCCGCGCACAGCGCGACGAAACCAACCTGGCCCCCCACGCGAGCTTGCGCAGCGTGGCCGACGACCTGGCGGGCCAATGGCGCGAGCACATCGAGAACAAGGGCCTCAGCTTCGAGTACCGGCCCGGTCCGCCCCAGGAGCAGCGCTACAATGCCTCCTTCCTGCGCTCGGTACTGGGCAACCTCCTGCGCAACGCCTTGCACTACACCGACAGCGGAAGCATCCGACTGGTGCTCGAAGAGAGCGGTTTCGTAGTGGAGGACAGCGGCGTGGGCATCCCGGAGGAGGACCGTGAATCCATGTTCCGACCCTTCGTCCGCGGCCCGGCGCGGCGTGGCGACGGTCTAGGGCTCGGACTTTCGCTGGTCCAGCGGATTTGCGAGAACCAGGGCTGGGCTGTCAGGTTGAGCGCAATGGAACCCACCGGTTGCCGTTTCCAGGTGGATCTCAAGGCGAGCGATCGGCCCGCCAATTGACGTTTTTTTCACCTGCGTTTGACCCGCCCTTGACGTCAGCGTGATTAGGTTAGGGACCATCTTCCCGCCGGAGGTGGTCCATGACCCGCCCGATCAATCTCGAGTTCTCCGATAAGTACGACCGCGAGCACGCCGAAGCCTACTTCCGCAAGCATCAGTCCGGCCTCTCGCGTCGCCTCTCCAACTGGCGCGACCAGCAATTGGCGCGGCGTGCCTTGGCCTTGGCTGATGAGCCAGGCCTGGTTCTCGACCTGCCCTGCGGTGCCGGACGCTTCTGGTCGCTGTTAGCGGAGAAACCCAATCGGGTCATCATCGGCGCCGACAATTCGGAAGAGATGTTGCGGGTGGCCAATGAGTTCCAGCCACCGGAACTGGTCAAGCGTGTGCGCATGATGCAGACCTCGGCCTTTGCCATTGATCTGCCGGCGAACGCCGTCGACAGCGTCTTCTGCATGCGTCTGCTGCACCACATCGGCGATTCAGCCGATCGGCTGGCGCTGTTGCGCGAATGCCACAGGGTGACCCGCGACAGCTTGATCCTGTCCCTCTGGGTCGATGGCAACTACAAGGCCTGGAAGCGCCGCCGTCTGGAAAGCCGTCGCCAGTCCCGGCGCGCGGAAACGGGTTACCAGAACCGCTTCGTATTGCCTGTGACCACCGCTGAGGCAGAGTTCCGCGAGGCCGGATTCGAGATCCAGGAGCATCTGGACTTCCTGCCGTTCTATGCGATGTGGCGGGTCTACGTGCTGCGCAAGGCGACGGCCCATGCCCACTGACTGGGCCGACATCGCGAAACCTACCGAGGACGAGCGCTTTTTACGCTTCTGGGTCATGCGCGGTGATTGGGTGGAAGCGCCCAACCGTCGCCGAGGGGGTGAGAGCGGTGTGCAGAGATTGCATCTGGCCGATGGCACGCAGCTGTACCTCAAGCGACAGGTCGGACATCTCTACCACAGTCTTCGCCACCCCTTTGGCCGACCGACCGTGCTGCGCGAGCGGGACGCCCTGCTCGCCATCCAGCGTTTGGGTGTGCGGGTTCCGCGATTGGTCTATGGCGGGGTTCGTTACCAGGCCGACAGCGGCTGGCAAGGGCTGCTGGTGACCGAGGCTCTGGACGGTTTCATCGAGTTCGAGCGCTGGTACGCGGCAACGAAAGGAGAAGGGGAAAGACACCTCGTACTGCAACAATTGGCAGCTACCCTTTGCCGCCTGCACCAAGGCCGGTGGCAGCACGGTTGCCTCTATGCCAAGCACGTCTTCGTGCGCCCGATGGGGGAAGGTGGATTGCCCGAAGTTGCCCTGCTGGACCTGGAAAAGGCCCGGCGCCGGCTGTCGAGCAAACGGGCAGCGCTGCGCGACCTGTGGCAGTTTAAGCGCCATTCGTCACTGGATGAGGCGGATTGGCAGATACTGATCTACGGTTATGAAGCAGCGTTTGGCAGCGCTATCAAGGGGTTGCGAACATGAAGTTAGAAGTCACGCGAGCTTTGTTCCTCGTCGGCGCCTTGGGGGTGGCCTCCCTGGCGGTGGCTGCCTGGCATGAACCTACGCCCTCAGTGGTTAGCGTCAACGGGCTGGGTTACTGCCCATTGCCGCCTAACGCGCGCCTGAAAGCGCAGGTGCAACCCGACGAGAGTCTACTGCTGTTCATGGTCGGCCTGTCGCAGGGACTGCGTAGTCAGGAGTGAGGCAGGATTCATGTAAAAACCCCGCGAAAGCGGGGTTTTTTGTTCATCGCCTCATGGCTCAGTGGCTGGTCGAAGGTTGGCCTTCCGGCTGCAGTTCTTTCTTCGCCAGCAGCGTGTAGACGCAAGGCAGGACGAAGAGCGTGAACAGCGTACCGATGGACATGCCGGTGGCGATGACCAGGCCGATGTCGAAGCGGCTGACCGCACCGGCGCCGGTGGCGAGGATCAGCGGCACCATGCCGAACACCATGGCGGCTGTAGTCATCAGTACCGGGCGCAGACGGATGGCGGCGGCTTCCTCCACCGCTTCACGGGCCGTCAGGCCTTTCTCGCGGCGCAACTGGTTGGCGAACTCCACAATCAGGATGCCGTGCTTGCTGATCAGGCCGATCAGGGTCACCAGGCCCACCTGGGTGTAGATGTTCATGCTGGACACGCCGAGGAACAGCGGGATCAGCGCACCGCAAATGGACAGCGGCACCGTCACCAGGATGACCAGCGGGTCGCGGAAGCTCTCGAACTGCGCGGCCAGCACCAGGAAGATGATCGCCAGAGCCAGTGCGAAGGTGACGTAGAGTGCGCTGCCTTCCTGCACGTATTGGCGCGATGCCCCGGCATAGTCGAAGCCGTAGCCACGCGGTGCTTCTTCGCGGGCGATCTGCGTCACGGTGTCGATGGCTTCGCCCATGCTCACCAGCGGGAAACCTTCGATGACTGCCGAGTTGAGCTGCTGGAACTGCTTCAGACGGGTCGGTCGGGCGCTGTCATGCACACTGATCAAGGTCGACAGGGGCACCATCGTGCCGCTTTCGCTCTTCACGTAGTAGTTGCTCAGCCAGCCCGGGTTGTCTCGATAGGCACGTTCCACCTGGGCGATCACCTTGTAGCTGCGGCCGTCGATGGTGAAGCGGTTGATCTCGCCTTCCCCCAGCAGGATGGCCAGGGTCGAGCCCAGGTCTTCCATGGACACGCCCATCTGAGCGGCCTTGGCGCGGTCGATGTCCACCACCACTTCCGGTTTGTCGAACGCCAGGTCGACGTTGAGGAAGGCGAATTTGCCCGACTCCATGGCGCGCGCCTTGATGCGTTCGGTCACCTGCAACAGCGACTCGTAGTCGTTGGGGGTGTTGATCACGAACTGGAACGGCAGACCTTCGCCGGTACCTGGCAGCGACGGCAGATTGAAACCGAAGATCTGCAGGCCGGGGATCTGGTTGAGCTTGGCCTGCACCTCGTGGAGCAGCTCCATCTGGGTGCGCTCGCGGTCATCCCAGGGTTTCAGCAGGAACCCGCCTATCCCCGACTGCACGCCATCGAAGCCGTTGATCTGGAACGACGAGTAGTACTCGGGGAACGCCTTGAAAATCTCGACGAACTTACCGGTGTAGGCATTGAGGTAGTCCAGGTTGGTCGGTTGTGGCGCCTTGGCCATGATGAAGACGATGCCCTGGTCTTCGTCGGGGGCCAGTTCGCTCTTGGTGAACTTCAGCAGTACCGGGATCAGGCACAGCACGATCACCGCGAACACTACCACCACCGGACGGGTGTTCAGGGTGCCGTGCAGGGCGCTCTGATAACGCCGCTTGAGACGGTCGAAAATCATGTCCAGCTTGTGCGCCAGGCCTGACGGGTTCTCATCGTGGCGCAACAACTTGGAGCACATCATCGGCGACAAGGTCAGGGCGACGATGCCGGAGATGATCACCGCACCGGCCAGGGTCAGGGCGAACTCTCGGAACAGCGCGCCGGTCAGGCCTTCGAGGAAGCCGATGGGCGCATACACTGCCGCCAGGGTGATGGTCATGGACACCACCGGCACGGCGATCTCGCGGGCACCCTCGATGGCGGCGTCGAACGGCGTCTTGCCCTCCTCGATGTGCCGGTGGATGTTCTCCACCACCACGATGGCGTCGTCCACCACCAGGCCGATGGCGAGCACCATGGCCAGCAGGGTCAGCAGGTTGATGGAGTAGCCCATCAACTGCATGAAGAAGAGCACGCCGATCATCGACAGCGGGATGGTGATCACTGGGATCAGCACCGAGCGGAACGCACCGAGGAACAGGAAGACGACCACGATCACGATCAGTACCGCTTCACCCAGGGTCTTCACCACTTCGTCGATCGAGGCCTGGATGAATCGGGTGGCGTCGTAGGCGATGGACACCTTGAGGTTTGGCGGCAGCTGGGACTCGAGCTCCGGCATGATGGCGCGCACGTGCTTGATCACGTCCAGCGGGTTGGCGCTGGGGGTGCCCTTGATGCCGATGTAGACCGAAGGAATACCGTCGAACGAGCTGATGGAGTCGTAGTTCTCCGCGCCCATCTCCACCCGTGCGATGTCACGTACCAGCACGCGGCTGTCACCCACCGTTTTCACCGGGATGGCGCCGAACGCTTCCGGTGACTTGAGGTCGGTGGTGGCGTTGATGCTGGTCACCACGTACTGGCCCTTCACCTCGCCTGCGGCGGAGAGGAAGTTGTACTTGCGCACGGCGTCGCTGACGTCGTTGGCAGTGATGCCGTAGGCCGCCATCCGCACAGGGTCCAGCCACAGGCGCATGGCGAAGACCTGGTTGCCGAGGATTTCCGCCTCGGCCATGCCGGGCAGGGTGGCCAGCTTGGGCTGGATCACCCGCGACAGGTAGTCGGTAATCTGCGGGTTGGACAGCTGATCGCTATAGAAGCTGATGTACATCAGCGCCGTCGAATCGGCTGCTTCCTTGGACAGCACCGGGTCTTCGGCGTCCTGGGGCAGCTGGTTCTTCACTTCGTTGGCCTTGGCCAACAGTTCGGTGAAGAGGCGGTCGGAGTTGGCGCCGATGCGTGCGTAGATCTGGATGACCGACATGTTCTGCTGGCTCGACGACGTCATGTAGTCGATACCTTCGGCACTGGCCAGGCTCTGCTGCAGCGGCTGGGTGATGTAGCCCTGGATGGTCTCGGCGTTGGCGCCCGGGTAGGCGGTGGTCACCGTGATCAGGGCGTTCTCCATCTGCGGGTACTGGCGGATCACCAGCTTGCTGAAGGCCTGGAAGCCCAGCAGCACGATCAGCAGGCTGACCACGGTCGCCAGTACCGGGCGACGGATGAAAGGATCTGTGAAAGCCATGTTCCGTTCCTTCGCGCGCGTGTGTGTCACTGGGCGCGGGCTTGATTTTCCGGTTTGGTGGCCAGCGTCTGGTCAGGGACAACGGCGACGTGGGAACCGTTGTCCAGCTTGAGCTGGCCGGAGGTCACCACCTGTTCGCCGGCCTCGAGGCCCTTGAGCACCACGACCTTGCCATCACGACGTTCGCCGGTTTCGACGAAGCGGCGCTCCACCACCAACTGAGGCTGGCCGTCCTGGCCTTTTTCGGGCTGGCCTTCGGCGTTCTTCTTCTCGCCGATCACGTACACCGAGTTGCCGTAGAGGGTGTAGGTGATGGCGCTTTCAGACACCACCACGCGCTCCTGGTCGCCCGGCAGCAGTACTTCCAGGTTGGCGAACATGCCCGGCAGCAGCTTGCCGTCGGGGTTCTGCAACATGGCGCGAACCTGCAGGTTGCGGGTGGTTTCCTCCACCTTGGGGTTGAGCGCGGCGATGTCGCCTTCGAAGGACTCGCCCGGGAAGGCGGCAACGCTGATGCGTACCTTCTGGCCGACCTTCAGCAGCGGGGCGGACTGTTCCGGCAGGAAGAAGTCGACGAATAGGGTGTTGAGGTCCTGCAGGGTGGCGATGGTGGTGCCGGAGGAGAGGAAGTCGCCCACGTCTACCTGGCGGATGCCGATGGTGCCGGAGAAAGGCGCGATGATGCGTTTCTTGTCCAGCAGGGCCTTGAGCTGGGCGACCTTGCCGGTGGCGGCCTGGAGTTCCGAGGAAAGGCGGTCGAACTCGCTCTTGGAGATATTCTGCCGGCTGACCAGGCTGCGGCCGCGTGCGAACTCGACGCGGGCCAGGGACAACTCGGCCTCGGCGGTAGCCAGGCTGGCGCGCTCCACGTCGCTGTCCATCTGGATCAGCGGTTGGCCCAGCTTGACCTTCTCGCCTGAGAGGAAGAGCACGTCCTGGACGGTGCCGCTGGCTTCAACAGTGAGATCGACGCCCTGGAAGGCCTTCAATGAGCCGATGGCGGGCAGGCGGCTTTGCCAGGGCTGTTCGACGGCGTTCTCAGCCGAGACGCTGATGGGGGGCTGAGGCGCAGAGAACTGCTGGACCTGCTGGTAGATCGAGAGGCCTTTGTAGGCGGCGAGGGCGAGGACCACGAGGGCAACCACGCCCAGCATGATGAGCATGCGGCGGAGCAACATATTCCGGTTCCTTGGCAGGGAAAAAGTGGCCTGGGAATAGGCGAGGCAAGCACCTTAGTACCAGACTTAGACCAAGTCAAAGACAAGAAATTGCAGAACATTGCTTTCGGGGAAATAGTCGATTTCGGGCAGAGATGATCGACGGAGATCGCGAAGTTTTACGACATTTCCTCGAGCGGAAACCTGGCAGATTCTGATCGGTGGGCCAAGTCCGGGGCGGCACCTCCTTGTGCCGTCTGTCGGTCAGGCGCGCAGGCGCGCGGTGAGTTGGTTGAGGTCGCCGGAAAGGCCGTGCAGGTGCTGGCTGGCGCCTTGGGTGCGCTGCACGTTTTCCTGGTTTGTGGTGGCGATGGCGGTGATCTCGGTGAGGTTGCGCGAAATGTCCTCGGCCACCGAGGTCTGCTCCTCCGCGGCGGTGGCGATCTGTCGGTTCATGTCACGGATGGCCTCCACTGCGTCAGTGATGCGTTGCAGCATCGCGCCGGCTTCGGTGACCTGGGCGACGCTCTCCTCACTGCGGTTCTGGCCGTTCTCGATGGCGCGCACGGCGTTGAGGGCGCCGGTCTGAACCGTATCGATTATCTGGTGGATCTCCGCAGTGGATTCGGCGGTGCGCTGGGCCAGGGTGCGTACTTCATCCGCAACCACCGCGAATCCACGGCCCTGGTCGCCGGCGCGGGCGGCTTCGATGGCGGCGTTGAGGGCCAGCAGGTTGGTCTGTTCGGCGATGCCGCGAATTACTTCCAGCACCTTGCCGATGCGGCCACTGTCGCTCTCCAGGCGGCGGATCACGTCGGCGGTGTTGGCGATTTCGCTGCGCATGCCGGTGATGCTGTGGATGGTCGCCTGCATGACCGAACCTCCCTGCTGCGCCGAATGGTCGGCCTGGTCCGCGGCACCGGCCGCTTCGGCGGCATGGCGTGCCACTTCCTGGGCGGTGGCGGACATCTCGTGCATGGCCGTGGCGACCTGATCGGTGCGCGAAAACTGCTCACGGGTGCCTTCGGCCATCAGGCTGGCGATGGCATTGAGCTCGCCGCTGGCGTTGTCCAGTTGCGTAGTGCTCTGCTTGAGGCGATTGAACGTGTCGGCGAGGAAGTCGCGCAGGGTGTTGGCGGCGACCGCCAGGCGCCCGAGTTCATCCTGGCGGCTGGCATCCACGCGCTGGCCGAAGTTGCCCTGGCTGAGTTGGGCGATGTGTTCGATCAGCGAGCTGATGGGGCCGATCAGGTTGCGGTTGATCAGCCAGAGGCTGAACAGTCCGATGCCCAGGCTCGACAGCAGCATCACCACGATGCCCAGGTTCACGGTGCTGTCGGCGCTGGCGCTGATGGCTTCGGATTGCTGGGTGCCGCGGGCATGCAATTCGGCCACCAGTGCGCTCATCTGTTCGCTGGCTGCGCGGTCGATTCCCTTGACCGCGTTGTCCCCGGCTATCGGGTCGGCGCCGGCGGCGATGAAGGCATCCCGGCCCTTGCGGTAGGCGATACCGAGGTTACGGTGTTCATTGCGCAGGCTCTCCACCTTGGCCTTCAAGGCGCTGTCTTCGAGGTCTTGGGCCTTCTCCAGCAACTTGCCCAACAGGGTCTGGACCTTGGCTTCCTGACCTTCGAACTGGCTCCAGTACTTGTTCAGGCTCTCCTGCTCCTTGCCGCGCAGGAGCACGTTCTTCCACTCCTGGACCTGCACCTTGAACTCGAGGTTGGCCTCATCCACCAGGCTTGAAGCCTCCAGCGTGCCGTCCACCAGTCCGCGATAGGACTGGATGCCGCCGGAGAGGAAGTGGATACACGACAGGGCGATCAGCAGGAGCAGCAGCAGGCTGCCGCCGAGCAGGGTGAGGATCTGGCCACGCAAGGAGCGTTGCAGAGACATGGTGTTGCGCCTCTCGGAGAAGGAAGGGGGATGTCGGCTCTCTACCAGACGAATGTTGCAGGACGTCGAGCGCGGCGTTGGCGCGGACGAGCCTGTCTCTGGCGAGCTCTCTATAGGTCGGCACCGGGAGGCGCCGCTGAAGGCCCTGAGTCGGGAATTTGTGGGGTACGAAAGTGCCAGGAAACCAGGAGTGCCGGGGCTTTCACGCGGGTCGCATGAAGGCGGGGCACTCCTTAGGAACGATCCTCGGTGAGCCCGGTGCAGAGATCCTGCACCGGGCTATCAGGCCAGGTGCAGATGGTTGTCCCAGAAGCTCGCTGGCAGTTGCAGCGGCGTGGCGATGAACTGATCGCCCCGGCAGTCGTACAGGCGGCAACGTCCCTGGCCGGAAGTGACGACGAAGCCGTCCTTCACCGTGCCGACACCGGCGCAGTCCGGCAGCGGTGCGTCCAGGCGAACGGCGCCGCTGTCCAGGTCCCAGATGAAGAAGCGGTTGCCACGCGGTGCGGTCAGGGCCACCAGGCGCAGCTCGTCATGAATGGCGACGCTGGCGGTGTACTGGACCATCGCCAGGCGCTGTTCGTCCTCCAGCGGGAAGGGCTGGAAGGGCTGGCCGGGGCGCTTGATGGCGAGCAGGTCGGCGCGGTCGGTGGCATCGCCCATGTACTGCTGGCCGGCGACGATGGTGCCGTCGGCGCCGATGGCCAGGTGACGGATGCTGTTCATCTGCTGCGGCAGGGTTTCCTTCGACAGCAGGCTACCGTCGCGGCGCATCAGCACCAGGCTCGGTTCCATGGCGTCGAGGTTCATCTCCACGCGGCTTTCGGCCTCGGTGCGGATGCCGCCATTGGCGACCACCAGGGTTTCGCCATCGGGCATCCAGGAAACCTGGTGTGGGCCAAGGCCGTGGGTGGACAGCTCGCCTTGATGGATCAGCCGGCCGTCCTGATAGCGGTATCGGCCAAGCATGCCGCGACCGGGGTCGGTGGTGTCGTTCTCGGTGGTGTAGAGCCATTCGCCGTCACGGTGCCAGACGCCGTGGCCGTAGAAGTGGCGGTCCTCGCGAGAGGCCAGCGTCTGCAGCAGGCGGCCGTCGCGCAGGTCCACCAGGTAGCTCTCGGTGCCCGGACGGCGGGCGACGAAGAGCGCCACGGGCTCGCTGGGGTGCTCGACGATGTCGTGGCAGCGCTGGGCGACGCGGGTGGCAAACACCTGGGAGCCGTCGAGGCGGTAGCCCACGGCGTAGTGATGACCATCGGCATCGTCGCGAGCGGAGAGCAGCAGGGGCGATTGCCCCTTGCGGCTGAGGGTCCAGCCGCCCAGACCGACGGCACCAAACAGCAGGCTGGCGAGAGTGAGGACCTGGCGGCGGAGCATGTCAGTCACCGTCGTTGGCGTTGAAACCGAGCTGCACGCCCAGGGCCTTGGCCAGTTCACCGGAGTGCAGGCGTTGCACGCGATCCAGGCTGTCGTAGAAGTCGTTGACCTGCTTCATGCCTTCTTCGCTGGCGAGCAGCACGCCCAGCGGTTGCTTGAGCGCATCGAGCTTGCCACGGGCTTCGACATAACCAGCGTCGATCTTCTCAGCCAAGGCCTTCTGATCGTCGCCCAGCAGGCTGCGAATGCCGTGCTTGTCGGTGCCCAGCCAGAGGGTTTCGGCGCTGGCCAGGGCGGCGGCGACGTTGGAGAGGGAGCTCTCGCTGCGCCACGCTTCGGCCTGCATCGGCTGGGGCAGGCCCTTGGTCTGGCGGCCCAACGGGGTGCCGAGCTTTTTCTTCAGGGTGTCGAGGGCGGTGACCTGGACTCGCAGCAGCTCGGAGATGGCTTCATGGGAGTCGGCGTAGCGCTGGTTGGGGAATTTGCTCAGTTGGTCGAGCATGCCGTCCTTGCTGTTCCAGCGCGCCAGGATGTCCTCGGCCAGGCTCTGCTGGCGCTCGCCGATGGCTTCCAGCAGCGGGCAGTAGCGTGCCTTCTGGGCGCTGTCGGCCATGTCCAGATGGCTGTCGAAGAGGATGTATTCATAGGCGGACAGGCCCTGGACCACCACGCTGGCCTTGGCCAGGGCTTCAGCATTGACCTGTGGCTGGGCCTTGACCAATTGCTCCACCTGGCGACCGACCAGGTTCTTCTTGTCCGGCCAGAACTGCACTTGCCAGGCGCGGTTGCCCTCGGCCAGCGGGCCGACCATCAGCGGCTGCAACTCGGCCCAGGCTTTCTGCGCGTTGCGGAAATCGGCACGGGCCTTGGCCAGGTCTTCCTTGCCGGAGCAGAAGGCCAGGGCGCTGGCGGCGAGCTGGCGGTCCGCTTCGACCCAGCGGCTGTAGGTCGGCAGGATCACGTCCTTGGCCAGGGCCGCGGCGGTCTGCGCCTGGGGATCCTGCGGGGCGCAGGCACCTAGGGCCATGGCCGCGAGGCTGGTGAACAGCAGTTTGGGACGGAACATGCGGGGCTCCTTATAGGGAATTCAGGAAGGCCAGCAGCGCGGCGCGCTGCTCGGCGTCGTAATTCAGGACCTCCTGCTTCGCCGGTTCAGCTTCACCACCGTGCCAGAGGATGGCTTCCAGCAGGTTGCGCGCGCGGCCATCGTGCAGGAACTGGGTGTGTCCGCTCACCGTTTCGGTCAAGCCGATGCCCCAGAGCGGTGGAGTGCGCCAATCGCGACCGCCGGCCTGGAACTCAGTGCGGCCATCGGCCAGCGCTTCGCCCATGTCGTGGAGCAGCAGGTCGCTGTAGGGGCGGATCAACTGGTTGGCCAGCTCGGGTTCGGCAGCATCGGCCGCCGTGGTGAAGCTGGGGGTATGGCATGCCTGGCAGCCGGCCTGGTGGAACAGGCCCTTGCCGTCCAGCACCTGCGCTGCGTCCACTCGGCGCCGGGCCGGAACGGCCAGGTTGCGGGTGTAGAAGAGTACGAGGGACAGGATGTTGTCGCTGACTTCCGGCTCGCCGCCGTTCACCGCTGCCTTGCAAGCGCTCTGCGTCGCGGTGCAATCGTCCTGGGGCAAGGGCGTGGTGGTCAGGCCCATGTCACCAGAGAAGGCATGAGTATTCTGTTGATTCAGACTGGGCTGTCCGGCCTTCCAGCCGAAGCGGCCGAGTACAGATTTGCCGGCGACGTCGTCCCACACCTGGTTGGCGCGGCCACGGATGCCGTCGCCGTCGTGATCTTCCGGGTCGGCATTGGCCAGGATCGCGGACTCGGGAATCGCCTCCAGCAGGCCCAGGCCGATCATGGGTGGGGCGACGCGAGCGGAGAACAGCGTGTCCGGGTGCATCGGGCCGTAGCCGAGACGGGATATTTCCAGTCGCGGTTTGCGCAACTCGACGCGGGTGCCGTCGGCAAAGGTCACCGGCACCGGCTCGTAGCTGACTCGCACCTTGCCCTCAGGCTCGACGCCGGGAATCGACACGTCCTGAAGTTGGCCGCCGTATACCGGCTCTGGCACCACGCCCAGTCGTTCGAGCTGCCGCGCATGTTCGGCCGAGGCATCGGCCGGGATCGATAGCCGTACCAGCATCGAGACTGCGTTGTTCGCGCCAGGCGCCGGTGGGTGACCGCGGCCGTCCTTCACATGGCAGTTCTGGCAGGCGTTGGTATTGAACAGCGGCCCCAAGCCATCGCGCGCCGTGGTGGTGGCGGGCGCAATCACCCAGGGGTTGCGGAAGAAACTGTTGCCGACACTGAAGTCCAGACGACGCATCGGTGTGAGGTTGGCCGACGGCATGGAAAAGGCGTTGTGGTCGAACTGGCGGACCGTCGCCGCGCCGCCGGAAAGGTGTTCGCCGGGCTCGGCCTGGGTGAATCGCGGCGCGTCGTCACAGGCACTGAGGCTGAATGCCAGCAGCAGGGGCGACAGGCGGCGAAAGGCCGGTGGAGCAAGCATTGGCGGGGTTCCGGTCGACGAGAAACAGGCCGGCAAGCTTATCAGGACTGTGGCTTCTGAATAAGAGGGATTTGCGTTTGCCTTACATTCTGGAGCGCCTTGTGATGCTCATTCTGTGGGGGCGATTTCAATCGCCAAGCAGGACAAAGTCCTACTGCGAAGGCCCGTATGGGGGCCACTGCGCCGTCCTTGGCGGGTAAGTTCGCCCCTACAAGGAAAACGCCCGGAACTGCAGGCAAAAAAAAGCGGATGCGGCACTGGGCCGCATCCGCTTCTGCTTACTGCTGCGTCGATCAGAACTGATGATCGGCGTTGTCCGGCTTCAGGTCGGTGATGCCGAGCTTGGAGGCGGCTTCTTCGATGGCGCCGGTCTGCTTGACCAGGGAAGCGATGGCATCGCGCACCAGTTGCTGGCCGGCGGTGTTGTCGGCGGCGATCAGTTGGTCGAAGTGCACGCCCTTGTTGGCGCTGTCCACCAGGGCTTGCAGCTTGCCTTCGGTGGCTTCCAGGTCGGCTTTCAGGGTGGTGTCGGTCTGGGCGTCGATCTTGGCGACCAAGGACGACAGGCTCGGACCGGTCAGGGTGGTGCCGTCGACCTTTTTGTACTCGCCCAGGTAGACGTTGCGGATGCCCTTGCCGTTGTAGAAGTGCGAGTTGTGGGTGTTGTCGCTGAAGCAGTCGTGCTCGTCTTCGGTGGAGTTGGCTTCCAGCGCGACCTTCATGCGCTCGCCCGCCAGCTCGCCAAGGGACAGGCTGCCCATGCCGAAGAGCATCTTGCGCAGGCCGGAGTCAGCCGGTTCGGCTTCCAGCTTGGCGCGGTAGTTGTCGGCAACGCCGGCTTTCCACTGGCCGACCATGTATTCCAGGTCGCTGACCAGCAGGTCGGTGGCGGCTTTGAGGTAAGCGCGACGGCGCTCGTTGTGGTCGCCAGTGGAACCTTCGCCGACCACATAGTCGGTGGCGGGACGGTTGCCGGCGCCTGGGCCGCTGCCGTTCAGGTCTTGGCCCCAGAGGAGGAACTCGATGGCATGGTAGCCGGTGGCGACGTTGGCTTCGGAGCCGCCCAGCTCGTTCAGGCTGGCCAGCTTCTCGCCGGTGATTTCAGTGACGTCGATCTTGTCTTCGCCGACCTGGATGGTGGTGTTGGCGACGATGTTGGCGCTGGCGCCGGGGTTGCCCAGGGCGTGCTGGTAATCGCCGGCTACGTAGTCGATCAGGCCTTCGTCCAGCGGCCAGGCATTCAGCTGACCTTCCCAGTCGTCCACCACCGGGTTGCCGAAGCGGAACACTTCGGTCTGCATGTAGGGAACACGTGCGGCCAGCCAGGCTTCGCGGGCGGCCTTCAGGGTGTCGGCGTCAGGCTTGGCGAGGAAGGCGTCAACGGCCTTCTGCAGGTTCACGCCGGTAACGTGGGCGTCGGTGAACACGGCCAGGGCGAGGTCGGCATAGTGGGCAACGACCTTCTTGGCCTCGGCCTCGTCGACCTTGGCCGTGGCAGCCGGGGCCGCGGCGGTGGCGGCCGGAGCAGCGGTTTGCGGTGCTGCAGCTTCTTTCTTGTCGTCACCGCAACCAGCGAGGGAGATGGCGACGGCGAGCAGGCTGGCGGTGGCCAGGGGCATACGAATCATGTGCGAGGTCCTTTGCTTCTAGGTGATGGCAATGTGTAGTTGCGCAAATGAAAACCGACACATAATGCGAAAGATTTTCATTTTTGGAAAGGCTGTTATCGGGCGTTTTGCAACAGCTGTGTCCAAGGTCTCCGCGTCTTGGGCCAAACACCCTTAGAATCGCCATAACCCTGATGACCCGCAGCTGAAGGAGAAGCCTGCATGAGTCTGACCAGCGTTGCCCTGATCGTGGTCCTGTTACTTGTCGCCGCCTATGCGGTGATCCTCTACAACGCGCTGGTGCGCCTCAAACATGGGGTGGGCAAGGCCTGGTCGAATATCGAGGTACTGCTCAAGCAGCGCCATGACGAGTTGCCCAAGCTGGTGGAAACCTGCAAGCAGTACATGCAGCACGAGCGCACCACACTCGAGCGGGTGATCTCGGCTCGCAATGCGGTAGCCAGTGCCCGCGAGAAGGGCGATATCGGTGCCCTCGGCCAGGCCGAGAGCGGCCTGCGCGCCGGCCTTGGACAGCTTTTTGCCTTGGCGGAGAACTACCCGCAGCTCAAGGCCAACGAAAGTTTTCAGTTCCTCCAGCAGCGCATCAGCGGCCTGGAGAATGGCATCGCCGACCGTCGCGAGCTGTACAACGAGGCGGTGAACCTGAACAACGTGCGCATCGAGCAGTTCCCGGACGTGATCATTGCCGGCCTGTTCGGCTTCAAGGCAGCTGAACTGCTGGAGTTCAGCGAAGCCGAGAAGGCCGACGTCGACCTCAAGAGCCTGTTCGGCTGATATGGCTGTGGATATCGCCGGTCTGACCATCAGCCTGGGCTTCAGCCTCGGTGCCTTTGCCGGCGGCGGTTGGTGGTGCCTGCGCCGCTTGGCCCAGGCGCGGCTGCTGCTGGATACCCCGACCTCGAAGATCCGCTCCGCCGCCCAGGGCTATGTGGAGTTGTACGGCCTGCTCCATTCCTGCGGCGAGGGCCAGTTGGTCGCGCCGCTGACGGGCAAGCCGTGCCTCTGGTGGCGCTATCGCATCGAGGAATACAGCGAGAGCGGCAAGAACAAGAGCTGGCGGGTGGTGGACAGTGGTGTCAGCGATGCCTGGCTGCGCCTGGTCGACTCCACGGGCGAATGCCTGATCGATCCGCGCGGTGCCGAAGTTCGCCCGTCGACCCGCGAGGTCTGGAAAGGCCATCAGCGTCATCCTCGTGGTGCCCTGGTTTCTGGCGGTCTGAGTGGCTGGCTGTCCGGCGGTGAGTACCGATACACCGAGGAACGCCTGCATGCCGACGAGCCGCTGTATGCCATTGGCGATTTCCGTACCAGCGGCGGTGGCCGCCAGGGGCTGGACCTGACCTCGGCCCAGGGTGCGGTGATCCGCGAGTGGAAAGGCGATTTCGCCGGCTTGCTGCAACGCTTCGACAGCAATGGCGATGGCCTGTTGGACGAAGCGGAGTGGTCGCGTGTGCGCCTGGCCGCCGGCCTCGAAGCCGAAGACCGCCATCGCCACACCAGCGCGGCGCCGGCCGTGAACCAGATGCGCCGGCCGCCGGAGTCACAGCCCTTCCTGCTGTCCAGTCACGGCGAGGATGTGCTCGCGCGGCAGTTCCGTTGGCAGGCACTGCTTGGCGCAGTGCTCTGCGTCGGCGGTGCGGTGGCGACCGTGTATCTGCTCAGGGTGACGGGGCTTTTGTAGGGTGGGCTTTAGCCCACCGATTAGGCTCAAGTTGACCAGGTGATATGAGGCGCGGCACGCAACGATGAGATTCGCTGCGCTCTACCGCATCCTACTGGACCGGTGTCAGAGCGTGGCGGGATTGGACGCAGCGTTGGTCAACCGTCGGGCCTGCTTGAGGTAGAGGGTAAGTTCGCGGGCGGGCAGGGGTTTGCTGTACAGGTAACCCTGACCCTCGTTGCAGCCCTGGGCAATGATGTAGGCCTCCTGCTCGGCTGTTTCCACGCCTTCGGCGATCACCTGCATGCCCAGGCTGCGGGCCAGCTGGATGATGGCGCGGACGATGGTGGCGTCGTCTTCGTCTTCCAGCACGTCCTGCACGAAACTCTTGTCGATCTTGATCTTGTCCAGCGGCAGGCTCTTCAGATAGCTCAGCGAGGAGTAGCCGGTCCCGAAGTCGTCGATCGCGATCAGCGCGCCGGAGCGACGCAGGCTCAGCAGGTGCTGGGCGGCGGTGGAGATGTCCTCCATCAGGCCGGTTTCGGTGACTTCCATTTCCAGGCTGCGTTGCGGCAGGCGGTAGACCTGCAGCAGGTTGTTCACCACACGCGGCAGCTCCGCGTGGTGCAGTTGCACGGTGGAGAGGTTGATGGCCATGCGCAGTTCGCTGAAACCCTGGTCATGCCATTCGCGAAGCTGGCGGCAGGCCTGGTCCAGCACCCATTCGCCGATGGGGATGATGGAACCGTTCTGCTCGGCCAATGGAATGAACAGGTCCGGCGGCACGAAGCCGTGCTGCGGGTGCTGCCAGCGAAGCAGGGCCTCGACGCCCACCACGCGATGGTCGCGATAATCCACCTGGGGTTGGTAGACCAGGTGCATCTCGCCACGGGTGAGGGCTTCACGCAGGTCCTTTTCCAGCTCGCGGCGGCGGCGCATCTCGCTGTCGACGCTGGCGATATAGAACTGGTAGCGATTGCGCGAGCGGCTCTTGGCCAGGGTCATGGTCTGTTCGGCTTTCTGCAACAGCTTCTCGGTGCTGTCGCCATCTTCAGGGAAGAGGGTGATGCCGATGGTGGCACGCAGGCGCACTTCCTGTTGCTCCAGGGAGAAGGCCACTTCGAGATCGTCGAGCACGCTCTGGGCCAGTTCGGCGGCCTCATAGGGTTGCTCGATGTCGGCCTGGACCAGGGCGAATTGGTCGCCCCCCAAGCGGGCCAGCGCGCCGAGGCGGCCGCTATGCCCCCGCAGGCGGTCGGCCAGGGCGATCAGCAGTTGGTCGCCGGTCTGGTAGCTGAACTGTTCATTCACGCCCTTGAAGTCATCCAGTCCCACACAAAGCACGGCCACACGGCGTTGCAGACGGCCGGCGTCCTGAAGGATCTGGTCCAGCTGCTGTTGCAGTTGCTGGCGGTTGGGCAGGCCGGTCAGGAAGTCGTATTGAGCCATGCGCAGCAGGCTGTTTTCGGCTTCGCGGCGCAGATGGGTATTGCGTTCGATGGAGGCCAGCAGGTCGTTGGCAGTGGTTATCCACAGGCCAAGTTCATTCTTCTCGTTGCCCTTGAGCATGGGCAGCTTGTGTTCGCTGGGGCGGTCGGGGTTGATGCCGGAAAGGTGCTCGATGATCTTCGACAGGGGCTTGGTCAGCAGCCAGTGGTACACGAGGTAGAGCACCAGGCCCATGGCCAGGGCGCGCAGCACGCCGGAAATGAAGATGATCACCGAGCTGGTGACGAAGTCTTCGCCGTAGGGGGCGGTGTCGAGCGTGATGCTGAGGTCGCCGTAGTACTCGCTGTAGGGGCTGCGGCCGACCAGTTGGGTGGTGAAAGTCTGTTCCTTGCCGAGTATGGGGTCAGTCAGCCAGCGGGTTGACAGCTCCATCAGCGGCCGGTCTTTCTCCGCCAGCATGGGCTCGTTGGGGTGGCCGATGGAGGCGTGGCGCACCGATTCGTGCTGGAACAGGCCTTCGATCACCTGCATGCCCATCTCGCGATCCAGGCTGTAGACGGCCTGGGTCGAGGGGTCGCGGAACATGCCGAGTATCCGGTTGGCGTCGTTGGAGACCGCCTGCCGCGTCTTGTAGACATCGAACACGATCTGCGCGCAACTCAAGACCACACCCACAACCAGTGCGGATAGCAGCACCACGCGCAACAGCTTCAGTGACAAGCTGTGTTTGAGATCCAGCTTCAAATGGAGATTCCTTGTTCGATGCCGCCAGGCGTCAGACGGGTGTGAGTATTGGCAAACAGGCTCTGGCCGTCAAAGGGCCAGTATGTGAATGCCACTATTCATTGCGTCGATCCACTCCAGCGACCGGCGCATTGGTCTCCCCCTCACCTTTATGTCGGTGCGAACCAGTCCGAGCTTGAGGGGTTGTCTGACAATTTTTCCCTTGTACCGCAACAAGACGACGAACGACGCCCAAATATGAAGAAACCCGGCGAATGGCCGGGTTTCTCTTACCGCTGGAACGGGTCTCAGGCAGCGTAGTTCTTGGCTACGAAGTCCCAGTTGACCAGGTTCCAGAAGGCCTCTACGTACTTCGGACGCAGGTTGCGGTAATCGATGTAGTAGGCGTGTTCCCAGACGTCACAGGTCAGCAGTGGGGTGTCGCCGCTGGTCAGCGGAACGCCGGCGCCGATGGTGCTGGCCAGGGCCAGGGAACCGTCAGCCTTCTTCACCAGCCAGGCCCAGCCGGAGCCGAAGGTGCCGATGGCGGTCTTGGTGAACTCTTCCTTGAACTTGTCGAAGGAACCGAAAGCGGCATTGATGGCGTCAGCCAGGGCGCCGGTGGGTTGGCCACCGCCGTTCGGAGTCAGGCAGTTCCAGTAGAAGGTGTGGTTCCAGATCTGGGCTGCGTTGTTGAAGATGCCGCCGGAAGAGGTCTTGATGATTTCTTCCAGACTCTTGCCTTCGAACTCGGTGCCCGGAACCAGGTTGTTCAGGTTCACCACATAGGCGTTGTGGTGCTTGCCGTGGTGGAATTCCAGGGTCTCGGCGGACAGGTGCGGCTCGAGGGCATTCTTCTCATAAGGCAGCGGCGGCAATTCGAAAGCCATGTCTATCTCCTTCATCAGGTCGGGATTTTTGCGCCAGGCGCGGGGCCGTTCACGGTCGGCCGAAATTGCGGCTGTGAGTTCGTACTCTTTTTTGCCGCGAAGTCCGGATCATAGCACCGGGCATAGGGCTTAACCACGCAGCAAGTGTGTGGTTAAACCTTCGCCAGCGGCTCTGGCAGGCCTATCCCGTCTGACCCTGTGTTGTTCAAATTCCGCTCACCAATTGTGCCGCCATGCCGAACATCATCAGCGCCACTGCCAGGTCCAGCAGGCGCCAGGTGGTCGGTCGCGCTAGCCAGGGGGCGAGCCAGGCGGCACCAAGGGCGAGGGCGAAGAACCACACCAGCGACGCACTCGCCGCACCCAGGGCGTAGGCGCCAGGGACCGTCTGCTGGGCGCCGAGGGAGCCGATCAGCAGCACGGTATCGAGGTAGACGTGTGGGTTGAGCAGGGTCACCGCCAGGGCCGCCAGCAACACCGCACGACGCGAGCGCGGCCCGGTTTCAGCGGATTGGTCGAGGATGCCGGGCTTCACTGCGCGACGCAGCGCCTGAACGCCGTACCAGAGCAGGAAGGCCACGCCACCCCAGCGGGCGATGGCCAGCAGCATCGGGTTCTGCGCCAGCAAGGTGGCCAGGCCGAAGACGCCGGCACTGACCAGCAGCGCATCGCACAGCACGCAGAGGGCGGCTACGGGCAGGTGGTGTTCGCGGCGCAGGCTCTGGGCGAGGACAAAGGCGTTCTGCGCGCCAATAGCAATGATCAGGCCCGCAGCCACGAGTATTCCGTTCAGATAGCTCTGCCACATGTTGCTCACTCCACTTGGGCGTTGGCCGCCAGGGCCCGCAAGGTTGAGAGGGCGCGTTCGGCGTCGGCGCTGGCGACGAACAGGTGGTCGTGGAAGTAGCCGGCCACCACGTTGCAACTGATGCCGGCCTGGGCCAGGGCACCGGCGAAGGCCGCAGTCAGGCCCACTGCGCTCAGGGATGAATGCACCTCGAGGGTGATCCAGGCCGCGCTGTAGTCGTAGGCCAGGCCCAGGCGATCGGCTTCGCTGCGTTCCAGGATCACGGTGAGTCCTTCGCGCTCGCGGAAGCTGCCCAGCGGCAGGCTGCCTTGCAGGCGGGCAGCGTCTTCGAGGGTGCAGAACACGTACTGGCCAGGGTTGAGTTGCGGCGACATGTTGCGGATCAGAATGGAGAGTGCGGTTTCGCCGGCCATGGTGCTTCCTTTGATACGACGGGTTGGGATGTGGCGAGTCTGGGGCGCGACGATGTATAAGGAAAACGAATCTTGCTGATCTCTCATTAGGAAAAATGATTTGTTCGACTACAAGTTGCTGTCCGCCCTGGCGGCCGTGGTAGAGCAGGGCGGTTTCGAGCGCGCGGCCCAGTTGCTCGGCCTGTCGCAGTCGGCGATTTCGCAGCGGATCAAGCTGCTGGAAGCACGGGTCGGCCAGCCGGTGCTGGTGCGCGCCACTCCACCGGCGCCGACCGAGGTGGGCACCCGTCTGCTCAACCATGTCCAGCAGGTGCGTCTGCTGGAGCGTGACTTGCAACGTCAGGTGCCGGCCCTGGAAGAGGGCGGCATGCCGGAGCGGCTGCGCATTGCCCTCAACGCGGACAGCCTGGCCACCTGGTGGGCCGCCGCGGTGGGGGACTTCTGTGCCGAGCAGCGGGTGCTGATGGAGTTGGTGGTGGAGGACCAGGAAGTGGGCTTGAAGCGCATGCGCGCCGGCGAAGTCGCGGCCTGTGTCTGCGCGGCGGAACGCCCGGTGGCTGGCGCCCGCAGTCTGCTCCTCGGCGCCATGCGTTATCGCGCCCTGGCCAGTCCGGCCTTCATCGAGCGGCATTTTCCCAAGGGGGTGACGCCTCAAGCACTTGCCCGCTCACCGGCCATCGTTTTCGGCCCGGATGACCTCCTGCAGCATCGCTACCTGGCGATGCTTGGCGTCGAGGGGGGGTTCGTCCATCACCTGTGCCCCTCGTCGGAAGGCTTCGTACGCCTGACCGAAGGCGGCCTCGGCTGGGGGCTGGTGCCTGAGCAGCAGGTTGGCGCACAGTTGGTGCGGGGTGAACTCCAGGAGCTGATCCCGGACCGCCCCATCGACGTACCGCTCTATTGGCATCACTGGCGCCACGGCGGTGAGTTGCTCGGCTTGCTCACCGACCACCTGGCCGCAGCTGCCCGCCACTGGCTGGTGCCTTTGGCACGCTGAGGCCAGCGCACCCGATGCCCATCGCGGTCACTGAACGTCAGTTGATGCGAATCGGCCCCGAGCCCGGCAGCTGTTCCACACAGCGCTCACCGAAAAGTCGTGAGGGGGTGAAGTAGCCGCCTTCGCCCTGGTAATCCAGCATCTGGCGCACCGCGTGCAGCACACCGTGTACTGTGACCTGGTAACCGTTGGCGGTTTCCAGGTGGGCGGTACGACGTTCTCCAGCGGCGTTTCGGACCTCACCCCAGACCCAGGTGGGCCTGTGTAGGCGGGTGGCCTCGTCCGGCCCCCTGACGTTGCGAGTTACCAGTCCCTTCAACGTGCGCTGTATCCAGTCGCCGGCCAGCAGACCGCGCAGCGGATCGCTCAGGCGCATGCCCAGCGCCAGCGCAGCGGGCGCCGGTAGATAAACCTCGATGTTGGGAATGCCGGTGGAATAGAAGGCCGTGGCCACATCGCCCCAGGGGATGGTCATGGCAGATTTCGTTCCGCGCCCGAAGTCGATCTCGCGGCGACGATGGCCCAGGGGCACCGGGCGCAGGCGGCCGTTCTCGCGTACTTGGCCGCCCAGGATCAGACCTTCGATGCTGGTCTTGGCGGTGCCGGGCGACAGTCCACTGTCGCTGTCGAAGCCCAGGGCCAGGTGAGTGGCATCCGGCAGAGCGGCCTTGAGGCAGGCGGCGACGCAGTCGGTGGGGATGACGTCGAACCCCACGCCGGGACAGATCACGGTGCCAGCCTTGTGCGCAGCCGCATCCTGGGCATGGGCGAAGGCGAACACGGTGATTTCGCCGGTGATATCCAGGTAATGGGTGCCGCTGGCGAGGCAGGCCTGGATCATCGGCGTGCTGGTGGCGGAGAAGGGGCCGGCGCAATGGGCGACCACGGAGACGCCTTCCAGGCGTTCTGCCGCGTGTTTGGGATCGCTCAGGTCGAAGACGCGAGTCGGCAGGCCGAGGCGACTGCCCAGGGCTTCCAGTCGGGCTGGGTCACGGCCGGCGAGGATCGGCACCATCCCTTGCCGCAGGGCTTCCTCGGCCACCAGTTGCCCGGTGTAGCCGTAGGCGCCATAGATCATCCAGGTATGCGTGCTCACTAAGCGGTTCCTCGGCGGTGGTGTCGCAGACAAAGGTAGCCCACGGCACCGACACGGGCGGGAACGATGGCAGGGGTTAGCGTTCAGAGTCGTTCTATTGGCTCGCGACGCCACACCTGGCCGGCACCAGGGCTGCTAGAGTCGCGGGCATCACAAGGTGTACCAAGGGGCCATTGATGAAAATTCTGGTAACGGGGGCGAGTGGGTTCATTGGAGGGCGTTTTGCGCGTTTCGCCCTGGAGCAGGGGCTCGACGTGCGGGTGAACGGCCGCCGTCCGGAAGGCGTGGAGCATCTGGTCAAGCGCGGTGCCGAGTTCGTCCAGGGCGATCTGTCCGACCCCGAACTGGTGTTGCGGCTCTGCCACGATGTGGAAGCCGTGGTGCATTGCGCTGGTGCCGTAGGGGTCTGGGGCAAGTACGAACACTTTCACCAGGCCAACGTCCAGGTCACCGAGAACGTGGTGGAAGCCTGCTTGAAACAGCAGGTGCGGCGCCTGGTGCACCTGTCTTCGCCCTCGGTCTACTTCGATGGCCGCTCCCACGTGGGCATCCGCGAAGAGCAGGTGCCCAAGCGCTTCTCCGATCACTACGGTGCCACTAAGTACCTCGCTGAACAGAAGATCTTCGCCGCCGAAGAGTTTGGCCTTGAGGTCATCGCTTTCCGGCCACGCTTCGTCACCGGTGCCGGGGATACCAGCATCTTCCCGCGACTGATTGCCATGCAGCGCAAGGGGCGTCTGAAGATCATCGGAAATGGCCTGAACAAGGTCGATTTCACCAGCATGCAGAACCTCAACGACGCCCTGTTCAGTGGCCTGTTGGCTACCGGACCAGCGCTGGGACAGGTCTACAACATCAGCAATGGCCAGCCGGTGCCGATCTGGGATGTGATCAACTATGTGTTCCGCAAGTTGGGCGTTCCCCAGGTGACTCGCCATGTTCCCTATGGCCTGGCCTACAGCGCCGCGTTGCTCAACGAATCGGTCTGCAAGGTGTTGCCCGGACGCCCGGAGCCTTCCCTCTACCGTTTGGCCGTGGCGGTGATGGCCAAGGATTTCTCCCTGGATATCAGCCGCGCACGGCAGTACCTGGAGTACGACCCGCAAGTGAGCATATGGACGGCACTGGATGAGTTCTGCGCCTGGTGGGGCGCACAACAACCCTAGCCGCGCAGTGGCCCGGCGTACTGGGTGTACTTGCGGATCAGTTCCTCTTCGCTGAGGATCGCCGGCTTCAGACGCACGCCGGTCAGGCTGCTGAGGTGCTCGCCCAGCTCGCGGGTCGTAGCGCGCTGCGAGTCGGCGCAGGCGTTGAGCATGGACAGGATGGCATCGGGCTGGCTGAGGCGAATATCCACAGCCTGTTCTTCACGAAGCTGGCGCCGCAGGGTCTGCATGCAATCCAGCACAGCCTTGGTCAGTTCCACTCCTTCTTCCCCCCATGGTCGAAGCGTGCTCCGTCCCTTCATCCTGAAGCGCGTGGAGCCTACTGGAGCCGTTGACTCCGTCGGGCGCTTTCCTGGCATCGCCCCGTGCCGGGGCTGGCAACTGGCTAGCAAGCCCCGTACCAAGCCGTAAACCCCGGAACTGCTGGACCTGCGCGCGGTCAATGGAGGGCCGCTGCCCCTGTGCGGTGCAACTCGCACCGCAGTGGCGCGACGCTGAAGTGCGCCGTGCGAACCGGTATACTTCCGGTCATTCGCGGTTCTGCGTTTCTCTCCAAAGGTCCCCCCATGCGTAATGACGCTCTCGACGAAGTGGATGATGTTCCCAGCCTGACCACCGACGCCCGTGATCGTGACGAGTTCGGCCATCACCCGGCGGCCGAGCCGGTGCATCGCAATAACACCATTGGCTATGCCACCGCTGCCCCCAAGGCCAAAGGCGCCAGCACCGGTCCACTCTGGGCTCTGGTGGTCGCCCTGGTAGTAGCCCTCGGCGGTCTGGGCTGGTGGAGCTTCCAGCAGATCAGCCTGATGGAGCAGCAACTGGTTGCCACCCAGGAAAGCTTTGCCCGCATCAGTGAAGAGGCAGCCGGCCGTATCCAGGACATTTCCGGCAAGGTGGTGGCCACTGAGTCCAGCGTCACCAGCGGCAGCGAATCGCTGAAGCTGCAGATCAAGCAACTGCAGGCCAAGGTGGTCGAGTTGTCCAAGCAGCAGCAATCCACCAATGCCCAATTGGGTAGCCAGGGCAAGCGCGTCGATCAGCTGTCGGCCGACGTCAAGTCCGCCCAGGGTGCTGTCACTCAGCTGGGGAGCCAGTTGGGCAGCAAGGTCGATGGCCTGGCCGCCGAGCAGAGCAAGCTGAAGGCCGCCCAGGGCGAGATCGCCCAGCTCGATAGCCGCCTGAAGGGGTTGGGCAGTGATGTCGAGGCGCTGAAGAAACAGGGCAACCCGAGCCAGGCGATCAAGAGTCTGGAGCAGGACCTGCTGGTGCTGCGCAGCGAGTTGGACAACCGTCCAGTCCCGTCACAAGGTGCCAGCACCGCCGAGTTCGATGCCTTCCGTGCGCAGATGACGCGGAACATCAGCACCCTGCAGAGCCAGGTGCAGAACCTGCAGCAGCAGATCAACATGCGCTGAGGCGGTTGATTCAACGAAAGCCCCCAGGCTGTAGCGGCCTGGGGGCTTTTTCATTGTGGCATCGACCCACGGTTGTATTCGCTGGTGGGCCGAAGCGCACCCAATTATGAAACTGGGGAGCGGATTTCGTCCGGCTACAGCCGTGGAACGCGGCCGGCGGTTTCAGAAGGTGAAGATGTAGTTCAGGTAAAACCGCTCGGCATTGTGGGTGATGATCCCTGCCGGGCCGCGCGAGGTCGTGGTGCGTTCGATACCGTCCGGCTGGCCCTTGGTGTGAAACTCGTTGTGCAGCCAGACCAGGCTCAAGCCCTTCAAGGTGCCCGTGAAGTTGTATTGCAGCAGGCTCTGGAATTCCCGACGGGAGAACCCATCGTAACCGGCTGCGTGATCGGAAAAGGCATAGTGGACATCCAGCCTGAGTTGCGGAATTCCGATTGCTGAAAAGTTTGTTCCGCCCACCAGTTTGAACATTTCCTCATCTTCCACGCCGAAGAAGTAAAACAACTTGGCGCTGCTGTTCCAGGCGCCGTGATCCTTGCTGAAGAACAAGCGGTCGAAGTCGTCGCCGCGAACTTTGTTGTAGGTCATGCCCGCGTAGTAGTTGGCTGACTTGTACTTGGCGCCGAGATCGATGTAGCGCGCGTCATGGGATGTTTCCGCTTCATAGAGTCCGGGTACGCCCTGGTAGTCGAACAGATCTCCGGCGTCCTGCTGCATGCCGTGGGTGGCGTAGAGGTCGACGAAGCTGCCGGCGCCCAGGTCGATACTGTGTTCCAACTTGAGAGAGGCAGCGCGCAGGTACTGATCGGACTCGGCATACTCAGCCAGTAGCCGGCTGCCGAAGGGGAACTGGTAGCCCAAGGCGAAGAGCTGCAGCCTGTCGATTTTCTCGCCGCGGAAGTTGCTCAGGTCGTCGCCCCAGCCATTCTCGTTGCGGGGGCTGAACTGCTTGATATGGCTGTAGCGCAGGTTCAGGCCGCCTATGCGGTAATCCGCATCGAGGCCTGTGGTGCCGGCGGGGAGGATGCGGGTGGCGTCGTCGAAGTACTGGGCGTAGCGGCGAACCTTCTTGCCTCCGCCCAGCACCAGCTCACCGGCGTCGCCTTTGAGGCGGCCACGCAGGTAGGCTTCGATGGGCTTGGCCAGGCCATGGGGCGATTGCACCGAGTCGTCGGGTTCCAGGTTACTGATGCTGTTGGCCTCGTCGCCGATGCGCAAGTCGTCTGCCAGGCCGTAGCTGTAGTCCACACCCAGTACCTCCTCATACCAGCCGGAGTTGAAGCTGAACTGTGCTCCCTGGACCCATTCATCGCGCGTGGGGCCGACACCTTCGCCATTGTTTTCCTTCCAGTAGAACTGGCTGTAGCGCAGTGAAGTGATGCTGTTATTGATAAAACCATCGGCACTTGCACTTCCTGCCAGCAAGAGCCCGGCAATCCCTGCCAGATACTCGCAGCGAACTTTGCACATCTCATCACCTTTATTCTTGTGTTATGACGAAAAGACCGATTTTCGGGTCGTGGTCTATTGTCGATTCACGCGAGTAAAGGGCAATTCAATTGGGTTCCGCGCTGTGGAATCACAACTTCAAGAGCGAATGGAAAGTTTCCGCCGGAGTTGCTGGCAGTAACTTTCCATCGAGCCGGGTGGGTGAGGTCTCAGTCGAGACTGTGCTGCAACTGGCTGACGGTACTGGCCAGTTTTCCGAGATGACGCTGTTGCACGCTCTCGACGCTGCCGGTATCCCGTGGCCAGTGCAAGGCGATGCTTCCCACCAGGCGGCCCTGGCTGAGTATTGGCAGCGCCACGGCGCGGATCAGGAAGGGCAGGCGTATCGAATATTCCCATGAGCCTTCGGTGCGCTCGCCAAAGCCCCGGTTGTGGGTCTGTTCGTGGGCCCGCAGCAGATCGTCACCGCTGATCCGATGATGTTGCGCCAGGCGCTGCACCTCGGAGCTGTCCAGCTCGCCAAGGCAAGCCCTGCCCATGGCCGAATGAAACAGGCTGGCGCGCAGCCCGATGACCAGGCGATTGCCCGGATATCGCTTGCGCAGCACCTCTGGGATGGAGCTTTCCATCACATGCAGTTCGTCGCCGTCGAAGTACGACAGGTCGGCCACCAGCCCGGTGCTCTCGCTGAGGTCCAGCAGCAGTGGCGCGGCCTGCTCGACGAGGAGCCGGCTGAACCGCTGGGTGGGATCGCCGAACAGACGTCGGGAGCACAGGCGATAGCGACGGTCGCACAGGCCCCGATAGAGCCAGCCTTGCTCCTGCAGGGTATGCAGCAAGCGCGAGACGGTCGCCTTGGGCAGTCCCGTGAGGTAGTGCAATTCTTCCAACCCCAGTTCCTGGTGTTCGCCCAATAGCTCGACTATCGCCAGCGCCCGCTCCACTGACCTGACCGTGCCGCCATCGTCTTTACCCTGTGTTTCCGCCACCTGCCGCGCCTCCCGGATGTGCGTTCCGAAAACGCTGCAAGATCGGGACCCGAAGGCGCCGGAGATGCCGCCCATTGGCTTAATCAGCCTCTTTGAGCAACGGCGGTGGGCAATTGCGCACCCAGTGGGTGAGCTGCTCATGGGCATGGGCCAGCTGCAACACCGCCAGGTCGGCCTGGGCCGGGCCCATGATCTGCAGGCCCATGGGCAGGCCGGCCGGGTTGAAACCAACCGGTACGCTCATGGCCGGAATGCCCGCCAGGGTGGCGCCGATCACCACTTCCATCCAGCGGTGGTACGTGTCCATCTCTCGGCCGGCGATGGCCTTGGGCCAGTGCAGCGTTGCATCGAAAGGAAACACCTGCGCACTAGGGAGCAGCAGGAAGTCGTAACGCTCGAAGAGCTTTTCCACCGCACGGTACCAGTCGCTGCGGACCAGGGAGGCCTGATAGACGTCCGCTGCGCTGAGGCTCAGGCCGCTTTCCACTTCCCAGATCGCTTCGGGTTTGAGCAGGGCGCGTTTGGTCGGGTCGGCATGGGCCTTGGCCAGGCTGCCGGCCACCAGCCACTGGCGGTGTACCAGCCAGCAGTTCCACAGGCGTTCCAGGTCGAACTCGGGCTGGCAGTCTTCGACTTGGCAACCGAGTTCGCGGAAATCCGCCAGGGCGCTTTCGCACAAGGCCAACAGGCCGGCTTCCATGGGCAGACGGCCGCACAGGTCGCCGAGCCAACCGATGCGTGCCCCAGTGAAGTCGCGCTGCAGCGGGCCGATCAGGTCCGCCGTGCTCGACAAGGCCAGCGGCGCGGCACGATGGGGGCCGGCCTGGGTGCGCAGCAACGCCGCCACATCGGCCACGCTACGGCCCATGGGACCTTCGGTGGCCAGTTGCTGGGCGAACAGTTCAGGTGTGGGGCCGAAGGGCACACGACCTTGCGACGGACGCAGGCCATAGACGTTGTTGAAGGCCGCCGGATTGCGCAGCGAGCCCATCATGTCGCTGCCGTCGGCCACCGGCAGCAGGCGCAGCGCCAGGGCCGCCGCTGCACCACCGCTGCTGCCGCCGGCGCAGAGACTGGGGGCGTAGGCATTGCCGGTCGTGCCGAAGACGCTGTTGTAGCTCTGCGAGCCGAGGCCGAATTCCGGGACGTTGCTCTTGCCGATGAAGATCGCGCCTGCCGCCCGTACTCGCTCGACGGCGATGGCGTCGTGTTGGGCAACCTGCCCGGCGAACAGCGGCGAGCCCATGCTGGTGGGTAAACCGGCACAGGCGGCGAGGTCTTTCACCGCCTGGGGCATGCCGTGCATCCAGCCCAGCCATTGGCCGCGGGCCAGTTGGCGGTCGCGTTCGTCGGCCTCGGCCAGCAGCTCCTCTGCCGGACGCAGCGAAACCAGTGCGTTGACCCTGGGATTGTAGCGGTCGATCTGCTCCAGGTAGGCCTGCATGACTTCACGGCAGGACAGTTGTCGCGAGCGAATGGCCTCCGACAATGGCAGGGCGTCCAGCGCGACGATTTCCTGCTGCAGCGTGGTGTGGGGGAGGTTGGTTTCGAAACGAGTCATTCACAGGCTCCGGGCAGTGGCGAGCAGGTCGCGGCGTTGGCGACGCTCCAGGGCGGCGGGGGCGCCTTCGCGCAGATAGCAGGTGGCGATGAGGCCGACGAATGAGGCGAAGAGCACGTAGTAGGCAGGAGCCACCGGCGTGCCGCCCACCTGGGTCAGCCAGGTGACAATGAACGGGGCGAAGCCGCCGAACAACATGACGGCAACGTTGTAGGCGAACGCCAGGCCGGTGGAGCGCACACGGGTGGGGAACTGCTCGGCCACGGCCGTGGGCGCCGGGCCATAGGACACGCCGATCATCGAGCAGAGCAATAGTTGCATCACCAACAGGCGTTCCAGGCTGGGGGCCTGGGCGACCCAGGAGAACAGCGGGTAGACCAGCAGGAAGAAGGCGAGGGTACCGCCGAACAGTACCGGGCGCCGGCCGATGCGGTCCGACAGGGCACCCGATAGGGGGATGATGATGGTCATCAGTGCCACGGCAAGCATCTGCACCATGAACACCTGGTCCAGCGGCAGGCCCAGTTGCTTGTGGGCGAAGGTGGGCATGTTCACCAGCACCACATAGAAGGCCACGGTACCGCTGATGGTGCCGCCCATGGTCGCCAGTACCGCGCGGCGATGTTCGCGCACTACTCGCAGCAGGCTAAAGGATTCGCCTTTGTGTTCTTCCTGGGCATCGATGAAGGCTTCGGTTTCCTCCATGTGGCGACGCATCCACAGCCCTACCGGGCCGATCAGCAGGCCGAGGATGAACGGAATCCGCCAACCCCAGCTGTCCAGCGCTTCGGGGGAAAGTGTGTGGGTCACCAGGGCGCCCATTCCGGCGCCGGCGAATACCGCCAGGCACTGGCCAAAGAGTTGCCAGGCGCCATAGAGGCCACGGCGGTTGGCAGGTGCGCTTTCCACCAGAAATGCGGTGGCGCTGGCGTACTCGCCGCCGGTGGCGAAGCCCTGGAGCATGCGTGCGATGACGATCAGCAGGGGGGCACCGATGCCAATCGCGGCGTAATCCGGGGCGAAGGCGATCAGGGCGATGGACAGGGTCATCAGCAGGATGATCAGCTGCATGGCTGCCTTGCGTCCCTTCCGGTCGGCATACATCCCCAGCAGCACGCCACCCACCGGGCGCATGAAGAAGCCGACGCCGAAGGTGGCCAGGGCCATCAGCAGCGAGGCGTATTCGCTGTCGGAGGGAAAGAACAGGCGGGCGATGATGCTGGACAGGAAGCCGTAGACGATGAAGTCGTACCACTCGAGCGCGTTGCCAATGACGGCGGCGGTCACCTGGCGGGCGCGCGAGGTTCCGCTTTGGGAAGCGTGCATGGGGAATCTCCGGTATCTGGTGTTGGGCTAGGCGGCAGTGGCAGAAGCCTGGGAAGGCGCGGCGGAGTCCTGGAACCAGGTTTCCGTCAGCGCGGCCCAGTACGCGGCGCCGCGCACCAGGATGTCGTCGTTGAAGTCGTATCCGGGGTTGTGAACCATCGGCCGTCCGGCACCGGTGCCGTTGCCGATGAAGAGGTAGCTGCCGGGGCAGCGCTGGAGCATCCAGGCGAAGTCTTCGCTGCCCATCACGGTGGGGGCTTCGAACACTTGGTCGGCGCCGGCGAGTTCCACGCCTATTTGCCGGGCGAAGGTGGTTTCCGCTGGACTGTTGATCAGCACCGGGTAGGCCGGACGGTGTTCGATGCTGGCGCGGCATCCGAGGCTTTCGGCCTGGCTGTGGATGATCCCTTTCACGCGTTCCAGCACCTGCTCGCGCACCTGGGCGTCGAGGGCCCGCAGGCTGAGGCGCAGCAGCGCCTGCTGTGGAATCACGTTGGCCGCTTCGCCGGCCTGCAGGGCACCGACCGTGACTACCGCGGCCTGCTGCGGATCGACGTTGCGGCCGACCACGGTCTGCAGCGCCATCACGGTGCTGGAGGCGGCTACCAGTGGGTCGACGGAGAGGTGCGGCATGGAACCGTGCCCACCAACGCCTTCGATAACCACTTCCAGCAGGTCCTGGGAGGCCATCAGCGGGCCTGCGTGGAAGCACAGGTGGCCGGCTTCCAGGCCCGGCATGTTGTGCATGCCGAACAGCGCCTCGCAGGGGAAGCGCTCGAGCAGGCCGTCTTCGAGCATGGCTTCGGCGCCACCCTGGCCTTCCTCGGCCGGCTGGAAGATCAGGTTGAGGGTGCCCTGGAAGTTGCGGGTCGCGGCCAGGTAGCGCGCCGCGCCCAGCAGCATGACGGTGTGCCCGTCGTGGCCGCAGGCGTGCATACGCCCCGCGTGACAGCTGCTGTAGGTCAGGCCGGTGTTCTCGACTATGGGCAGGGCGTCCATGTCGGCACGCAGGCCGAGGGTGCGGTTGGAGGCGCCATTGCGCAGCACGCCGACCACACCTGTGCGGCCGATGCCGCTGTGCACCTCGTAGCCCCACTCGGTCAGCAGGCGGGCCACCAGGGCAGCGGTGCGCTGCTCTTCGAAGCCGAGTTCAGGGTGGGCGTGGATGTCCTGGCGCAGCGCTTTCAAGTCGGCGTCTACGTCATCGAGCCAGGCCTGGATATGTGCGTAACGGGTCATTGTTCTTGTTCTCCTCGTTGGGGCGGCTACCGCCTTTCGCGGCTGGCTCTCAGCTAACCGCGAGGATGAATTGAGAACAATCGAAGGTGGTTCCACAGGGTGGAACAGGGGGAATCTGCGCGTACCTGGGTAGGTTGCGGCGGGTGGCGTTCCGCTGCAGCGAAGCGAAACCCAACGTTCTGGTCTGCAACGTTGGGTTTCGTTCCTCTGCCCAACCTATGGGATATCTCGCTTCTCCACGTCAGGGCGATAGCTCAACGTGTGCTGTTTGCCTCGGACATGAGTCGACAACCCTGGTGCGGGCTGACCCATGTGGCAGTGCTGCTGCGTCCGAGGCCGCTGGCGGTCACACGCTTGTGTTCGGCATCGTCGATAAATCCGCTGGTGGGTACGTACTGCTTCACATAGCCCTGGCAGTAGTCGGCGTCGTTGCCCATCACGTAGCGGCAGGAGCAGTACTCCTTGGCGGTGTAGGCGCTGATGATGTCGGGGAAGGCGGCCAGGTGTGCGCGGTTCTGCCAGGCCAGCGCGGCCAGCAGAATCAGCGCCAGGGTCAGCAGGCTGAGGATAGGGCGACGGGCAATCATGGTTGCACCTGTGTGGCGAAGGCGGCCAGTGCCAGCTTGAGGAAGTCGTTGTGGCGGTAGCTGCCGTCGCGGTCATCGGCGTAGCGCACGATCACCAGTTTCTGGCTGGGTAGCACGTAGAGCGCCTGGCCCCAGTGGCCGAGGGCGGCAAAGGTATCTTCCGGGGCATCGGGCCAGGGTTTGGCGGCGCCTTCGAGCTGGGCGTTGAGCCACCAGTGGCCGCCGGGCACGGCCTCTCCGGGCTTGTCCGGGTCCGGCCGGTAGTCGGCGAAGGGTTTGCGGTTGAAGGCGACCCAGTCCACCGGCAGCAATTGGCGCTCGCCCCAGCGGCCGCCGCGCTGCATCAACAAACCTACGCGGGCCAGATCGCGGGCGGTCAGGTAGCTGTAGGAGGAGCCGACGTAGGTGCCGGCGGCATCGGTTTCCCAGACTGCCGAGCGAATGCCCAGGGGCTCGAACAGCGCAGTCCAGGGGTACTCCGCGTAGGCCTGCTCGCCGACCATGCCGCGCAGCGCGGCGGAGAGTACGTTGGTGTCGCCGCTGGAGTAGCGGAAGCGCTTGCCGGGTACGGCATCCAGTGGGTGATCGGCGGTGAAGGCAGCCATGTCGTCACGGCCGCGAGTGTAGAGCATGGCCACCACCGAGGACTTCAGCGGTGCGTATTCGTAGTCCTCCTGCCAGGCGAGACCTGAGGCCCAGTGCAGCAGGTGGTCGATGTGGACATTGGGGTGGTTGGCGAAGGCCGGGTAGTAGCGCGCTACCGGTTCGTCCAGCTTGAAGCGGCCCTCGCCATAGGCGACCCCAAGGACGCTGGCCAGCAGGCTCTTGCTCACCGACCAGGTGAGGTGCGGAGTCTCGGCGCGGGTTGGGCCGGCATAGTGTTCGTAGATGAGTTCGCCGTCGCGGATGACGACCACGGCATCGCTGCGCACACCTGTGCGACCCTGATCGTCACGGTTGGGAAAGGCGTAGGTCTCGAAGGCCTGCACGGCGGCGCCGCTGGGTGCGTGGCCTTGCTGCCAGTCGGCGGTGGGCCAGGTTTCGGCCTGGGCCAGACTGGCGCAAAAACCGAGTGCCAGGCCCAGCTGGCGTACGAAGGGGACGGGCATCGAAGGGCCTCTTCTGGTTATGAAAAGGCGCAACCTAGCATGGGGTTCATGACGGCAAAAAGCGCCGAACGCGCCGACTAATGCGGCTACCCGGCGTGATAGGTCAGTTCAGCGGGGTAACCGGTATTCATCTGGCCCCATCAGGTCGATGCCGCACTCCAGGTTCTCGATCCAGTACAGAAAGGCGCTGATCATCTCGCGGCCGACAAAGGGCCGGCCATGCTGCGGCACGATCATCTCCACGTCCATGCCACGCACCATCTCGGCCCAGAGCCGGCAGATCTTGTTGCTGGCCATGTAACGGCGGTGGAAGCCTTCCATGTTCGGTACGTGGTTGATGAAGTCACGCACCGGCGTGGCGTCATCCACCAGGGAGGCGCCCATGTCGCCCGAGAAGAGGATGCGGCTGATTGGGTCGTAGAGCTGGAAGTTGCCCACCGAGTGGAGGAAGTGAGCCGGCACGGCTTTCAACTGGCAGCGACCGAGATTGATGGACTGGCCTCGGTCGGGCAGGGCGATGATGCGGTCGTAGGTGGAGATGCCGTGGCTGATGGCCAGGTAGTTGGCGGTCAGGTGGGGCAGGAAGCGCGCCCAGAGCTTGGAGCAGATTACCCGCGCACGGGTGTGCAGCAGCCACTTGTCCAGGGAGGCGATGATGTCCGGGTCTTGGTGGGAGGCGAAGATGTAGGTCAGGTCCTGCACCGGCATGTGCTTGGACAGTTCAAGCGACAGCGGGGTGTAGGTCAGGTCGCCGCCCGGGTCCAGCAGCAGGTATTGCTCGTGGTCGGTGATCAGGAACTGGTTGGACTGCACGCCGTCGCCGCTGACCAGATCGTCGAACATCAGGCATTGATGGGTGCCGTTATCGAACAGCACGATGGGGTCGCGACGCATGTAAACCTCGGTAGGAAAAGCGACGCGCAGATGTAAGGCATTTCTGAAGGTCGAGTCCTGACCTGGATCAAGACGCGATTGTGAGAGGCCGAATGAGGTGCGGGCGCGAATGAATGCGCGCCCACGGTTCTTCAGATGCCCAGGGTGGCGAGGGCCTTCTCCAGCCGTTTGGCTCGTGGCCCGCTGGCGATATCCAGTACGCCCTGGTCGCGCTGCCAAAGCGTGGCCCAGTCCGTAGGGCCGTTGGCGAAGGCGGCATCCAGCTCTGGTTTGAGTGCCTTGAACTCGACGAAGAGCGCGGCCAGCAGCAGGTGCATGGCCGGAGTCGTGGCGCAGTGTCGGGAGACTTCCGCGGCGCCTGTGAGCAAGCCCAGCAAACGCAGTTGCAGGGCTTGGGGCCAGGCACTGTCGCGGCCAATGCCGTAGAGCCAGGCGACCAGCGCGGCGAGGACGTGGAGATCCTCGATGCTGCGGAAGGGTTTCACGTAGGCATCCCAGCCATCGCCCGCCAGACGCTCGCAGTGGGCGGCTTCCAGGTGCAGGCGCGCATGGGGGATGTCAGGCATCAGCGGCAGCGGCTTGAGTTGTTCGACGCGCACACCGGGAGCACCGTTGCGCACCACCACCAGGGCCAGGCGGGGCGACTCGCCCTCGGCTTCTTCACGGGCCGCTACCAGCAGCCAGTCGGCGGCGTCGCCCGCGGTGACGAAATCCTTGCGGCCGCTGAGGCTGAGGCCGTTCAGGCGGGTCTGCATGTCCGCCGGGCGCACGCTGCGGTTCTCGGTCACGCACAAGGCACCCAGACTTAGCGGCGCCGAAGGCCAGAGCAGGCGCAGGGCGCCCTGGTAACCGGCGAGGAAGGCCAGCCCCGGGGTGGGGGCCAGCTTGCCGCCGAGCACCGCCAGTTCGAAGGGCGTGACCTCGCCCAGACAGTCCAGCAGGGTGCCGTACCAGTCATCAAGGCGTTGGTCGGACGGCAGGCGGGCAGAGGCTTCGAGCAGGCGTTGCCAGGGCATTGGAGAACTCCTTGGGGGCTGTCATACAAGCATCACGCGACCGTCATGGTGGTGACACCGGGTCTACCTAGCCTGAGCTTGCACAACAAGATCGTCCGGCTGCAACCGGGATCGAGCCGGCCTACGGAGGCTTATTCATGACCCAGATCGCCATGACCCGCGACAGTGTCGCACCCAACGGGAAAAGCCCTCGCCGCCTGCAGGCCGAGCGCCTGGAAGGCATCGCTGCGCTGCGTGAGGCACAGGCCCTGCGTTTTCGCGTGTTCAGCGCCGAGTTCGACGCCAAGCTGCAAGGTGCCGAGTTCGGTCTCGACATGGATGACTACGATCCGCACTGCGAGCACATCGGCGTACGCGATCTGGACAGCGGCGAGCTGGTCGCCACCACCCGGCTGCTCGATCACCAGGCCGCCCGCGACCTGGGCCGCTTCTACAGCGAAGAAGAATTCAGCCTCCATGGGCTCGGCGAATTACAGGGCCCAGTGCTGGAAATCGGCCGTACCTGCGTCGACCCGGCTTACCGCAATGGCGCGACCATCGCCGTGCTCTGGGGTGAACTGGCCGAGGTGCTGAACCAAGGCGGTTACCGCTACCTGATGGGCTGCGCCAGCATTCCGATGCAGGACGGCGGTATCCAGGCCCAGGCCATCATGCAGCGCCTGCGCGAGCGTTACCTGTGCACCGAATACCTGCGCGCCGAGCCGAAGAACCCGCTGCCCATTCTGGAGCTGCCGGGCAACGTGATCACCGAGATGCCGCCGCTGCTCAAGGCATACATGCGCCTAGGTGCGAAGGTCTGCGGCGAGCCGTGCTGGGACCCGGATTTCCAGGTCGCCGACGTGTTCATCCTGCTCAAGCGCGACGAACTCTGCCCGCGCTACGCCCGTCACTTCAAGGCCGCGGTCTGAGGCCAGGCATGCTGAAGTCCGTACGTTTCTACTCGCGTGTCGCCCGCCTGCTGGCGGTGATCGGTCTGGGCCTGGTGCTGGCCGCCTGGGTCAGTGTGCTGGAACGCCTGGGGCGGAGGCAGATGATGGCTACCCGGCAGCGCTTGACCCGCTGGTTCCTCGCTCGCCTGACCGGTGCGCTGCCGTTCCACGTCCGCGTCAGTGGTCGCGCGCCCGAGCGTCCGATGCTGTGGGTCAGCAACCATGTCTCCTGGACCGATATCCCGCTGATTGGCGCCGTGGCGCCGCTGTCCTTCCTGTCCAAGGCCGAGGTTCGCGCCTGGCCGGTGGCCGGCTGGCTGGCACACAAGGCCGGCACCCTGTTCATCCGTCGGGGTTCGGGGGATAGCGGCCTGGTTGGCCAGCAGCTCGCCCGTCACCTCGGCGATGGACGCCATCTGTTGATCTTCCCGGAAGGCACGACCACCGATGGCAGTCTGCTGAAGACGTTCCACAGTCGCTTGTTGACCAGCGCGGTGGAGATGGAAGTGCCGGTGCAGCCGGTTGCCATCCGCTATCTGCGTGACGGCCAGCGCGATGAGATCGCACCTTTCATCGGCGAGGACGATCTGCTTTCGCACCTGGTGCGCCTGCTGCGCAGCGACCGCGCCGAGGTGGAGATCCAGTTGCTCGACCCCATTCCCAGTGAGGGTCTGAGTCGCACGGCGGTCAGTCAAAAAGCGAAGAGCGCCGTGCAACGGGCGCTCTTCGGTGAGGAGGAAGACGAGGCCCTCGCCGCCTGAGTGGTGGTCAGGCCTTGTCCCTGTCCGGCCAGCGAATCGGCGGCACCGTGAGGATGTCGCAGTCCAGCTCGCGCATGGCGGCGTCGGCCACGCTGCCGATCAGGATGCGTTTCATCCCTGTCAGCCCACGCGTGCCCATCACCAGCAGGTCGATGGGTTCACGCTCAAGTACACGACGCAACGCCGTCATCGGCTGGCCTTCTTCGACCAGTCGCTGGTCGATGACGGAGCCCAGTTCTTCCTCGAGCAGAAACCTGTCCAGCGCGGCGGTGGCCCGGAGGCGTTCGTCGGCGGCGTAGTCGCCGGGAATCGCTCCGGCACCAGCACCAGCCGCCAGCATCACGGCGCCTCCCAGCGGGTCGAAGGCATACAGCGCCTTGGCGCCTGCCTTGGGGAGTAGGCCCAGTTCATGGGCGGCGCGCACGGCCTGAGCGGAGGCCGTGGAGCAATCCAGGGCGAGCAGCGGCATCAGGTAGTCGTCCTCGGCGGCCCTGTTCACCAGCAGGATCGGCACATGGCTGGTGCGCACCAGGCGTTCCAGGGTGGTGCCGACGAAGATGTCGCGCAGCGGATTCTTGCGGTGGCTTCCGACCACCAGCAGGTCGATGTCGGCCCAGCGGGTGCAGTCGGAAATGTGCTTGGCTGGGTCGCCCACTTCCACCCAGATTTCTGGGGCGCGACCGCCCAGTTCGGCGAAGAAGTCCAGTTGATCATTGAGGTAGCGGCGCACCTGCTCCACTTCCAGTTCGACACGCAGTTGCGGTTGGTCTTCGTCGACCACATGGAGGATGAACCAGGGGCACTCGAACTGTCGGGCCAGTCGGGCCGCACGCCGCAGGGCGCGGTCGGATCGGTTGGAAAGGTCGGTCGCCAGCATCAGCGCTTTCATCGGGCACCTCCTGAAATGGTTGCTTAGTCCATTCCACTGCAGGTGTAGGAAATTTCCCTTGATACAGGTCAATCGATGATCGGCTGGGTACCCGCGAACTGTTGCAGCAGAGGATAGAACTGACGGAAGTCATCGCTGAGGGGGCGGTACAGCGTTTCCAGTTCGGCCATGGCGCCGTCCAGTGCCTCCGGTCGCGAGATGCGCCGGGACATGCCGGCGATGACCCGTTCCAGGGTTTCGAACTCGCGGTAGCTACCCAGCCAGTCCTGGGCGGCCATGCGCGGCGCGATCAGGGCCAGGCGGCCAGGCAATTGCGGTTCGGCAACCAGTACCTGATAGACGTGGCGGGTGAAGGCATCCAGTGGCTCGGCGGCGAAGAGATTCCAGTCGCGAGCCAGGCAATGATCGAAGAACACGTCCAGCAGGATGCCGGCGAAACGCCGCCGCTCGCTGGGGAAACGCAGCTTGGCCTGGGTGATCAGCGGGTGGCTGTCGGTGAAGGCGTCGATGCGTCGGTGCAGGCGGATAGCCGCTTCGATCTCCGCCGGCCAGCGCCCGGCCAGCGGCCCTTTGACGAAGTCGCCGTAGAGGCTGCCAAGCAGTTGCGCAGGCTGTGAGCCGCCAAGGTGGAGGTGGGCGAGGTAGTTCATCGGCTGAGCTTAACCCGAGGACGGTTCTATCATGACGGTCGATGATGACTATCGTCACAAACGATCTGCGTATCGTTTTTGATCGATATAAAGTTCGTTCCATTCCGATATACGACCGCGGCCATGAACACCTCCATCGACCTCGACGAAATCATCAAGGCACTGGCTCACCCCGTGCGACGCGAGATGCTGCAGTGGCTCAAGGAGCCGGAGAAGTATTTCGACGAGCAGGAACACCAGCCCTTCGAGATCGGCGTCTGCGCCGGTAAGTTCGACCAGCGCTGCGGACTGTCCCAGTCCACCGTGTCGGCTCACCTGGCGACCTTGCAGCGCGCCGGACTGGTGACGAGCCGAAAACTGGGTCAATGGAATTTCTTCAAACGCAACGAAGCCGTCATCGCTGAATTTCTTCGCCAGATGAGCGACGAGCTGTAACTGCAGCACCTGCCAAAACCCGAAAACTTTCCAGGAGCAGGCCCATGCCTACTGCGCTTCTCGTCCTCGCTTTGTCCGCTTTTGCGATAGGCACAACCGAATTCGTCATCATGGGCCTGCTGCCCGAGGTGGCCGCCGACCTTGGCGTGACCATCCCCGGCGCCGGCTGGCTGGTCACCGGCTACGCCCTGGGCGTGGCCATCGGGGCGCCGTTCATGGCGCTGGTCACCGCGAAGCTGCCACGCAAGCGCGCTCTGCTGGTGCTGATGGGCGTGTTCATCATCGGCAACCTGCTCTGCGCCATCGCCGCCAACTACGGCCTGCTGATGCTGGCGCGAGTCGTCACTGCACTTTGCCATGGCGCCTTCTTTGGCATCGGTTCGGTGGTCGCCGCCAGCCTGGTGCCGGCCAATCGCAAGGCCTCTGCGGTGGCCCTGATGTTCACCGGCCTGACCCTCGCCAATGTGCTCGGCGTACCCCTGGGCACTGCCCTCGGCCAAGTCGCCGGCTGGCGCTCCACTTTCTGGGCCGTGACCCTGATCGGCGTTGTAGCGCTGATCGGTCTGTGGCGGGTGCTGCCGCGCCAGCATGACGAGGAAGCCACCGACATCCGTGCCGAATTCGCTGCCCTGCGTGGTGCCGGGCTGTGGCTGGCGCTGTCCACCACCGTGCTGTTCTCTGCCGCGGTGTTCTGCATCTTCACCTACGTAGCGCCGCTGCTTGGCGAGGTGACCGGCGTTTCGCCCCGTGGGGTGACCTGGAGCCTGCTGCTGATCGGCCTTGGCCTGACCCTGGGCAATGTGATCGGTGGCCGCCTGGCCGACTGGAAGCTGGCCCAGACCCTGATGGGCGTGTTCGTCGCCCTGGCCGTCGCTTCCAGTGCCCTGACCTGGACCAGCGCTGCGTTGATCCCCACGGAAATCACCCTGTTCCTCTGGGCCACGGCCGCCTTTGCCGCGGTGCCGGCCCTGCAGGTCAACGTCGTGAATTTCGGCAGTGCTGCGCCGAACCTGGTTTCCACCCTGAACATAGGCGCCTTCAACGTAGGCAATGCCCTCGGCGCCTGGGTCGGAGGCCTGGTCATCAGCCAGGGCTTCGGCCTCACCACCGTCCCCCTGGCCGCTGCCGTGCTGGCGATCCTTGCCCTGATAGCGACCCTGCTCACCTTCAGCAACCGTACCCCCGAGCTGCAAGCGGCTCTCGACTAACCCGAGGTAAACGACATGCCCACGCTCTTCGACCCGATCAAGATCGGCGACCTGGAACTTTCCAACCGCATCATCATGGCGCCGCTGACCCGCTGCCGCGCCGACGAGGGCCGGGTGCCCAACGCCCTGATGGCCGAGTACTACACACAGCGCGCATCTGCGGGGCTGATCATCAGCGAGGCCACCTCCGTAACGCCCCTGGGCGTCGGCTATCCGGATACCCCCGGCATCTGGTCCGACGAGCAGGTGAAGGGTTGGAGCAACATCACCAAGGCGGTACACGCCAACGGCGGCAAGATCGTCCTCCAGCTGTGGCATGTGGGTCGTATTTCCGACCCGAGCTTCCTGGGCGGCGAGGCCCCGGTGGCGCCCAGCGCCATCGCGGCCAAAGGTCATGTCAGCTTGCTGCGCCCGCTGCGTGACTATCCGGTGCCGCGCGCCCTGGAAACCGAAGAGATCGCCGAAATCGTCGAGGCCTACCGAGTCGGTGCGGAGAACGCCCAGGCCGCCGGTTTCGATGGTGTGGAAATCCACGCGGCCAACGGCTACCTGCTGGATCAGTTCCTTCAGGACGGCACCAACAAGCGCAGCGACCAGTACGGCGGCTCCATCGAGAACCGCGCGCGCCTGCTGCTGGAAGTCACTGATGCGGCGATCAACGTGTGGGGCGCCGGTCGCGTAGGCGTGCATCTGGCACCGCGTGCCGACTCCCACGACATGGGGGATTCCGACCTGGCCGCAACCTTCGGCTATGTCGCCCGTGAACTGGGCAAGCGTGGCGTCGCCTTCATCTGCGCCCGCGAGAAGGAGGGCGAAGACAGCCTGTCACCGCAACTGAAGGAAGCCTTCGGCGGCGTGTTCATCGCCAACGAGCGCTTCACCCGGGACAGCGCCAATGCCTGGCTGGAAAGTGGCAAGGCCGATGCCGTGGCCTTCGGCATCCCCTTCATCGCCAACCCCGACCTGCCTGAGCGCCTGCGTCTGGACGCTCCTCTGAACGAGCCGCGTCCGGAACTCTTCTACGCCAAGGGCCCGGTGGGCTACATCGACTACCCGCGCTTGTAACCGCGGACCATCGCGAGAGAAGCCCCGTGCCGCAAGGCCGGGGCTTTTTCATTTGCGGGCCGGAAAACGTCCTGTGGGAGCGGGCTCATTTGAACTTGGGACACCACGTCCTCAGGGCGAAATGCTCCCATTCGGAGGATAAAGCCGGCCTGCTAGCCAGTAGCCCGGATCGAGAGGGGAGTAATGGTCTGCATCCTCTGGTAGCTTTGCATCCATTGCCCGTCCGTCGGGATCGCCCCAGGGGGAACCCGGTGGCGATTCGTGTGACCAATGGAGTCCGGCCTGAGTCTCTGGGCCGTCAGCGACATGCCAAAGGAAGCCCGCATGCACAAATCACTACGCCCCCTCGTTGCCCTGCTCGCCGCCCTGGCGCTGCCCGCCCACGCGAGCTGGTACCTGGACAACGAGTCATCGCGGATATCCTTCATCTCCACCAAGGCCGGCAGCCTCTCCGAGGTGCACCGATTCCTCACCCTGCACGGCAAGATTGGCCAGGACGGCAAGGCCCGCCTGCGCATCGAACTCGAATCGGTCAGTACCGGAGTACCGCTGCGTGATCAGCGCCTTCGCGATCAGTTCTTCGAAATAGCCAAATTCCCCGAGGCCGAAGTCAGCGCCCAGCTGGACCTGCGTCCGATCACCGACCTGGCTCCCGGTGCGCAACTGGAACTGGGCCTGCCGCTCACCGTGAACATTCGCGACAAACAGCAGCATTACCGCGCGGAACTCCTGGCCACGCGCCTGGATGACCATCGTTTCCAGGTGGTTACCCTGGCGCCGCTGGTGCTGCAGGTGGAGGACTTCGGCCTGACCACGGCGCTGGATGAGCTGCGCAAAGTGGCCGGTTTGCCGGGAATCAGCCTGTCGGTACCGGTAGGGGCCGTGCTGATCTTCACGGAGCGCTGATGGGGCAGATCTTCCCCTGGAAGTCCGGCAACCGCTTCGAGCTGTTGATCGACGGCCCACAGTTTTTTCCGACCATGCTCACTGCCATCGCCCGCGCGGAGTACCAGGTCGCGCTGGAGCTCTACCTGGTGGAAGACGGCCAATGCAGCGAGGCACTGGTCGACGCCCTCTGCGTCGCGGCCGTGCGGGGTGTGCGCGTGCGTTGCCTGTTCGACGGCTTCGGCTGCCTGCGTCTGGGTGCGGCGCTGCGTGAGCGGCTGATCGACGCCGGGGTGCTGCTGCAGTTCTACAACCCTATCCGCTGGCGGCGTGGCTTCAGCAACCTGTACCGCGACCACCGCAAGATTCTGGTGGTGGACGATCGCCTGGCGTTTGTCGGCGGCACCGGCTCCACGGATGAGTTCTGGAGCCCAGCCCAGGAGACCAGCCGTTGGCACGAGGTGATGGTGGCCATCGAGGGGCCGCTGGTGGCGCACTGGCAACTGATCTTCGACTACCAGTGGCTGGCCAACCTCGGCCGCCGTCCCTGGAAACCGGAAGAGGCGCCGGGTCTCGCCCATCTGCCGCCTTATCCGGCGGTAGGCGAGGGCCTCGGACGTCTGGCCTACGCCGACGCCAGCCAGCATCGCGATATCGTCCAGTCGCTGACACGCAGCATTCGCACGGCGCGCAACCGCGTGTGGCTGGCGACACCTTATTTCCTCCCGAGCTGGAAGGTTCGTCGTGCGCTGATCAAGGCCGCGCGACGGGGTGTCGAAGTGCGTCTGCTGCTGACCAGCCGGCACACCGATCACCCACCGGTGCGCTTCGCGGGCCAGCGTTACTACCCGCGCCTGCTGCGTTCCGGCGTGCGGATATTCGAGTACCAGCAGCGCTTCCTACACCTGAAGATGGTGCTGGCGGATGACTGGGTCAGCGTTGGCTCCTGCAACTTCGACCACTGGAACCTGCGCTTCAATCTGGAAGCCAACCTCGAAGCGATCGACCCGAGCTTTACCGAGGCGGTGGCTATCTGCATGCGCCAGGATTTCTCCGATAGCCGCGAAATCACCATGGAGGACTGGCATGCGCGCCCGCTGATCAAGCGTTTGCGCCAGCGTCTCTGGGGATGGCTGGATCGACTGGTGGTGAACCTGCTCGACCGCCGCCGCTAGGAGCGCGAAGCCGGGGCCGCACTTTCGTCGGGTGTGCGCGGGTCAACGCCGGGCTAGGCTTGCTCCACGACAACAAGAGGGAGTGGCTGCATGGGCCGCCGATACCTGCCGATCCTGCTGCTTTGTGCTGTGCTGGGAGGCTGTTCCACGCCGGGTGCCTTCTTCGGCGCCACTGAAGGGCCGCCGTTCCAGGCCGGTGCGCCCAGTGACGGTGAGCACGCGCTGGTCTACCTCTACCGGCCGCAGAGCGAATGGGCGGACCAGGAGCTGGAGGCTCCAGGCATTTTCCTCAATAACGAGTTGATCGGCAGTCTGCCAAGCAACGGCTACCTGGTGCTGGAGTTCGACGCCGCCAGCTACAAGCTGGAGATGCGCCGACCGCTCTTTGGCAGCTACTGGACCTTGTTCGCAGACGGCCCGCTGGACTTCACCCTCATCACCTCTTTTGCCCTGGACGCCACGGCCGGGCGTACCTACTACCTGCGCTACGACGAGCTGGATCCGCCGCCGAAGAATAGCGAACAGCCCAACGCCAGCAATGGCCCCCTGCAACTGGTAGAGGCGTCCCTGGGCAGTCGGGAAATCACCACGACCCGCCAGGTGCAGCCGAGCGAACGCATCGCCGCCAGCGGTGATCGGGTCCGACCGCAGGAGGGATTCTGGCGCGGTGTTGGCCGGGCGCTGGATAAGATCGGCATCTGAGTTGTGCCTTCCGTCCCTGTAGTAGGGGCCTATTACCCGCAGCCGAAAGGCGCGGGGGATAATTGGCTACCCTTTGAAGTCTCAGGGCTTCCAATCCAGGAGGATGCGAAATGGCCGCGAAGAAGATTCTGATGCTGGTTGGCGACTACGCCGAAGACTACGAAACCATGGTGCCGTTCCAGGCCCTGCTGATGGTTGGCCACAGGGTGCATGCCGTCTGCCCGGGCAAGATTGCCGGGCAGACCGTGCGGACTGCCATCCATGACTTCGAAGGCGACCAGACCTACAGCGAGAAGCCTGGCCACAACTTCGCCCTCAATTTCGATTTCGCCAAGGTCAAGGCAGAAGACTACGACGCCCTGTTGATTCCCGGTGGCCGCGCGCCGGAATACCTGCGCCTGAATGCCTCGGTGCTGGAGTTGGTGAAGGCCTTCGACAAGGCTGGCAAGCCCATCGCTGCCGTTTGCCATGGTGCGCAACTGCTGGCAGCCGCCGGCGTGCTGGAAGGCCGCGAGTGCAGCGCCTACCCGGCGTGCGGCCCGGAAGTGCGGCTGGCTGGTGGTCAGTATGTGGATATCCCGGTGGACGCTGCCCATACCCAAGGCAACCTGGTGACCGCCCCGGCCTGGCCGGCCCATCCCGCCTGGCTGGCGGGGTTTCTCACGTTGCTCGGGACGAAGATCGAGCTATAAGGCGCGTAGGGTGGAAACCGCTTATCGTTTCCACCCTACGCCGATACGCCACACCACGAATCTGGAGGCGCGCCATGTGCGAGCTGTACGTCAAGGCTGATCCCATCCTCTACGAGTCCCGCTCGCGCTCGCTGCGCATCCGTGGCGTGGTGACCACCCTGCGCCTGGAGAACCAGTTCTGGGACATCCTGCGGGAGATCGCCGAAGTGGACGGCATGACCACCAACCAGCTCATCACCAAGCTCTATGACGAGGTGATGGAGTACCGCGGTGAGGTGGTCAACTTCGCGTCTTTCCTGCGGGTCAGTTGCACCCGCTACCTGGCTCAGCGCCGCGCTACGGTGCATGAGCTGCCGAAGGCGCGAGTGCAGGGCTGAGACCTCAAACCACCTGTTCGACCCAGTCGTTCAGGTTGTAATAGTTGGTCACGCGGGCGATTTTGCCGCAGTGGATGTGGAAGAAGGCGCCGGCTGGCAGCACGTAAGTCTGGCCCTTGGCCGGCGGCAGGCCCTCATCGTCGGACAGGTACTGGCCGTGCACCACGAACTCGGCGGCTGCGCGGCTGCCGTCAGCACTTTGCATTACCACGATGTCGGACAGGCGCTCCTTGTAGCAGCGGTTCATCTTCTCCATGAACGCGGCGAACGCCGTCTTGCCCTGCTGGCGTTCGCCCTGGTTGATGTCATGCACCACATCCTCGCTGAGCAGGGCGAGGAACGCCGGCATATCTCCGGCGTTGAAGGCGTTGTAATAGGCTTGCACCAATTCGGTAGCGGTCATGGTTGGGTTCCTGTCGCAATGGGGTCATTCGGTCCGTGCCCGGCATGATAGGTTCTCGACCCAGGCCCGGCTTAGCCAGGGGCGTCATCCACATCGCCAGAACGACCGCTCCCATGCACATCCGTATTCTCCAGGGCGCTGCCATCGCGCCCCATATCGAAGACCTCGCACGCCTTCGCCTGACGGTGTTCCGCGAGTTTCCCTATCTCTACGACGGCACGCTGGACTATGAGTCGCGCTACCTCTCGACTTATGCCGAATCACCGGAAAGCCTCTTTGTCCTGGCCCTGGATGGCGACCGGGTCGTGGGTGCTTCGACGGGCCTGCCTATGTCGGATGAAACCGACGAGTTCCAGCGGCCCTTCCGCGAGCAGGGTTGGGAACCGGAGCGCATTTTCTATTTCGGCGAGTCGGTGCTGCTTCCGGAGTACCGCGGTGCCGGCCTGGGCGTGCTCTTCTTCGCCGAGCGCGAAAGTTACGCACGGCGTTTGGGGCGGTTCGAGCATTGCGCCTTCTGCGCGGTGGAGCGCCCGCTCGATCATCCACGCCGTCCGATCGGCTACCAGCCGCTGAATGAATTCTGGGCGCGGCGTGGCTATCGCCATCACCCGGAACTACGCACCGCGTATCACTGGCGCGACCTGGACGAGGAAACCGAGTCCGCCAAGCCCATGTCTTTCTGGCTCAAGGAACTCAATCCATGATCAGGATCGCCGCCTGCCAGTACGCCATCGAGCTCCATGAAAGCTGGGGTGCGTACGCCACTCACCTGGAGAGCCTCTGCGCAGAGGCTGTCGAGGCCGGTGCAAAGTTGCTGGTGCTGCCTGAGTACGCAGGCCTGGTGCTGGCCGGCCAGTTGTCGCCGGCTGAGCGGAGTGACCTGCAGGCCTCTATCGCGGGTGTCCAGCCGTTGCTGCAGGACTGGCGTGCACTGTGCGCCGGCATCGCGGCCAAGCTCGGTGTTTACCTGCAGCCCGGCAGCCTGCCGGTGCGCGATGCCGATGGGTTGTACCGCAACCGCGCATGGCTGTTCGGTCCGGGGGGCGAACTGGGCTTCCAGGACAAGCTGATCATGACCCGCTTCGAGCGCGAACAGTGGGGAATTGCAGCGGGGCAGGGGCTCAAGGTGTTCGACACGGCACTGGGGCGGTTGGGCATCCTGATCTGCTACGACAACGAGTTCCCGATGCTGGCCCGGGCCCTGGCCGAAGGCGGCGTCGACCTGATCCTCGCCCCCAGTTGCACCGACACCGAGGCCGGCTACCACCGTGTGCGCATCGGCGCTCAGGCTCGCGCCCTGGAAAACCAGATCGCCGTGCTGCAAGCGCCTACCGTCGGCCTGGCGCCCTGGTCGCCGGCCCTGGACGAAAACATCGGTCGCGCCGGCCTTTATGTACCGCCGGACTACGGTATGCCGAGCAATGGCGTGATCGCCGAAAGCCCCGAGCTTTGCCCCGCGACCAGCCAGTGGCTGCTCTGCGACCTGGATCTGGATGAAGTGCGCCGGGTGCGCCAGGAAGGGCAGGTGTTCACGCGCCGGGATTGGCCTGAGCAGTTCGAGCAGACGACGCTTTTGTAGGATGGGTGGAGCTTGCGATACCCATCAGCCATGTCCCAGTAGACTCTATAGGTCTCGCTCCGCTCGCCCCATCCTACATAAGGCTCCAACGCGAAAGCGCAAGAACGAAAAAGCCCGGCACATGGCCGGGCTTTTCATGCAGCGATGAAGGCTTACTTGACTTCCACCGCCAGGTTCTCGGCGATCTTCTGTTGCCAGATCGCCGGGCCGGTGATGTGTACCGACTCGCCCTTGGTGTCGACGGCGACGGTAACCGGCATGTCCTTCACTTCGAACTCGTAGATGGCTTCCATACCCAGTTCGGCGAAGGCGAGGACCTTGGATTTCTTGATCGCCTGGGCCACCAGGTAGGCGGCGCCGCCGACGGCCATCAGGTAGACGGCCTTGTTGTCCCTGATCGCGTCAATGGCGATGGGGCCGCGCTCGGACTTGCCGATCATGCCCAGCAGGCCAGTGCTCTCGAGGATCTGGCGGGTGAACTTGTCCATGCGGGTCGCGGTGGTCGGGCCTGCCGGGCCAACCACTTCGTCGCCTACCGGATCGACCGGGCCGACGTAGTAGATGAAGCGACCTTTCAGGTCCACCGGCAGTTCTTCACCTTTGTTCAGCATGTCGACCATGCGCTTGTGCGCAGCGTCGCGGCCAGTCAGCATTTTGCCGTTGAGCAGGACGGTTTCGCCCGGCTTCCAGCTCTGCACTTCTTCCGGGGTCAGGGTGTCGAGGTCGACACGGCGGGCCGAGGGACCGGCTTCCCAGACGATTTCCGGATAGGCGTCCATCGGCGGCGCTTCCAGTTCGGCCGGGCCGGAGCCGTCGAGCACGAAGTGCGCGTGACGGGTGGCGGCGCAGTTGGGGATCATGCACACCGGCAGCGAGGCAGCGTGAGTCGGGTAGTCCATGATCTTCACGTCGAGCACGGTGGTCAGGCCGCCCAGACCCTGGGCACCGATGCCCAGCTGGTTGACCTTCTCGAACAGCTCGAGGCGCATTTCTTCGATCTTGTTCTGCGGGCCGCGGGCTTTCAGCTCATGGATGTCGATGGACTCCATCAGCACTTCCTTGGCCATTACCGCGGCTTTCTCGGCGGTACCGCCGATGCCGATGCCGAGCATGCCCGGCGGGCACCAGCCGGCGCCCATGGTCGGGACGGTCTTCAGGACCCAGTCGACGATGGAGTCGGACGGGTTGAGCATGGCCATCTTCGACTTGTTCTCGGAGCCGCCGCCCTTGGCCGCGACGTCCACTTCCACGGTGTTGCCCGGGACGATGGAGTAGTGGATGACTGCTGGAGTGTTGTCCTTGGTGTTCTTACGGGCGCCGGCCGGGTCAGCCAGGATGGAGGCGCGCAGGACGTTTTCGGGCAGGTTGTAGGCGCGGCGCACACCCTCGTTGATCATGTCGTCCACGCTCATGGTGGCGCCGTCCCAGCGCACGTCCATGCCGACGCGGACGAACACGGTGACGATACCGGTGTCCTGGCAGATCGGGCGATGGCCGGTGGCGCACATGCGGGAGTTGATCAGGATCTGCGCCATGGAGTCGCGCGCGGCGGGCGACTCTTCACGCAGATAGGCCTCGTGCATGGCCTGGATGAAATCCACGGGGTGGTAGTAGGAAATGAACTGCAGGGCGTCGGCGACACTCTGGATCAGATCATCTTGCTTGATCACGGTCATGGGTGCGCTCCTCTTGGAAGGGAACATCAGGGAAGCGCCGGACCACGACCCGGCGCGCTTGCAGGCTAAAAAGGCGCGGCAGTATAGCGCGTGGTGTCTGCCGGGCACAGTCGCCGGCAGTCGACCTTGGTCGGTTGTCGGACACTTCCTACGCACTAGGCATTTTGTGATCACAGGCGTACATTGAAGGCATGGTGCCATTACGGGAAGGAGCCCATGAGCCCATCCAGCCAGCGGATCAGCCATAGAGCCCTGCAGAGTCTGCTACTGAAGCGCTTTGGCATGGCTGTGGCCACCTACTCGATGGTCCTGCTGTTGTGCTGGGTCGCAATGATCGGTGGCCTGTTCCGGGTGTCGGCGAGCACTGCCCTGATTGGTTCTGGCCTCGTCGCCCTTTCCCAGCTCGTGCTGTTCTGGCTGTTCATCAGCGGGCACAACCTCCGATTTACCGACCCAAGCCTGACCGCGCCCCAGGTACTGCTCGCACTGGGCTGGACGACCTGGCTGATGTCCATGGTCGATGACGCGCGAGGCACGCTGCTGGCGGTCTACGTCCTGATCATGCTGTTCGGGGTGTTCCAGCTCAAACCCAGGGTATTCACCCGCTGCGCGGCGGTAGGGTTCTTCGCGTTCGCCGGCCTCAACCTGTTCGAAGCCTACTGGATGCAGCTGCCAGACCCGTCGCTGGCACTGCTGCAGGTCTGCGTACTCTTCGTGCTGATGGTTTGGCTGAGTCTATTCGCCAGCTATGTACAGGCGCTGCGCCAGCGAATGCGCCAACGCCGCTTCGCCCTCCAGGCGCACCAGGACACCCTGCGCGGCATGATGCGCCAGCTGGAAGACCTGGTGGCCACCGACGAATTGACCGGGCTGTTCAATCGCCGCCATTTCCTTCGCCTGGCCGGTCGCGAGCTGGACAACCTCGCGGCGAATCGCCAGCACGGCCTGGCGCTGATCGACCTCGACCATTTCAAGCGTATCAACGACGTCCACGGCCATGCCGCTGGCGACCGGGTACTGCAGACCTTTGCCGCAGTGGCGCGGGCCTGCCTGCGCGACGGCGATGTGCTGGCGCGCTACGGCGGCGAGGAATTCGTCCTGCTGCTGCCCAACTGCGATGCGGATCGCCTCACCGCCTGTTGCGAGCGACTGCGCCAGGCCTTCGAGCAGTCCGAGCCAGTGGGGGTGCAGGTGGATCGGCTGAGCCTGTCGGCCGGCATGACGTTGCTGACGGCCGGGGACGATCTGGATGATGCGCTGCAGCGCGCGGATCAGGCACTCTATCGGGCGAAGCGCGGCGGACGTAACCGTTGCGATGCCGCCTGGGAGGGCCAGGGTGCCTGAACTTGAAGTCGCCGGAAAACGTTGGACGGTTGCACCTGCCAGCAATCTGCTGGACGCGCTGAACGCTCGGGGCTGCCAAGTGCCCTATAGCTGCCGGGCTGGCAGCTGCCACGCGTGCCTGGTTCGTTGCCTGTCCGGTGAGCCGGCGGATGCGAAACCGGAAGCGCTGGACCGTTCTCAGCGCGCCGAGGGCTGGCGGCTCTCCTGTCAGTGCCTGGTGGTGCAGGATCTGGTGGTGGAGGTCTTCGATCCAGCCCGTGATGGCCTCGAGGCCGACGTCGTTGGCCTTGATTGGCTGACGCCCGATGTCCTGCGCTTGCGACTCGTGCCAAGGCGACCGTTGCGCTACAACGCCGGCCAGCACCTCCTGTTGTGGAACGACGAGGGGGTCGCCCGGCCTTATTCCCTGGCCAGCTTGCCAGGTACCGAGGAAGGCCTGGAATTTCACCTGGACTGCGGCAAGCCCGGTCTGTTCAGCGACCGGGCTCGGCGATTGGTACTGGGTGACAAACTGCGTCTTGGCGAACTTCACGGCGGTGCGCTGCATTATGACCCGGCCTGGGATGTCCGGCCGCTGCTGTTCCTTGCCTCGGGTACCGGATTGGCTCCACTTTGGGGCTTGCTGCGGGAGGCGCTGAGGCAGCATCACCAGGGACCGATCCGCCTCATTCACCTCGCCCATGATGCCCGCGGTCACTATCTGGCGGAGCCCCTGGCGGCGCTCGCTGCGACACACCCGGGTGTGGATGTTCGGCTGATCACGCCGGCCGAGCTGCCAGAGGTTTTGGCGCAATTCCGCCTTGTTTCGCGCCAGACCATCGCCTTACTCTGCGGCCACCCTGCCAGCGTCGAGGATTTCGCGCGCCGGCTATACCTGGCCGGCCTGCCCCGTAACCAATTGCTGGCCGATACCTTCCTGACCCGCGAAGCTTGAAGCGGGCACTAGAACATCGAGGACTTCCCATGAGCGAGCATATTCTGGTCGAGCGCGAGCAGGGCCTGCTGACGCTGCGCATGAACCGCCCAGACAAGAAAAACGCCCTGACCCGCGCCATGTATAGCCGCATGGCCGAGGTGCTGGACGAGGCGCGGGAGGATCGCGAGGTGCGTGCGGTACTGATCGCCGGTAGCGAAGAGTGCTTCACCAGCGGCAATGACATCGTCGACTTCCTCCAGGAGCCGCCAACCGGGATGGACAGCCCGGTGTTCCAGTTCATGCGCGCGCTCTTCGACTTCCCCAAACCGGTCGTGGCGGCCGTGAGCGGTCCGGCGGTGGGCATTGGCACCACCCTGCTGCTGCACTGCGATCTGGTCTACGTGAGTCGCGACGCCAAGCTGAAGATGCCCTTCGTCAACCTTGGCCTGTGCCCGGAATTCGGCTCCAGCCTGATCCTGCCGCGCCTGCTCGGTCATGCGAAGGCTGCGGAGTTGCTGCTGCTCGGTGAGGGCTTCACAGGTGAGCAGGCTGCCAACTGGGGCATAGCCAATGCCGCCCTGGCGAACGGTACCGAGGCCCTGGCCCGCGCTCACGAGGCTGCGCTGCGGTTCCTCGACCTGGCACCCTCGGCATTGGCCGTGAGCAAACGCTTGATGCAGGCCCCGGGCCGCGATGAGCTTCGCCGGGTGATCGCCGAGGAGGGCGAGTTGTTCAGCCAGCGCCTGCGTTCGCCGGAAGCAGTAGAGGCGCTGTCGGCCTTTACCCAGCGTCGCAAGCCGGATTTTTCAAAGTTCGTGTGATTGTGGGGGTGAATTCATTGGCCAAGGGCAGCTCTGCTGCCCCCTTCGGCCTTGTAGAGCAGGGTCTTGCGGCCTGAACAGCGAATGAATTCACTCCTATAAGACAGCAAAAAGCCGCCCCCGAAGGGCGGCTTTTTCGTTCCAGATCGGGTCAGACCAGCAGGTCGCCGACGTGGAGGATCTTCATGGTGTTGGTGCCGCCCTGGGTGGTGTAGCTGTCGCCCTTGGTCAGGATCACCCAGTCACCCTTGGTGACCACGCCACGTTGCAGCAGTTCGTCCACGGCCATCTGGCTGACCTTCTCCGGCGGCAGCGCGGCGGCGTCGAAGGGGATGGTTTCCACGCCACGGAACAGAGCCACGCGGGCTTGGGTTTCGCGGTGCGGGGAGTACGCGTAAATCGGTACCGAGGAACGGATGCGCGACATGATCAGCGGGGTGTAGCCACTTTCGGTCAGGCAGATGATGGCCTTGATACCGGGGAAGTGGTTGGCGGCGTACATGGACGCCAGGGCAATGCTTTCGTCGCAGCGCTCGAAGGTCTTGCCAATACGGTGGCTGGAGCGACGGGTGTCCGGGTGCTTCTCGGCGCCCTGGCAGATGCGCGCCATGGCCTGCACGGCTTCGAGCGGGTACTCGCCAGCGGCGCTTTCGGCCGACAGCATCACGGCGTCGGTGTAGTCGAGCACGGCGTTGGCTACGTCCGAGACTTCCGCGCGGGTCGGCATCGGGCTGTGGATCATCGACTCCATCATCTGAGTCGCAGTGATCACGGCTTTGTTATAGCGGCGGGCGTGCAGGATGATCTTCTTCTGGATACCCACCAGTTCGGCATCGCCGATTTCCACGCCGAGGTCACCACGGGCCACCATCACGGCGTCGCTGGCGCGGATCAAGCCGTCCAGGGCTTCATCGTCGGCGACTGCTTCGGCGCGTTCGATCTTGGCCACCAGCCAGGCTTTGCTTCCGGCTTCGTCGCGCAGGCGGCGGGCCAGTTCCATGTCGGCGGCGTCACGGGGGAAGGACACCGCCAGGTAGTCCAGTTCCATTTCCGCGGCCAGCTTGATGTCAGCCTTGTCCTTGGCGGTCAGGGCCGGAGCGGTCAGGCCGCCGCCGCGGCGGTTGATGCCCTTGTGATCGGACAGGGGGCCGCCGATGAGCACGCGGCACTGCAGCTCGTCGGCGCTGGTGGATTCGACGCGCATCACCACGCGGCCGTCGTCCAGCAGCAGTTCGTCGCCGACGCCGCAATCCTTGATCAGGTCCGGGTAGTCGATGCCCACCACGTCCTGGTTGCCGGCGTCACGCGGGTGGGTGACGGAGAAGCGGAAGTTGTCGCCTTCTTTCAGTTCGATGCGTTTGTTGGCGAACTTGGCGATGCGGATCTTCGGGCCTTGCAGGTCGCCGAGCAGCGCGACGAAGCGGCCGTGCTTGGCGGCCAGCTCGCGGACCAGGCGGGCGCGTGCCTTGTGTTCCTCGGGGCTGCCATGGGAGAAGTTCAGGCGGGCGACGTTCAACCCGGCGATGATCAGTTGCTCCAGGACCTCCGGGGAGTTGCTGGCCGGGCCGAGGGTGGCGACGATTTTGGTACGGCGGAAGGGCATGCGAAGACTCCATTTTTCAAGCAGAGCCCGAGGCTACTACGCTGGAAAACTGTAGTCATTGTTCGTTTTCACTACCCGCTGAATTGTTTCAGGTGGCCCGCCGGACGGCTTCAGGGATGGTCCTGGTTGAGGGCTTGATCAAGATGGCGCGAGGCCTTGCTGGCCAGGTCGCTGTCAGGGAACTGCACCAGCAGCCGACGGAAGTAGCCGATGGCCTTGTCACGGTTGGCGTGCGGGTTGTCCGGCGCCAAGTACATCAGGCCCAACTGGTAGAGCGCTTTCTGCTTGATGTCCGGTTGCACATGCGCGTCGGACAGGGCCAGCAGGTAGAGTTCCTCGGCTTCGGCAACACGATCCTTGAGCACGGCACGGCGTGACAGCAGGGTCATGTCCGGATCCAGTCCTGCTTTGTAGAGGTCGAGGTTAACGCTCGGCTGCCAGGTGGCGAGGAGTTCGCGCGAGGTCTTCTGCACAGGCTCCTTCGCTCGTTGGCGGATCACCAGAATGCGTGCTTCGGTGCGCTCGGCCGCGCGGCTGCTGGGAAATTCGTTGAGCACCCGTTCCAGGTAGGCCATTGCCTTGATGTCATCGCGCTGCTCGTTGAAGCGGCTCATGTAGATCAGGCCTATCTGGTAGAGGGTAATGGCGCGAACGTCGTCGCTGAACTTGTCGTCGCGATAACCGATCAGGTAAAGCTCTTCCGCCTCCGGGCTCTTGGCATCTCGAATGGCCATGGCGCTGTAAGTGAGCAGGTCGCCTTCTTCCTCCACGGCTGCGGCCATGCGCTTGCTCTTCATAGTCTTGTATTCCACCACTTCGTTGGTGGTGATCTGGGCGATGAAAAGCGGCGTGGTAGGTGAGCAGGCGCTCAGCAACACGCAGAGGGCGAGGAGGGCAGGGCGCTTGGAATGCATGGGGTGACCGGGGCCTTGGACGACCCACGCAGTCTAGCAGTGGCTGCTGGCCATCCGTGGCGCGCGCCCGCAAGTCCAATCGGAGGTTATGCTTCGTACTTCGTGATCGCCCGGCGGCCTGAAGAAGCGGCGCTTTCGGCCGATATCCCGGTGGACGGAGGAACTATCCATGCGAACTTTGTTAATCCTGACCCTGCTGGCCGCCACGGTTGGCTGCACCCGCTGGTCGCTCGACCATCACCTGAACAACGCCTACCGCTCGTACGAGAGGGGCAATTGCGAGGACGTGATGCTCGAACTGTCCAAGGCCGAGCGCAAGAGTCGCTCCCGCCAGTACCTGCAGCCGGAAATTTCCCTGCTGCGCGGCCAGTGCCTGGAACGCCAGAATCTGTTCGTCGATGCGGCGCAGACCTACCAGTTCATCATCGCGCGCTATCCCACCAGCGAGTACGCCTACCGGGCAAAGGCGCGTCTGGATACCTTGCAGCAACTTGGTCGACTGGGTAGCAGCGCGGCCAGCGCCGCGCCGCTCTGACCTGAAACCTGGCCGTCGGTCGTTGCTCGCTTGAGCGGCGATGGGGCACAACTAAGCTGAGCCACTATCCGAGGGAACCCTGGAATGCGTTACCTGCTGTGCTGCCTGTTACTGGTTCCGGTCGCTGCCAGTGCGGAAATCTACCGATGGACCGACGCCCAGGGGCAGGTTCATTTCAGCGAGACGCCACGGGAAGGTGCCAAGCCGGTTACGGTGAGGCCCCAGGTGGTGGAGCGCGACCAACTGACTCGCGAGCGCGAGGCACGTACGGCGAAGTTCTACGATGCGCGCCGCCAGGAGCAGGCGGCCGCGGCTGGCCGGGCCGCGGAGGCGCGGGTGCAGCAAGAGAAAAAGTGCAGCCAGCTGCGCGATCAGCAGGGTCAGCTAAGTAATGGCGGTCCCGTCTATCGACTCGACGAGCGCGGTGAGCGCCAGTACTACACTGATGAACAGATCGAGACCTTCCGTCGCAAACTGGCAGAGAGCGTGGCCAGCGACTGCTATTGATGGTTGGTCCGTTACGGCAATGCGTTCATACTGAAATGCCATCAATAGCGATTTGATATCATGCCTACCAAGCGCCATATCGAACGCCATCAGTTGCCTTACTACCTGAAGGTGTTCAATCGCATTACCGACAAGCCCATGGGCTACCTGGGCAATGTCTCCATGGACGGGCTGATGCTGATCAGTCAGCTGCCCATGTTGGTGGGTGCGCGCTTCGATATGCGACTGAAGATTCCTGGCAAGGACGGGCAGCTGCATTTCATTGATTTCTACGCCAACTGTCAGTGGTGCCATGAGGATGTAACGCCCGGACACTATGACTCCGGTTTCTCTCTGGTAGCCCCACCGTCAGAATACGCCGACCTCATCGATGCCCTGCGTTTCTATTTCAGCTTTCGCCCTTTGGCCGCCTCGGCCTGAATCTGTCTGAGCGAAGGTCTCTCGCCCGCATTCGGGATGGGCTTGTCTCGACACACGCAAGAACAAAGCTGGCATTTCGCCGGCTATGTTCTTGGAGTCGTCATTTCTTGTGTGTGCCCTTGGGAAGGCGGACCACCTGGGTCTCGGAGTAGATATCGTGCCAGGTGCGTTTTTCCTTGTCCCACAGGCTCCAGAAGAAGCCTAACCCCAGCGTCAGCCAGGAACCGATTGCGATCACGAAGCGAAGCAGCGCCTGCCACAGACTGATGGCTGAGCCGTCCTTGTTCTGCACGCGGAGACTCCAGACCTGCATGCCGAGGGTCTGACCAGTGTGGGTCCAGAACTTGGCGAAGAAGCCGAACAGGCTGAAGACGACAAGCGTAGCAAGCAGGGGGTCGCCAGAAAGCCCACCCGCCTCGGCCAGTTGCCTCATCTGGGCTTCTCCGTGAATCAGGATGCGTATTGATTGGTAGGCAAAACCTACAACCAGGATCAGTGCTACGCAGAGCAGGAAGTCGTAGAAGATCGCAGCGAAGCGGCGAGCCAGCCCGGCAGTGGGGAAATCGCCCTGGGGGCGCAGCTGATGTTTCGGCATTGCGAACTCTTGGCGTATTGAGGGCGCGCCATTCTAACAGCCGATCAGCGGGCACAAAAAAGCCCCTGATGTTTCCATCAGGGGCTTTTCGGCGAAAAGCTCAGATCAGTTAACGACCTGGACCTTGTCAGCCTGCATGCCTTTCTGGCCTTGAACGGCTTCGAAGGTTACCTTCTGGCCTTCTTTCAGGCTACGGAAGCCGGAGCCTTCGATAGCGCGGAAGTGAACGAACAGATCCGGGCCGCTTTCCGGGGTGATGAAACCAAAACCTTTCTCGTCGTTGAACCATTTGACGGTGCCGGTTTGACGATTCGACATATCTTTTTCCTTGAAACTGAAGTTGATGACAGCCTGCTGTTCACTCACGAGCCAGAAGGGCTGGAACTGGTTGCAAAGAGGTAAGAGAAGTCGAGCGGGATGTAGCGGATCTGGTGATCTACCGCATCAGGTCACGATTCAACAGCGACCCATGCAAACACAGTTGCCCAACTCTACGTAAGTTTTAAGGAATTGCCAATCCCCGTAAGTCCAATCTTTACAGGCGGTTGATCGGGCCTCGGACAAGCGGGAAATAGAGGGGATATAGAGAGGAAAGCCTGGAGAAGGCTTGAAGATATCGTGGTGCCCCGGGAGAGACTCGAACTCTCACTCTGTCGCCAGAAACGGATTTTGAATCCGCCGCGTCTACCATTCCGCCACCGAGGCACGATGGGCGCGCAGTATAGGGACGCGCTCGTAGGCGGTCAATCCGTCTCCGTGGTCAGGAACGGCCATTTCCTGTACTATTTGCGCCCCTGCGATACGACCCCCCACCATGCGCGTAGCCGATTTTCATTTCGAGCTCCCCGAAGCTCTGATTGCCCGTCATCCCCTGGCCGAACGCCGAGCCAGCCGCCTTCTCGTGCTGGACGGTGACACAGGCTCCCTTAGCCATCGCCGCTTTGCCGACCTGCTGGAATACCTGCGTCCCGGCGACCTGATGGTGTTCAACAACACTCGGGTGATTCCCGCACGACTGTTCGGCCAGAAGGCCTCCGGCGGCAAGCTGGAGATCCTCGTCGAGCGTGTGCTGGATAGCCACCGTGTGCTGGCACATGTGCGTTCAAGCAAATCGCCCAAGCCCGGCTCGACCCTGCTGGTCGACGGTGGCGGTGAAGCCGAGATGCTCGCCCGTCATGATGCGCTTTTCGAACTTCGGTTCGCCGAAGAAGTGCTGCCATTGTTGGAACGGGTCGGCCACATGCCGCTGCCGCCGTATATAGACAGGCCTGACGACGACGCGGATCGCGAACGCTATCAGACTGTTTATGCCCGGCATGCCGGTGCCGTTGCCGCGCCTACTGCCGGGTTGCACTTCGATCAAGCCCTGCTGGAGGCCATTGCCGCCAAAGGCGTGGATAGCGCATTCGTCACCCTGCATGTCGGGGCGGGCACTTTCCAGCCAGTGCGGGTGGAACGCATCGAAGACCATCACATGCATCACGAGTGGCTTGAGGTCGGTCAGGATGTGGTGGACGCAGTGGCGGCTTGCCGCGCCCGTGGTGGTCGGGTGATCGCCGTCGGCACTACCAGTGTGCGCTCCCTGGAGAGCGCCGCACGGGATGGCCAGCTCAAGGCCTTCAGCGGCGACACCGACATCTTTTTGTACCCGGGCCGTTCGTTTCATGTAGTCGATGCCCTGGTCACCAACTTCCATTTGCCCGAATCCACCCTGCTGATGTTGGTCTCGGCCTTCGCCGGCTACCCGGAAACCATGGCTGCCTATGGCGCCGCGGTGGAGGAGGGCTACCGATTCTTCAGTTACGGTGATGCGATGTTCATCACCCGCAATCCCGCCCCGCGCGGACCCGAGGATCAAGCATGACGCGCACCTGCCGGATGAACTTCGAGTTGCTGGCCACCGACGGCAAGGCCCGTCGCGGCCGCCTGACCTTCCCCCGGGGCGTCGTCGAGACACCTGCCTTCATGCCCGTAGGAACCTACGGCACCGTGAAGGGAATGTTGCCGCGCGATATCGAAGGAATCGGCGCGCAAATTATCCTGGGCAACACGTTCCATCTTTGGCTGCGGCCAGGCATGGAGGTCATCAAGCGACACGGTGACCTACACGATTTCATGCAATGGCAGGGGCCGATCCTCACTGACTCAGGCGGCTTCCAGGTGTTCAGTCTGGGTGCGATGCGCAAGATCAAGGAGGAGGGCGTGACCTTTGCCTCTCCGGTGGATGGCGCCAAAGTATTCATGGGGCCCGAAGAGTCCATGCAGGTGCAGCGTGACCTCGGCTCGGACATCGTGATGATCTTCGACGAGTGCACGCCCTATCCGGCAGACTTCGACACCGCAAAACGCTCCATGGAGTTGTCGTTGCGCTGGGCAAAACGCTCCAAAGTGGCCCACGGCGAGAGCACTGCAGCGCTGTTCGGCATCGTCCAGGGTGGCATGCACGAGGAGCTGCGCATGCGCTCCCTTGAGGGGCTCAGCGAGATCGGTTTCGACGGCCTGGCAATCGGCGGACTGTCGGTGGGCGAGCCAAAGGAAGAAATGATTCGTGTGCTGGACTATCTGCCCGGCCAAATGCCTGCGGACAAGCCGCGCTACCTGATGGGGGTCGGCAAGCCGGAAGACCTGGTGGAGGGCGTGCGACGCGGGGTGGATATGTTCGATTGCGTGATGCCGACCCGTAACGCGCGCAATGGCCACCTGTTCATCGACACCGGCGTGCTGAAAATTCGCAACTCAGTGCATAAGCATGATGAGTCCCCGCTGGACCCGACCTGCGACTGTTACACCTGCAAACACTTCTCCCGTGCCTATCTGCACCATCTGGACAAATGCGGCGAAATGCTCGGCAGCATGTTGAATACAATCCACAACTTGCGGCATTACCAGCGCCTGATGGCTGGTTTGCGTGAGGCTATCCAACAGGGTAAATTGGCCGCCTTTGTCGATGCCTTCTATGCCAAGCGCGGACTACCGACTCCGCCCCTGGACTGATAAAGCCGCAGATATCCAGAACGATTACTTTCCAAATTTCCGTAACAGGAGTGCTAAATGAGCTTTCTGATTCCCGCCGCCTATGCCGACGCCGCTGCACCGGCCGCCGCTGCAGGTCCCGCCGGTACTGGTTTCGAGTGGGTTTTCCTGATCGGCTTCCTGGTCATCTTCTACCTGATGATCTGGCGTCCCCAGGCCAAACGCGCCAAAGAGCACAAAAACCTCCTGGGCAGCCTGCAGAAGGGTGACGAAGTGGTCACCTCCGGCGGCATCGCCGGCAAGGTCACGAAGGTCACTGATGACTTCGTGGTCATCGAAGTCTCTGACAGCGTCGAGCTGAAGTTCCAGAAGGCGGCTATTGCGGCGACCCTGCCGAAGGGCACCCTGAAAGCCATCTAAAGGGTTAATGGATCAACACCGACGGGGCGCCAACTGGCGCCCCGCGTCATAACGGGCGGAGTCATGCTCAACAAGTACCCACTGTGGAAATATCTGCTGATCCTGGCGGTGCTGGCGATCGGCCTGGTTTATTCCGCACCCAATCTCTATCCGGACGACCCGGCGATCCAGATCAGCGGTACCAGTACCGCGCTGAAGATCCAGCAATCGGATCTGGACAAGGCGGCCGAGGCCCTCAAGCAATCCGGCATCGAACTCAAATCCGCCAGCGTCAGCGCGACTGGTGGTCTGCTGCGCCTGACCAAGCTGGGAGATCAGCTGCCCGCCAAGGACGTGGTGCGCAAGGCTCTTGGTGATGATTACGTAGTCGCCCTGAACCTGGCTCCGACCACGCCGGACTGGCTGCGCAAGCTCGGCGCTGCGCCGATGAAGCTGGGTTTGGACCTCTCCGGTGGCGTGCACTTCCTGTTGGAAGTGGACATGGAGAAAGCGGTCACTGCGCGTCTGAAAATATACGAAGGCGAAGTCCGCGCCCTGCTGCGCAAGGAGCGTGTCCGCTACCGCAGTCTGCCGGCCCAGGAAAATGGCTTCCAGCTTGGCTTCTCCGATCAGGAGTCCTTGGAAAAGGCCCGCTCGCTGATTCGCAAGAGCTTTACCGACTTCGATATGACCACCACTGAGCGTGGTGGTCAGCAGGTCCTGCAGCTGACCCTGACCCAGGCCAAGCTGGCAGAGATTCGTGAATACTCCATCAAGCAGAACCTGACCACCGTCCGCAATCGCGTTAACGAGCTGGGTGTGGCCGAACCGATCGTGCAGCGCCAGGGCGCCAACCGCATCGTCGTTGAGCTGCCGGGCGTACAAGACACCGCCGAAGCCAAGCGTATCCTCGGCAAGACCGCAAACCTTGAGTTCCGTTTGGCTGCTGAACCGACCGCCAGCAAGGCCTCCACCGAGCTCTTTGAGTTCCGTGAGCCAGGTCGTCCGCCCGTACCGCTGGAGCGGAGCTTGATTATCACTGGGGACCAGGTTACCGACGCCCAGGCCAGTTATGACGAGAACGGTCGCCCTCAGGTGAACATCCGTCTTGACGGTCACGGCGGCGATTTGATGAGTCGTGCCACCCGCAACAACGTGGGGCGCAGCATGGCGGTGATCTTCATCGAACAGCGTCCGGTTACTCGTTACGTGACCCAGGACGTCGATGGCGTCCAGAAGGAAGTAGCGGTACAGAGCTTCAAGGAAGAGAAAAAGATCATCAGCCTGGCGACCATTCAGTCGCCGCTGGGTAGCCAGTTCCGTATCACTGGCCTGGACGGCCAGGGCGAGTCGTCCGAGCTGGCCCTGCTGCTGCGCGCAGGTGGTCTGGCCGCGCCGATGTACTTCGCTGAAGAGCGCACCATTGGCCCGAGCCTGGGTGCCGAGAACATTGTCAAAGGCATCGAGTCCACTGAGTGGGCAATGGTCTTCGTATCGTTGTTCATCATGGCTATCTACCGCTTCTTCGGGTTGCTGGCCACCATCGCCCTGGCATTCAACCTGGTGCTGCTGGTTGGGCTGATGTCGGTGATCGGTGCAACCCTGACCTTGCCGGGTATTGCCGGTATCGTGCTGACCCTGGGTATGGCGGTGGATGCCAACGTGCTGATCTATTCGCGGATTCGCGAGGAGCTCGCGAACGGACTTTCGGTGCAGCGCGCGATCCATGAAGGCTTCGATCGCGCCTACTCGGCGATCATCGACAGTAACCTCACCACCCTGCTGGTGGGCGGCATCCTGTTCGCCCTCGGCACCGGTCCGATCAAGGGCTTTGCCGTGACCATGTCGCTGGGGATCATCACCTCGATGTTCACCGCCATCATGTTCACCCGCGGCCTGGTCAACCTGATCTTCGGTGGCCGCAACTTCAAGAAACTGTGGATTTGAGGCCTGTCATGATCAAGTCAACCATTCGTTTCATGGCGATACGTAACGTTGCGTTCGCCATCACTGTGATCATCAGCCTGATCGGTATTGGCAGCCTGTTCGCCAAGGGCCTGAACTTCGGCTTGGACTTCACCGGCGGTACGCTGATCGAGTTGTCCTATGAGCAACCGGCGAATCTCGAACTGATCAAGCGAGAGCTTGGTGAGGCGGGCTTCGAGGATGCGGTGGTGCAGAGTTTCGGCGCGTCCACGGACGTGCTGGTGCGCCTGGCGGGTGATGATCCGCAACTTGGTAACAAGATTGCCGACGCCCTGCGCAAGGTGGATGCCGAGAGCAAGTTCGAGCTGAAGCGTGTGGAGTTCGTCGGGCCCCAAGTGGGTGAAGAGCTGCGTGACCAGGGTGGCCTGGCCATGCTTCTGGCGCTGGGCGGCATCCTGCTGTACCTGGCCTTCCGCTTCCAATGGAAGTTTGGTGTGGGCGCGGTGGCCTCGTTGGTCCACGACGTGATCGTTACTTTGGGGATCCTGGCATTCTTCCAGGTACCTTTTGACCTCACCGTGCTGGCCGCGGTTCTGGCGATGATCGGCTACTCGCTGAACGACACCATCATCATCTTCGACCGTATCCGCGAAAACTTCCGCGTGCTGCGCCGGGCTGACCTGATTGAGAACATCGACGTGTCCTGCACCCAGACGCTGCTGCGGACAATCGCCACTTCGATGTCCACTGCTCTGGCGCTGTTCGCCCTGCTGATCTTCGGCGGCGATAGCTTGCATGGTTTTGCGCTGTCGCTGCTGGTTGGTGTTGTGGTGGGTACCTACTCCTCCATCTACATCAGTGCTCCAGTGTTGATCTGGCTGGGGCTGTCCTCGGAAGATTTGATTCCGCCGGCGAACACCGCCGAGGTGGATGATCGTCCCTGAGAAGCACAAGCGTTATGTATGAGGCCCGGCACTTGCCGGGCCTTGTCATTTCTGGTGCATGAGACTTTCGTTCCATTTGTCGGAATAGTCCTACCTGATCGGGAACTCGACTTGGTTTCCTCTATCCAAGGCAGGTAGCAGGGCATGCAAGCCCGTTATGGAAGAGTCAGGAGGTCCATGTGAACAAGTCGATGCTAATCGGTACTGTTTTGGGTGCGGTTGGCGTGACTGCCGGCGGCGCTGTGGCCACTTATAGTCTGGTGGGCAATAGCGGTCCGGAGTATGCCGAGGTGCTCGCTGTCCAGCCGATCAATGAAACCGTGAAGACGCCGCGTGAGGTCTGCAACGATGTGGCAGTGACTCGCCAGCGCCCGGTCAAGGATCAGCACCAGATCACCGGTACCGTCCTTGGTGCGGTGGCAGGTGGCCTGCTGGGTAACCAGGTTGGTAGTGGCTCGGGCAAGAAGATCGCGACTGTCGCTGGTGCGGTGGGTGGTGGCTATGCTGGCAACAAGGTGCAGGAGCATATGCAGGAAGGTGACACCTATACCACCACCGAAACCCGCTGCAAGACCGTCACCGACACCAGCGAAAAGCTGGTGGGCTATGACGTGAAGTATCAATTGGATGGTAAGGTCGGCCAGGTACGCATGGATCATGATCCGGGCCGGCAGATTCCGGTCACCAAGGAAGGTCAGTTGATCCTGGGGCAGATGGGTGGTGACATCCAGCCTCAGGGCGGTGGTGCGGGCGTGCAGCAGTAAGGTGCTTCCAGATAACAAAAAACCCGGCCGAGGCCGGGTTTTTTGTGTTGCGTGAAACGCGATCAGCGCTTCAGCGAAGGCGGCAGATGTGGCTGGATGGCGGTCAGCACTGCCTTGAAGCATTTGGTATTGCCTGCGACCACATGGCCCTTCTCGAGGAAGTCGTGGCCGCCGGTGAAGTCACTCACTAGCCCGCCGGCTTCCTGCACCAGCAGGGCGCCCGCTGCCATGTCCCACTCGGACAGGCCGAACTCCCAGAAGGCGTCGAAGCGACCGGCCGCAACATAGGCCAGGTCCAGGCTGGCGGAGCCGGCGCGGCGGATGCCGGCGGTCTGGCCTACCAGGCTGCGGAACATGCCCAAGTAGTTGTCGAGATTGTCGATCTGGCTATCGCGGAAGGGGAAGCCGGTGCCGAGCAGGGCGCCTTCCAGGCTCTTGCGCGGGCTGACGCGCAGGCGGCGGCCGTTGAGGGCGGCGCCACGACCGCGGCTCGCGGTGAACTCTTCCTGGCGGACCGGGTCCAGGACGACCGCGTGTTCCAGGCGGCCCTTGTACTTGCAGGCGATGCTGACGGCAAAATGCGGAACGCCGCGGATGAAGTTGGTGGTGCCATCCAGGGGATCGATGATCCACAGGTAGTCGGCACCCTCGCCCTTGCCTTCCAGCAGGCCGCCTTCCTCGCCGAGGATGCTGTGGTTAGGGTAGGCCTTGCGCAGGGCATGCACGATGGCCAGTTCTGCAGCGCGATCGACCTCGGTGACGTAGTCCTTGGCGTCCTTCTCGTTGACGGAGATAACGTCCAGGCGCTCAATCGAGCGGAAAATCAGTTCACCGGCGCTGCGAGCGGCGCGCAGGGCGATATTCAGCATAGGCTGCATGGGGAGTTCACCTGGGTCGTTAAAGAAGAAAGCCGCACATGGTAGCAGAAAAAGCTGCGGGCAGGCAGGGGAGGTAGCGTGATTCGTGGCGTTGCGTCGGGGTGTCCGGTAAGATTCTCTGCTCCTTTTAAGTTCGGCTGAGAGGCTAGAGCGTTGCTGCAGAACATTCGCGTGGTGCTGGTCAATACCAGCCATCCCGGCAATATCGGTGGTGCCGCCCGCGCCATGAAGAACATGGGCCTGACGAAGCTGGTGCTGGTCGATCCTGTGGACTTTCCGAGTCCGGAGGCTCGTGCTCGCGCATCCGGTGCTGATGACATTCTGGATGGTGCCCAGGTGGTTGGTACCCTCGAAGAGGCGCTGGTGGGCTGCAGCCTTGTGGTTGGAACCAGTGCCCGAGATCGCCGCATACCCTGGCCGCTGCTCGATCCGCGTGAGTGTGGCAAGACGTCCGTTGAGCAGGTGCAGGTCGGTGGTGAGGTCGCCCTTGTATTCGGTCGCGAGTATGCGGGTCTTACCAATGAGGAGCTGCAGCGCTGCCAGTACCATGTGCACATTCCCTCGAATCCGGAGTTCTCTTCGCTGAATCTGGCGGCCGCTGTGCAGGTGTTGGTCTATGAAGTGCGCATGGCCTGGCTTGAGCAGGAAGGGCTGCCGAGCAAGGTCGAGAAGGTGGAAACCACGGCCATGCTCAATGCTCAGCCGGTCACCGTTGATGAGCTTGAGCGTTACTACGAACACCTGGAAAGCACCTTGGTGGAGATCGGCTTCCTCGATCCCGAGAAGCCCCGGCACCTGATGTCCAGGCTGCGTCGGCTATATGGGCGCAGTGGCATCAGCAAGCTGGAAATGAACATCCTGCGCGGCATCCTGACGGAGACCCAGAAAGCCGCGCGGGGCGATGCAAGCAAGCGGAGTGACAAGTGATGTTCGGCAGCATTCGAGAAGACATTCAAAGCGTATTCCACCGTGATCCGGCTGCGCGCAATGCCTTCGAGGTGCTCACTTGTTATCCAGGGTTGCACGCCATCTGGTTGCATCGCGCAGCCCATGCTTTGTGGATTGCCGGCTGGAAGTGGCTGGCGCGCCTGGTGTCGAACTTCAGTCGCTGGCTGACCGGCATCGAGATTCATCCGGGGGCGAAGATTGGTCGTCGCTTCTTCATTGATCATGGCATGGGAATCGTCATTGGTGAGACTGCCGAGATCGGTAACGATGTCACCCTTTACCAGGGCGTGACGCTGGGTGGTACCAGTTGGAATCAGGGTAAGCGCCACCCGACGCTGGAAGACGGCGTGGTGGTGGGGGCGGGTGCGAAGGTGCTCGGTCCCTTTACGGTGGGTGCTGGCGCCAAGATCGGCTCCAATGCCGTGGTGACGAAGGCGGTGCCGGCCGGCGCCACTGCGGTGGGTATTCCCGGTCGGATCATCGTCAAAGCTGATCCAGAGCAGGAAGCCAAGCGGCAGGCCATTGCCGAGCGCTTCGGCTTCGATGCCTATGGTCTTGGCCAGGACATGCCCGACCCTGTAGCTCGCGCTATCGGCCAGTTGCTGGATCATGTGCAGGCGGTGGATGAGCGCCTGGATGGCATGTGCAAGGCGCTGACCGCGCTGGGTAGCGACTACTGCGCCAAGGCGCTGCCGGAACTGCGCGACGAGGACTTTGCCGGCGTCAAGGAAGAGGAGCGCAAGTCGGTCGGCTGAGCTGCATTCATTCGACCTTGCTCCGGCAGCCGAGGTCGGATTATTAGGGTGCTAACGGGGTGTGCCTCTGATATTATCCACGCCCCTGCAAGATTTAATCCCGACTGATTTGATCAGGCTTATAGTTGACTTAAATAGTCGGGAATTGCATACTCGCTGCATTCCAGCGATTCCGTGGTACTCACCATGCGACTGACCACCAAAGGCCGTTACGCCGTCACCGCCATGCTCGACTTGGCGCTGCATGCGCAGCACGGGCCGGTTTCCCTGGCGGATATTTCCGAGCGGCAGGGCATTTCCCTGTCCTATCTCGAGCAGCTTTTCGCCAAGCTCCGTCGCGGCAACCTGGTTAGCAGTGTGCGAGGCCCAGGTGGTGGCTACCAGCTTTCCCGTGATATGCACGGCATTCATGTCGCCCAGGTAATAGATGCAGTCAACGAGTCGGTGGATGCCACCCGTTGCCAGGGTCTGGGTGATTGCCACTCCGGTGATACCTGCCTCACCCACCACCTCTGGTGTGATCTGAGTCTTCAGATCCATGAGTTCCTCAGCGGCATCAGTCTGGCTGACCTGGTCAACCGTCGCGAGGTGCAAGAGGTCGCTCAGCGGCAGGATCAACGCCGCTGTGGAAGCAATGGCAGGATGCCGCACCTCGATAAGATTGAAGCGTCCGCCATCGAATGAGCAGGGCGCCGGCCCGTGATTGGCCCCGATACCTGATAGGAGAGCCCCGATGAAATTGCCGATTTACCTCGACTACTCCGCCACTACGCCAGTGGACCCGCGCGTCGCTCAAAAGATGAGCGATTGCCTGCTGGTGGACGGCAACTTCGGCAACCCGGCGTCGCGTTCCCACGTGTTCGGCTGGAAAGCAGAAGAGGCGGTCGAGAACGCTCGTCGTCAGGTGGCAGAGTTGGTCAATGCTGATCCGCGAGAAATCGTCTGGACGTCCGGTGCTACCGAGTCCGACAACCTTGCCATCAAGGGCGTGGCGCACTTCTATAGCGGCAAGGGCAAGCACATCATCACCTCGAAGATCGAGCACAAGGCGGTGCTGGACACCACCCGCCAGCTGGAGCGCGAAGGCTTTGAGGTGACTTATCTCGAGCCGGGCGAAGATGGCCTGATCACCCCAGCCATGGTCGAGGCAGCTCTGCGTGACGACACCATTCTCGTCTCCGTCATGCATGTGAACAATGAAATCGGCACCATCAACGACATCGCTGCCATCGGCGAGCTGACCCGTGCCCGCGGCATCCTTTTCCATGTCGACGCCGCCCAGTCCACCGGCAAGGTGGAGATCGACCTAGAGAAACTCAAGGTCGACCTGATGTCTTTCTCGGCGCACAAGACCTATGGCCCGAAAGGCATCGGCGCGCTCTACGTACGTCGTAAGCCACGTGTACGCCTGGAAGCCATGATGCACGGTGGTGGCCATGAGCGCGGCATGCGTTCCGGTACCCTGGCAACCCATCAGATCGTCGGCATGGGTGAAGCCTTCCACATCGCCAAGCAGGAGATGGCCGCCGAGCGCGTGCGTATCAAGGCTTTGGCAGATCGTTTCTGGGCTCAGATCGACGGCATGGAAGAGCTCTACCTGAACGGTAGTGCCACTGCTCGCGTGCCGCACAACATGAACGTCAGCTTCAACTACGTCGAAGGCGAGTCGTTGATCATGGCGCTCAAGGATCTTGCGGTCTCCTCCGGTTCCGCTTGCACCTCGGCTTCCCTGGAGCCGTCCTACGTGCTGCGCGCCCTGGGCCGCAATGACGAGCTGGCGCACAGCTCCATTCGCTTCACTTTCGGTCGTTTCACCACCGCAGAGGAAGTGGACTATGCCGCTGCCAAGGTGCGCGAAGCGGTCAGCAAGCTCCGTGAACTGTCCCCCCTGTGGGATATGTATAAAGAGGGCGTCGACCTGTCCCAGGTCGAATGGCAGGCGCACTGACGCCACCCTGATGAGTGAGGAATAGTTACCATGGCATACAGCGACAAGGTCATCGATCACTACGAAAATCCGCGTAACGTCGGCAAGCTCGACGCCCAGGACCCTGATGTGGGTACTGGCATGGTCGGCGCGCCGGCTTGCGGCGACGTGATGCGTCTGCAGATCAAGGTCAACGAGCAAGGCGTGATCGAAGACGCCAAATTCAAGACCTACGGCTGCGGTTCCGCCATCGCTTCCAGTTCCCTCGCCACCGAGTGGATGAAGGGTAAGACTCTGGACGAGGCAGCTGCCATCAAGAACACCACCATCGCCGAAGAGCTGGCTCTTCCTCCAGTGAAGATTCACTGCTCGGTGTTGGCTGAGGACGCTATCAAGGCGGCCGTCCACGACTACAAGCAGAAGAAGGGTCTGCTCTAAGCGCTCGAACGAGTAAGGAGTTGCAATGGCCATCAGCATGACTGAGTCTGCCGCCCGTCACGTGCAGCGTTCCATTGAGGGGCGCGGCAAGGGTGAAGGTATCCGTCTGGGGGTGCGTACGACTGGCTGCTCCGGTCTCGCCTATGTGCTGGAGTTCGTCGACGAGCTGACCGCGGATGACATGGTCTTCGAGAGTCACGGCGTCAAGGTGATCATCGATCCCAAGAGCCTGACCTACCTTGACGGGACTGAGCTGGACTTCGTTCGCGAAGGGCTCAACGAGGGCTTCAAGTTCAATAACCCGAACGTACGTGGCGAATGCGGCTGCGGCGAGAGCTTCAACGTCTGAGGCGTGTGTGGGAACTCCCTGTCATTTCGCTCTGTTCGACCTGAAGCCGGGTCATCGACTGGATCTCGACCAGCTTGCGGCGCGTTACCGCGAGTTGGCTCGTACCGTCCATCCTGATCGTTTCGCTGATGCCTCCGAGCGCGAACAGCGCTTGGCGCTGGAGCGTGCAGCCCAGCTCAACGATGCTTATCAGACGCTCAAGAGCGCGCCGCGGCGGGCGTTGTACCTGCTGGCGCTGAAGGGGCGAGAGCTTCCGCTTGAGGTGACGGTGCAGGATCCACAGTTCCTGCTACAGCAAATGCAGTGGCGCGAAGAGCTGGAGGACTTGCACGACAGTGCTGACCTGGGCGGCGTTGGCGCCTTCAAGCGCCGGCTCAAGGTTGCCCAGGCCGAGTTGGACGGTGATTTCGCTGAGTGCTGGGATGACCCTGCTCGCCGCGAAGAGGCCGAGCGCCTGGTGCGTCGTATGCAGTTCCTCGACAAGCTGACCCACGAAGTGCGCCAACTGGAAGAGCGCCTCGACGATTAACCCGCGATGCCGTCTTGGTTGCCGGTACGCCTGATAAATAGACAAGCATGGCCTTACTGCAGATCGCCGAACCCGGACTGAGCCCCCAACCGCACCAGCGCCGCCTGGCGGTGGGAATCGACCTGGGCACTACCAACTCGCTGGTCGCTGCTGTGCGCAGCGGTGTTGCCGAGCCCCTGCCGGATTCCGACGGGCAGGTCATCCTGCCATCCGCGGTCCGCTATCACGCAGACCGTGTTGAAGTCGGTCGCAGCGCCAAGCAGGCTGCGTCCAGCGATCCGCTGAATACCATCATTTCGGTCAAGCGCTTCATGGGGCGCGGCCTGGAGGACGTGAAGCAACTCGGCGAGCAATTGCCGTACCGCTTCGTTGGTGGCGAATCGCACATGCCTTTCATCGAGACTGTCCAGGGCGCTAAGAGCCCGGTGGAAGTTTCGGCTGACATTCTCAAAACCCTGCGGCAGCGCGCCGAGCAGACTCTCGGGGGCGAATTGGTGGGTGCGGTGATCACTGTACCCGCCTACTTTGACGAGGCTCAGCGCCAAGCCACAAAGGACGCCGCGCGCCTTGCGGGTCTCAATGTGCTGCGCCTGCTCAACGAGCCCACCGCTGCTGCAGTGGCCTATGGCTTGGACAAGCAGGCCGAAGGCGTGATCGCCATCTATGACCTGGGTGGCGGTACTTTCGATATTTCCATCCTGCGCCTGACCCGCGGCGTGTTTGAGGTCATGGCCACCGGTGGTGACAGCGCCCTGGGCGGCGATGATTTCGATCATGCCATTGCCGGTTGGATGGTCCAGCAGGCCGGCCTTTCCTCTGATCTTGATCCGGGTGCCCAGCGCAGCCTGCTGCGGGCCGCCTGCGATGCCAAGGAGGCCCTGACCGATTCGGACAGTGTCGAGCTCACCTATGGCGACTGGCGCGGTATCTTGACTCGCGAGCGCTTCGACGCCCTGATCGAACCCATGGTTGCTCGCAGCCTCAAGGCTTGCCGCCGTGCGGTGCGTGACGCCGGTATCGAGCAGGACGAAGTCGAGGCCGTGGTGATGGTGGGTGGTTCCACTCGTGTGCCGCGTGTGCGTGAGGCTGTCGCCGAGATGTTTGGTCGTCAGCCGTTGACTGACATCGATCCTGATCAGGTTGTGGCTATCGGAGCTGCCGTACAGGCCGATACCCTGGCGGGCAACAAGCGCGGCGAAGAGCTGCTGCTGCTGGATGTGATTCCTCTGTCGCTCGGCCTGGAAACCATGGGTGGGCTGATGGAGAAAGTGATCCCGCGCAACACTACCATTCCGGTGGCGCGTGCCCAGGACTTCACTACTTATAAAGATGGCCAGACGGCCATGATGATTCACGTGCTCCAGGGGGAGCGTGAGCTGATCAAAGACTGCCGTTCTCTGGCGCGCTTCGAACTGCGCGGCATTCCGCCCATGGTGGCGGGGGCGGCGAAGATTCGCGTGACGTTCCAGGTGGATGCCGATGGCCTGCTGGGCGTTACCGCTCGCGAGCTGGCTTCGGGCGTCGAGGCGAGCATTCAGGTCAAGCCGTCGTACGGCCTGACCGATGGCGAGATCTCGCGCATGTTGCAGGACTCCTTCCAGTACGCTGGCGAGGACAAGAATGCGCGAGCCCTGCGCGAGCAGCAGGTCGAGGCCGAGCGCCTGCTGGAGGCCGTTCAGGCTGCCCTGGATGCCGATGGCGAGCGCCTGCTGGATGATGCCGAGCGCGTCGCGATCCTGGATAGCATGCAAACCCTGCGCGAGCTGGCGATCGGCGCTGATGTCGTCGCCATCGAAGCACAGGTCAAGCGCCTGTCCCAGGTGACTGATGCCTTTGCTGCGCGTCGTATGGATGCCGCCGTCAAGACCGCGCTGGCCGGCCGCCGACTCAATGAAATCGAGGATTAACCCAGAAATGCCGCAGATCATCTTCCTGCCTCACGCCGAGCATTGCCCCGAGGGTGCCGTGATCGAGGCGCAGCCGGGTGAAAGTATCCTGGATGCCGCACTGCGCAGTGGCATCGATATCGAGCACGCCTGCGAGAAGTCCTGCGCTTGCACCACCTGCCACGTAGTGGTGCGCGAGGGCTTCAACTCCATGGAGGCATCCGACGAACTGGAAGACGACATGCTGGACAAGGCCTGGGGCCTGGAGCCAAATTCCCGTCTGTCCTGCCAGGCGCTCGTCGCCGAAGCGGATTTGGTGGTGGAGATTCCGAAATACACCATCAACCAGGTTTCCGAGGGGCATTGAGCATGAGCTTGAAATGGACCGACGTGCTGGAAATCGCCATCCAGCTCGCTGAAGCCAAGCCGGACGTCGACCCGCGCTATGTCAATTTCGTCGACTTGCATAACTGGGTCCTGGCCCTGCCGGAGTTTTCCGACGACCCGCACCGTGGCGGGGAAAAGGTGCTCGAGGCCATCCAGGCTGCCTGGATCGAGGAAGCCGACTGATCGGCTCTCCACCTCCGGGTTCCGGCCCTACGCATTTCCCCCTAACCCGCGTATAATTCGCGGGTTTAATTTTTCGCTTTAATCCTTGTTTCTGGAGTTTTCCATGGCTGTCGAACGTACTCTCTCCATCATCAAGCCGGACGCCGTTGCCAAGAACGTGGTCGGTGAGATCGTCACCCGCTTCGAAAAAGCCGGTCTGCGCGTCGTTGCCGCCAAGATGGTGCAACTGTCCGAGCGCGAAGCCGGTGGTTTCTACGCCGAGCACAAAGAGCGCGGTTTCTTCAAGGATCTGGTTGCTTTCATGACCTCCGGTCCGGTTGTCGTTCAGGTCCTGGAAGGCGAAAACGCCGTTGCCAAGAACCGTGAACTGATGGGCGCCACGGATCCTAAGAAAGCTGACGCCGGTACCATCCGTGCTGACTACGCCGTTTCCATCGACGAAAACGCGGTACATGGTTCGGATTCTGAGGCTTCTGCTGCTCGCGAAATCTCTTACTTCTTCGCCGCCACCGAGGTGTGCGCTCGCATTCGCTGATCGCGAATGGGAGAGGGTGAAGCCATGACTGAATCGACCGGTAAAGTGAACCTGCTGGGCCTGACCCAGCCGCAACTGGAAAGCTTCTTCGAGTCCATCGGGGAGAAACGCTTCCGTGCCGGCCAGGTGATGAAGTGGATTCACCACTTTGGCGTCGATGATTTCGACGCCATGAGCAATATCGGCAAGGCCTTGCGCGACAAACTCAAGGCCTCTGCCGAGATTCGCGGTCCGGAAGTGGTCAGCCAGGACATCTCCAGCGATGGCACCCGCAAGTGGGTGGTCCGCGTGGCCTCCGGTAGCTGCGTCGAAACCGTGTATATCCCGCAAGGTGGCCGCGGCACCCTGTGTGTCTCGTCCCAAGCCGGATGCGCGCTGGATTGCAGCTTCTGCTCCACGGGCAAACAAGGTTTCAACAGCGACCTCACCGCCGCTGAAGTGATTGGCCAGGTGTGGATCGCCAACAAGTCCTTCGGGACCATCCCCGCGAAGATCGACCGTGCCATCACCAATGTGGTGATGATGGGCATGGGCGAACCGCTGCTGAATTTCGACAACGTGGTCGCCGCCATGAACATCATGATGGACGACCTCGGCTATGGCATTTCCAAGCGCAAGGTGACCTTGTCCACCTCGGGCGTGGCGCCGATGATCGACAAGCTGGGCGAGGTAATCGACGTTTCCCTCGCGCTGTCGCTGCACGCGCCGAACGACCCGCTGCGCAACCAGTTGGTGCCGATCAACAAGAAGTATCCCCTGCCTGTGGTGCTCGATTCCTGCCGCCGCTACATCTCACGCCTCGGCGAGAAGCGCGTGCTGACCATCGAGTACACCCTGCTCAAGGACGTCAACGACCAGCCCGAACATGCCGTACAGATGATCGAGTTGCTCAAGGACTTCCCTTGCAAGATCAACCTGATTCCGTTCAACCCCTTCCCGCACTCAGGCTACGAGCGGCCCAGCAATAATGCGATTCGCCGCTTCCAGGACCTGTTGCACAAGGCTGGGCACAATGTCACCGTCCGCACCACTCGCGGCGACGACATCGATGCCGCCTGCGGCCAACTGGTCGGCCAGGTCATGGACCGTACCCGTCGTAGCGAACGCTACATTGCCGTGCGCCAGCTGAATGCCGAAGCGGAGGCGTCCAGCAACGCCGTGAACCGGAACTAGAGAAGGACACCCCATGACCCTGCGCGCTGCGCTGCTCCTCGTTTCCTCCGCATTGCTCGCGGCCTGCGTGTCGACCGGACAGGTCGATCCGATGAAGACCGACAAGGGCCGTGACGCAGCACGCGATGCCTATATCGACCTGGGTATCGGCTATCTCAAGCAAGGCGCCACCGAGCGCGCCAAGGTGCCGCTGAAGAAGGCCCTGGAGATGGACCCGTCAAACGCCGATGCCAATGCGGCCCTCGCCCTGGTGTTCCAGACCGAGATGGAGCCGGAGCTGGCTGACCAGCACTACCGAAAGGCCCTGTCATCGCGAAGCGATTCGCGCATTCTCAACAACTACGGGACCTTCCTGTTCGAGCAGGGGCGCTACAAAGACGCCTACGAGCGATTCCAGCAGGCCACCGAGGACAACCTCTACCCGGAGCGTTCTCGGGTGTTCGAGAACCTGGGCCTGACCGCCATGAAGATGAATAACCCGGCCCTGGCCAAACAGCATTTCGACAAGGCGCTGCGCCTAAACCGCCAGCAGCCCATGGCGCTGCTGGAGATGGCCCAATTGTCCTTCAGCGAGAAACAGTACGTGCCGGCCCGCGACTACTACCAGCGCTACTCCCAGATCGCCCCGCAGACCGCTAGCAGCCTGCTGCTCGGGTCGCGCCTGGCGACCATTTTCGAAGACCGCGACCAGGCTGCAAGCCTCGGTCTGCAACTCAAGCGCCTTTATCCCGGCACGCCGGAATATCAGCAATACCTGTCGGAGCAATGATGAAAGCGTCGCATCCCGAAGCAGTAGCGGCGACCCGCGCCAACCCCGGTGAGACCCTGCGTCAGGCCCGTGAAGGCAAGGATTGGAGCTTGGGCGAGGTCGCCCGTAACCTCAACCTGACCGAACAGTCCCTGCGCCAGCTCGAAGCGGGCGACTTCGAACAACTGCCGGGGCACACTTTTGCCCGTGGCTACGTGCGCGCCTACGCCAAACTGCTGGGTATCGACCAGGCCGCACTGGTTGCCGAGTTCGACCATTACACCGGCACCGATGCCAACGGCAGCAGCGTGCACAGTCTGGGCCGCATCGAAGAGCCGGTGCGCCTGTCCCAGAGTGTGTTGCGTATCGTCAGCTTCATTATCCTGGTCGCCCTCGGCGCGGTCGGCTTCTTCTGGTGGCAGGAGCATTCCAGCCGCAACAACGAGGAAGCGTCCAGCGTGAGCATGGAACATGTGGAAGTGGAAAGTGCCGACGGCACTACCCAGATCCACCCCCTCGACGAGCCGGAAGATCAGGCTGTAGCTGAAGCTCAGGATGGACAGGCACCGATCCCCGCCGAAGTCTCGCCGGAAATGGCCGCCCAGCCCGAACAACTGCCCGCCGAAGGCTCTGCCCCGACTACGCCGGTAGGCGAGACCGCGCCGGCTACCACTGCTTCGCCTCAGGCTCCTGTCGTTGCCGCAGCGCCGGCCGTTCCGGTTGCACAGCCCCCCGCGCCGACCGCCACCGAGCCTAGTGCTCCTGCTGCCGCGCCGTCGACTACCCCTGTCGCTCCGGTTGCACCCGCTGCAACCCCGGCTCCCTCTGCACAGCCCGCGGCACCGGTGATAGCCCAACAGGGGCAGGGAGTGGTGCGCATCCAGTTCACCGCCAACTGCTGGACCCAGGTCACTGACGCCGACGGCAAGGTGCTGGTCAGCGCCCTCAAGCGTACTGGCGACAGCCTGGAACTGGCCGGTAAGGCGCCGCTGGAAGTTCGCCTGGGCTTTGCCCGTGGCGCCCAGCTCAGCTACAACGGCCAGTCGGTCGATGTATCGCCTCACGTCCGCGGCGAGACCGCACGCCTGAAGTTGGGGCAATAAGCCATGCATTGCGAATCCCCGATCAAACGCCGCGTATCGCGGAAAATCTGGGTCGGCTCGGTACCGGTGGGTGGTGATGCGCCTATCGCCGTGCAGAGTATGACCAACACCGATACCTGCGACGTCGCAGCCACCGTGGGCCAGATCCAGCGCCTGGTGGATGCCGGTGTCGACATCGTTCGCGTCTCCGTGCCGGACATGGATGCCGCCGAAGCCTTCGGCCGCATCAAGCAGCAGGTTCAGGTGCCGCTCGTGGCGGACATCCACTTCGACTACAAGATCGCCCTTCGCGTGGCCGAACTGGGCGTTGATTGCCTGCGTATCAACCCCGGCAACATTGGCCGTGAAGACCGAGTCAGGGCCGTGGTCGACGCCGCTCGCGACAAGGGCATTCCGATCCGCATCGGCGTCAACGCCGGTTCGCTGGAGAAGGACCTGCAGAAAAAGTACGGCGAGCCCACCCCGCAGGCCCTTGTAGAGTCCGCTCTGCGTCACGTCGAGCATCTCGACAAGCTGGACTTCCAGGACTTCAAGGTCAGCGTGAAAGCCTCGGACGTTTTCATGGCCGTCGAAGCCTATCGCTTGCTGGCCAAACAGATCGTGCAGCCCCTGCACCTGGGCATTACCGAAGCTGGTGGCCTGCGTTCTGGCACCGTCAAATCCGCGGTTGGCCTGGGCATGCTGTTGGCTGACGGCATCGGCGACACCATCCGCATCTCCCTGGCGGCGGACCCGGTGGAAGAGGTGAAGGTCGGCTTCGACATCCTCAAGTCCCTGCACTTGCGCTCCCGCGGCATCAACTTCATCGCGTGCCCGAGTTGCTCGCGTCAGAACTTCGATGTGGTCAAGACCATGAACGAGCTGGAAGGCCGCCTCGAGGACCTGCTGGTTCCGTTGGATGTGGCTGTGATCGGTTGTGTGGTCAACGGCCCGGGTGAAGCCAAGGAGGCGCACATCGGCCTCACCGGCGGCACGCCAAACAACCTGATCTACATCGATGGCAAGCCCGCGCAGAAGCTGAATAACGACAACCTGGTGGATGAGCTGGAACGGCTCATTCGCGAAAAGGCGGCTGAAAAGGCCGAAGCTGACGCGGCGCTTATCGCCCGCAGCTGAGATAAGGAACCTTCGTGAGCAAGACCCTGCAAGCCATTCGTGGCATGAACGACATCCTGCCGGAGCAGACGCCTACCTGGCGCTATCTGGAAAACACCCTGGCAGAGCTGTTGGATGGTTACGGATACAAGGAAATCCGCCTGCCGATCCTCGAGTTCACCGAGCTGTTCGCCCGCGGTATCGGCGAAGGTACGGACGTGGTCGACAAGGAGATGTACACCTTCCTTGATCGCAACGAAGAGTCCCTGACCCTTCGCCCCGAAGGTACTGCGGGTTGCGTGCGCGCCATGCTCGAGCATGGCCTTACCGGCGGTGGCCAGGTACAGAAGCTCTGGTACGCCGGCCCGATGTTCCGCTACGAGAAGCCGCAGAAGGGTCGCTACCGTCAGTTCCACCAGATGGGTGTGGAAGTTTTCAACCTGCCGGGTCCAGACATCGACGCCGAGTTGATCGTGCTCACCTGGCGCCTGTGGAAGAAGCTGGGCCTCGCCGACGCGGTCACCCTGCAATTGAACAGTCTCGGCTCCAGCGAGGCCCGCGCCCGCTACCGCGACGCCTTGGTGGCCTACCTTCAGGAGCGCTATGACCTGCTGGACGAAGACAGTCAGCGCCGCCTGACCACCAACCCGCTGCGCATCCTCGACAGCAAGAATGGTGGTACCCAGGCCCTGCTGGTGGATGCGCCGACCCTGCACGATTACCTGGACGAAGAGTCCGTCGCCCACTTCGAGGGGCTCAAGGCGCGCCTCGATGCAGTGGGTATCCGCTACGAGATCAACCAGAAGCTGGTGCGTGGCCTGGACTACTACAGCCGCACCGTCTTCGAGTGGGTGACCGACAAGCTCGGTTCCCAGGGCACCGTTTGTGCTGGCGGCCGTTACGACGGTCTGGTGACCCAGTTCGGCGGCAAGCCCACTCCGGGCGTGGGATACGCCATGGGGGTCGAGCGACTGGTGCTGCTCCTGGAGACCCTTGGTCTGGTACCGGAGGAGCTGAACAGCCCGGCCGACGTCTATATCTGTGCCTTTGGCGAAGCAGCCGAATTGGCAGCTCTAGGCCTTTCCGAGCAGCTGCGTGACGCCCTGCCGGACCTTCGCTTGGTGGTCAATGCCGGGGCCGGCAGCTTCAAGAGCCAGTTCAAGAAGGCCGACAAGAGTGGGGCCAGTTATGCGCTGATCCTGGGGGACGACGAATTGGCCAAGCGCGTGGTAGGTTGCAAGCCGCTGCGCGACGACAGCGAACAACAAAGCATTGCCTGGGATGCTCTGGCCGAGCATCTCGCCGCCTGCCTGAAGCAGGCTTGAGCATCCAAAGATCAGGAGTACGGGGTTAAGCATGCAGACTGAAGAAGAACAGATTGCGCAGTTCAGGGACTGGTGGCAGCGCAACGGCAAACCCATGCTCACTGGCGGCGCACTTGCGCTGGCAGTGGTCTTCGGTTGGCAGGCCTGGCAGAAGTACGACGCCAATCAGGCGCAGGGCGCTTCGATCGTTTACCAGCAATTGCTGGAGACCGCTCTGACTCCCAGCGGCGCTCCGGACTCGGCCAAGGTCGCCGAGCTGGCTGGCAAGCTGAAGAGCGATTTCGGTGGGACCCATTACGCACAGTACGGCAGCCTGTTCGTGGCCAAGGTCGCGGTCGAGTCCGGCAAGTTGGATGATGCTGCGGCAGAGCTTAAGGCCGTGCTGGACAAACCTGCCGATGCGACCCTGGGTGAGCTGGCCCGCCAGCGCCTGGCCCGTGTCCTGGCTGCGCAGGGCAAGGCTGAAGATGCCCTCAAACTGCTGGATGGCGACGCCGATAAGGCCTTCCTCGCCAGCCGAGAAGAACTCAAAGGCGATCTGCTGGTTCAGCTGGGGCGTACCGACGACGCGCATGCTGCCTACCAGAAAGCCAAGGCTGCGCTGCCCGAAGATGCCGCCGTAGGCGGTCTGCAGATGAAGCTCGACGACCTGGCAAAAGGGGACGCGTGACGTGATGCGCTGGAAGAATGCCGCAGTGCTGGCCCTGGCCCTACTGGCCGTGGGCTGCAGCAGCAATAGCAAGAAGGAACTGCCGCCGGCCGAACTGCCCGATATCACTGAGGAAGTGAAACTGGACAAGGGCTGGAGCCGCTCCATTGGTGACGGCCAGGGCGAGACCTACAACCTCCTGGTGCCCGCCGTCGATGGAGACACCATCTATGCCTCGGACGTCAACGGCGAGGTCATGGCGCTCAATCGCTTCAATGGCGACGTGATCTGGAAACAAGACCTCGAACTGCCGGTCTCCGGCGCGGTTGGCGTCGGCTACGGCCTGGTGATGCTGGGTACCCTGAAAGGGGAAATCGTCGCCCTCGATGCCACCAATGGCGAAGAGAAGTGGCGCGCCCGCGTAAACGGCGAAGTACTGGCCCCGCCGGCCAACAACGGTGACGTGGTCGTTGTGCAGACCCAGAACGACAGCCTGTTCGGCTTCGACGCCGCCACCGGCAATCAGCTCTGGGTCTACGAGAACACTCCGGCCGTGCTGACCCTGCGGGGTACTGGCGCGCCCATCGTGACTAACAATCTGGCCGTCGTCGGTCTTTCCACTGGCAAGGTGCTTGCCCTGGATATCAAGCGTGGCATTCCGGTCTGGGAACAGCGCGTCGCTGTGCCTCAGGGGCGTTCCGAGCTGGATCGCGTGGTGGACATCGACGGCGGCCTGCTGCTGTCCGGCGGTACCGTTTACGTCGCCACCTACCAGGGTCGCGTCGCCGCCCTGGACCTGGAAAGCGGCCGCGTGCTCTGGCAGCGCGAGGCGTCCAGTTACGCCGGCGTTGCCCAGGGCTTCGGTAACGTTTACGTAAGCCTGGCCAGCGGAACCGTGGAAGGTGTGGACGAGCGCTCCGCCTCCGCCCTGTGGAGCAACGACGCCCTGGCGCGCCGCCAACTGTCCGCTCCTGAGGTTTTCTCCAGCTATGTGGCTGTCGGTGACTTCGAAGGTTACCTGCACCTGCTGAGCCAGGTGGACGGCCACTTCGTCGGCCGCGAGAAGATCGATGGCGATGGTCTGCGTGCCCGGCCGCTGGTGGTGGGTGAGTGGATGTATGCCTATGGCAACGGTGGCAAGCTGGTTGGCCTGACCATCCGCTAAGCTGAAGTCTGATATCCGGCCGCTGCCGTCAAACGGTAGCGGCCTTTGTGTTTTCTGAAATAACGAGTGGAGAGCCTCATGGTTCCCGTAATTGCCCTGGTGGGTAGGCCCAACGTCGGCAAGTCCACCCTGTTCAACCGCCTGACCAAAACCCGAGACGCGATCGTCGCGGAGTACGCGGGTCTGACCCGTGACCGCCAGTACGGCGAGGCGAAGTGGCAGGGCCGCACCTATATCGTCATCGACACCGGAGGTATCTCCGGCGATGAGGAAGGCATCGACGCAAAAATGGCCGAGCAATCCCTGCAGGCGATCGAAGAGGCTGATGCAGTGCTCTTCATGGTCGACTCCCGCGCTGGCATGACGGCCTCCGACCAGATGATCGCTGAGCACCTGCGCAAGCGGAACAAGCGCAGCTTCCTGGTGGCCAATAAGGTCGACACCGTTGACCCGGACATCGCTCGCGCCGAGTTCAGCCCCCTGGGACTGGGCGACGCCTTGCCGATCGCCGCCGCCCATGGCCGTGGCATCAGCCAGATGCTCCAGGCTGCCCTGGGCGAGTTCCCCCGTGATGATGGTGCCGACGAAGCTGAGGCCGCCGAGGCCGAAGTGGTTGCCGAAGGCACCGAGCCGACGCGCGTTCCCGGGCCGAGTGAAAAGGATGGCATCAAGATCGCCATCATCGGTCGCCCCAATGTTGGCAAGTCCACCCTGGTCAACCGCATGCTCGGTGAAGAGCGGGTGATCGTGTACGACCAGGCGGGCACTACCCGTGACAGCATCTACATCCCCTTCGAGCGTAACGAAGAGAAGTACACCCTGATCGACACCGCCGGCGTGCGTCGTCGCGGCAAGATCTTCGAGGCTGTGGAAAAGTTCTCGGTGGTGAAAACCCTCCAGGCCATCCAGGACGCCAACGTGGTGATCTTCGTGATGGACGCACGTGAAGGCGTGGTCGAACACGACCTCAACTTGCTGGGTTTCGTGCTCGAGACCGGCCGTGCGCTGGTCATTGCCCTGAACAAGTGGGATGGCATGGAGCCGGGTGAGCGCGATTATGTGAAGACTGAGTTGGAACGCCGGCTGTTCTTCGTCGACTTCGCTGACATCCACTTCATCTCCGCCCTGCATGGCACCGGCGTCGGCCACCTGTACAAGTCAGTGCAGGATTCCTTCCGTTCCGCCATCACCCGCTGGCCCACCAGCCGACTGACCCAGATCCTTGAGGACGCGGTGCAGGAGCACCAGCCGCCGCTGGTCAACGGCCGCCGCATCAAGCTGCGTTACGCCCACCTCGGTGGAGCCAACCCGCCGCTGATCGTGATCCACGGCAACCAGACCGAGTCGGTGCCCAAGTCCTACTCGCGTTACCTGGAAAACACCTACCGGCGCGTGCTCAAGCTGGTCGGCACGCCGATCCGCATCGAGTACAAGGGCGGTGAGAACCCCTTCGAGGGCAAGAAGAACACTTTGACCGAGCGTCAGGTGAACAAGAAACGCCGTCTCATGTCGCACCACAAGAAGGCCGACAAGAAGCGCCGCGACAAGAAGCGCTGATACCGGCTGGACTGGAAGAGGGCGCCTTGGGGCGCCCTTTTTCTTTCCAAGTTCGCATTTTGGGTGGAATTCGGCTTTCGTAGGAGCGAGCTCTGCTCGCGAAGTGGGCCTGCACAATGTTTCGCGAGCAGAGCTCGCGCCTACAGGGGCATTCCTGTGGTCGCGAAACCCCTCAGGCCTTAAGCTATGACCCACTTCCCAGTCGCCAGCAGCCTGATGAAATGATCGCCAGCAAGTTGCCCAACGTCGGCACCACCATCTTCACCCGCATGTCCCAACTCGCCGCTGAAGTCGGCGCCATCAATCTGTCCCAGGGCTTCCCGGATTTCTCCGCGCCGACTGCCCTGTGTGATGCGGTCGGCCAGCATATTGCGGCCGGGCACAACCAGTACGCGCCAATGACCGGTCTGCCGGCCCTGCGCGAGCAGGTGGCGGCCAAGGTTGCGGCCTTTTACGGGCGCCCGGTCAGCGCCGATACCGAGGTGACCATCACCCCGGGGGCCACTGAAGCCATCTTCTGTGCCATCCAGGCTGTGGTCCGTGCAGGTGATGAGGTGATCGTCCTCGACCCTTGCTACGACAGCTACGAACCCTCGGTTGAACTGGCTGGTGGCCGCTGCGTACACGTGCCCCTGGCGTTGCCGGGGTTTGCCATCGATTGGCAACGCATGCGCGACGCACTGAGCCCGCGCACCCGCATGATCATCCTCAACAGCCCGCACAACCCCAGCGGTGCGCTGATTTCCCGCGCCGAACTGGACCAGTTGGCCGAGTTGATTCGTGATCGCGACATCTACCTGGTGTCGGACGAAGTCTACGAGCACCTGGTGTTCGATGGCGTCAGCCATGTCAGCGTGCTGGCCCATGACGAGTTGTACGCGCGTGCCTTCGTGGTCAGTTCCTTCGGCAAGACCTACCACGTCACTGGCTGGAAGACCGGCTATGTGGTGGCGCCGCCCGTGCTGTCCGCCGAGTTGCGTAAGGTCCACCAGTACGTCAACTTCTGCGGCGTGACCCCGTTGCAATGGGCGCTTGCCGACTTCATGGCGGCGCACCCGGAGCACCTGGCCGAGCTGCCGTCTTTCTATCAGGCCAAGCGCGACCTGTTCTGCGATCTGCTGGCCGGCTCGCGCTTGCGTTTCAGCCGTGCCGCCGGTACCTACTTCCAGTTAGTGGACTACAGCGCCATCCGCGACGACCTGGACGATGTGGCCATGTCCGAATGGCTTACTCGTGAACACGGCGTGGCCGCCATTCCGGTTTCGGTGTTTTACCAGCAAGCGCCCAAGGACTTGCGACTGGTGCGGTTCTGCTTCGCCAAGCGTGAGGAGACGCTGCGTCAGGCGGCGGAAAAACTATGCGCGATCTGACCGCCTTGCCCGATCTCAAGCTGGCCCTGGTGCAGACCACCCTGGCCTGGCACGACTGCGCAGCCAACCACGCGCATTTCGAAACCTTGCTGGAACAGGCGAAGGGCGCTGACCTGATCGTCCTGCCAGAGATGTTCACCACCGGTTTCTCCATGGACTCCTCGGCGCTTGCCGAGCCCGAGCAAGGGCCTACCCACGCCTGGCTGCGGGAGCAGGCCAAGCGCTTGGATGCGGTGATCACCGGTAGCGTCATCATCCAGGTCGCTGACGGCAGCCACCGCAATCGCCTGCTCTGGGCGCGCCCGGACGGTGAGGTCCTGCATTACGACAAGCGTCATTTGTTTCGCATGGCCGGTGAGCACAAGCACTACACGCCGGGAGAGACCCAGGCTTTGTTCGAGCTCAAGGGCTGGCGCGTGCGTCCGCTGATCTGCTACGACCTGCGTTTCCCAGTGTGGAGCCGCGATCCGCACGATACCGACCTGCTGCTCTACACGGCCAACTGGCCGGCTGCGCGTCGCCATCATTGGAACCGACTGCTACCGGCACGTGCCATCGAAAACCTCTGTTACGTCGCCGCGGTGAATCGCGTCGGTAGCGATGGCAAGGGCCACGGCTACAGTGGCGACAGCCAGGTGTTGGATTTTCAGGGTGAGAGCCTGCTGGATGCCGGCGATGCCGATGGCGTGTTTTTCGCCAGCTTGTCCGCCGCGCAACTGGCAGCGTACCGCGAGCGCTTCCCGGCCATGCGCGACGCAGACGTATTCGACCTGCACCTCTGAGTACCGAGGCAATCATGAGCGAACACAAGCCACTACCTGCCGGGGGAAACCTGCTTGTGGCGGGAGAAAAGGTCTACAACACGCCGGTGGAAGTCACCCTGGCGGTGATCGGTGGCAAGTGGAAGTCGCTGCTGGTCTATCACCTGATGCCGGAGGCGCGGCGCTTTTCCGAGCTCAAGCGACTGGTGCCGGGTATCACCGAGAAGATGCTGGCCCAGCAGCTGCGTGAGCTGGAGCGCGACGGTATCGTCTCGCGCACTGTCTACGCCGAAGTACCGCCTCGGGTTGAGTACCGCTTGACCGAGCATGGCAGCAGCCTGAAGCCGGTGCTGGATTCCATGTGCGCATGGGGCAAATGCCACTGGCAGCAACAGGGCTGAATGCCTGGCGCAGACTCCCTGTAGGTTGCCTACAAAACAAAACCCCGCCTGCCGGCGGGGTTTTGTTTTGCGGTATCAGCCTCAGGCCGCTTCGGCCTCGGCCTGGCTCAGGGCGCGGTTGAGGGCGCTGAACAGGGCACGGAAGCTGGCTGTGGTGAGGTTTTCGTCAATGCCGATACCGTGCAGGGCTCGACCGCCGTTGACGCGCAGTTCGATGTACGCCGCAGCCTTGGCGTTTGTGCCGGCACCGATGGCGTGCTCCGAGTAGTCCATGATCTCGACCTTCACCGGTAGGCTGGCCACCAGGGCTTCCAGCGGGCCCTTGCCCATGCCGCGCAGGTGCTGGGTTTCACCCTTGACCTGGACTTCGATATCCACGGCACTGGTACCGTTCTCTTCCTGCAGGCGATGGCCTTTCAGGGTGAAGGGCGTGCTGGCCTGCAGGTACTCGCTGTCCAGCAGTTGGTAGATCTGCTGGGCAGTCATTTCCAGTCCCAGGCGATCGGTTTCCTTCTGCACAACCTGGCTGAACTCGATCTGCATGCGGCGCGGCAGGCTGATGCCGTACTCCTGTTCCAGCAGGAAGGTGATGCCGCCCTTGCCGGATTGGCTGTTCACGCGAATCACCGCTTCGTAGCTGCGGCCAATGTCGGCCGGGTCGATTGGCAGGTAGGGCACTTCCCAGAGGGCGTCTTCCTGCTGTTGGGTGAAGCCCTTGCGGATGGCGTCCTGGTGGGAGCCGGAGAAGGCCGTGTGGACCAGGTCGCCCACGTAGGGGTGACGCGGGTGAACCGGCAACTGGTTGCACTCTTCGACCACTTTGCGCACGGCATCGATGTCGGAGAAGTCCAGCTGCGGGTGCAGGCCCTGGGTGTACATGTTCAGTGCAAGGGTCACCAGGTCGACGTTGCCGGTGCGCTCGCCGTTGCCGAACAGGCAGCCTTCCACGCGGTCGGCGCCGGCCATCAGGCCCAGTTCGGTGGCGGCCACACCGGTACCACGGTCGTTGTGGGTGTGCAGGCTGATGATCACCGAGTCGCGGCGGCTGACGTGGCGACCGAACCATTCGATCTGATCCGCGTACACGTTCGGCGTTGCGCACTCAACGGTGGCCGGCAGGTTGAGGATGATCTTCTTCTCGGGAGTCGGCTGCCAGACATCGATCACCGCATCGCATACCTCGACGGCGAATTCCAGCTCGGTGGAGCTGAAGATTTCCGGCGAGTACTGGAAGGTCCAGTCGGTTCCCGGCTGCTCGGCGGCCAGCTTCTTGATCAGCCTGGCTGCGCTGGTGGCGATTTCAATCACGCCGGCCTTGTCCTGGTTGAAGACGATGCGGCGGAACGAGGGAGCGGTGGCGTTGTAGACGTGGACGATGGCTTTTTTCGCCCCACGCAGGGACTCGAAGGTGCGGGTGATCAGGTCCTCGCGCGCCTGGGTCAGTACCTGGATGGTGACATCGTCAGGGATGTGGCCGCCTTCGATCAGCTCGCGAACGAAGTTGAAGTCGGTATCCGAGGCGGAGGGAAAGGCCACCTCGATTTCCTTCAGGCCCACCTGCACCAGGGTCTTGAAGAAGCGCATCTTCTTCTGCGCATCCATCGGCTCGATCAGCGACTGGTTACCGTCGCGCAGATCGGAGCTGCACCAGATCGGTACTTCAGTGATGGTCTTGGATGGCCAGGTACGGTCCGGCAGGTTGATTGCCGGGAAGGCGCGGTATTTGCGGGATGGGTCTTTCAGCATGCTCATGGGGCAAATCCTTTTTACTGCGGGCCGTGTGGTGGTCGGCCAGGCATTGAGTTCAGCGGGTGCGGCGAAGGTGAGATTCAGCCACGCAGTCGGGGGCTGACCAGTCGCAGGCAGGCGTGTTGACGCAGAAGGATGAGGGTGTGTGCGGTTTTCATAAGGGCTAACCCTATTCATCGTGAGTGAATATGGCAAGCATTGCGGAAAAAATGGTGAAAAAGAGCGCAATATTTTGCAATGAGGAGATTTATTGCGTGATTGCTGCGATTTTCTAGAGGTGATTGCGCCGCTCTTTTGGGGCGAGACAGCCAGCCCGCGAATCGCCCTTTGCCGGGCAATCCGTGGGCAGCGCCAGGGTCACTCCGCCTTTGGCAGGCATAGCGCGCGCATGTCCGCTCCGCTGGGGTGTTGGAACACTCGCAGGCCGAACTCCGGAAGTATCGCCAGCAGGTGGTCGAAGATGTCGGACTGGATAGCCTCGTAGCGGGCCCAGGCCGTGGTGTTGGTAAAACAGTAGAGCTCCAGCGGCAGGCCATCGGCGGTGGGGGCCATCTGACGCACCAGCAGGGTCATGTCCTTGCGGATGTCCAGGTTCTCCCGCAAGTAGTGCTCCACGTAGGCGCGGAAGGTGCCGAGGTTGGTCAACTGACGGCTGTTGATCGGCAGGCGGGCAGCCTCATCCAGTTGGCTGTTCCAGCTGAGCAGCTCGCTTTCCTTGGCTTTCAGGTAGCTGTCCAGCAATCGGAAACGGTGCAATCGGGCGATGTCGTCCTCGCGGAGGAAGTGCACGCTGTTCTGATCCAGATAGAGGCAGCGCTTGATCCGACGGCCACCGGATTCCTGCATGCCGCGCCAGTTCTTGAACGAATCGGTGATGAAGCGCTTGGTGGGAATGGTGGTGATGGTCTTGTCCCAGTTCTGCACCTTCACCGTATGCAGGGCGATGTCGATCACGTCGCCGTCGGCGTTGAGCTGGGGCATCTCCACCCAGTCACCGACGCGAATGATGTCGCTGGAGGTGATTTGTACACTGGCCACCAGCGACAGCAGGGTGTCCTGGAAAATCAGCAGCAGGACTGCGGCCATGGCGCCGAGACCCGACAGCAGGATCAGCGGCGAGCGGTCGATCAGGCTGGCGATCATCAGGATGGTGGCGATGGCGAAGATGGCGATCTTCAGCACTTGCACATAGCCCTTGATGGGCCGCAGGTGGGCATCCTTGCGACGCTGATAGAGGCTGCTGACGATGTTCAGCGCGGCGCTCAGGGCCAGAGCGACGGTGAGGATGATGAAGGCGGCGCAGACATTGGTGATCACCTCCACCAGCGCACCTGGCAAGTTCGGTACCACCCGGACGCCGCCGGCCAGCACCAGGGCGGGCACCACATTGGCCAGGCGCTTGATCAAGCCGTGATCCTGAATCTGCGCGCCGGTGACGTGGAACAGGCCGCGCAGCAGGATGCGGCGGACTATCCAGTTCGACAACCAGGCCAGGAGGATGAGGACGGAAGTGGCTACGACGGTGTGCAATTCCTGATGCTGCCGCAACCATTCCAGCCAGTGGGTGACTTCGCTGCTCATGGGCTGTTCCCTTCAGATATCCGTTTGGCGGGGTGGGTCCCGAGGCCGCCGGACCTTAGCAAATCAGCGCCGCGCAGCCCAATTCCCGGGTGTAAGCGCAAATGTCCTCAGGGCTTGTAGGCGCCGATGAAGATGGCCGGGTCAACTCGCACATCGTTGAGGCTGACGTTCCAGTGCATGTGCGGTCCGGTGGCGCGGCCGGTGGCGCCGACGCGGCCGATCACGCCGCCGCGGGGCAGTTGCTGGCCCAGTTTCACCTCTACCTTCGACATGTGACAGAACATGCTGATCAGGCCTTGTCCATGGTCGACGAACACTGTCTTGCCGTTGAAAAAGTAGTTGCCGATAAGAACCACCTTGCCGGCCGCGGGTGCCTTGATTGGCGTGCCTGCTCCCACGGCGAAGTCCAGGCCGGAGTGCGGGTTGCGTTCTTCGCCATTAAAGAAGCGGCGCAGTCCGAAGGGGCTGGAGAGCGGGCCGTTGACCGGCTTGTCGAACAGTAGGTTGCTCGGCGTCCCGGGGCTGAAGCGGCGGTAGGCAGTGGTCTGCTCGGCCAGTTCGCGGTCGATGCGTTTCAGGTCTTCCGGCAGCGGGTTCACCTGGCGGGTATTGGCCAGCTTGATGTGCTGCTCGCGATAGGTGCGGCTGCCGACGCTGAAGCCCAGCCGGCGCCCATCGCTGACCTCGATCAGTTGCTGCCCGACCTTGGTGCCCAGCGGGATGCCGACGATGGCGATCCAGTTGCGGCCGTCTTCCTTGACCACCAGCACCGGTTTGCCCTGGTAGCGCGCGGTGGGTGCATGGGGACCGTTGCCGAGCTGGACGACGGCTACGCCGCCTGGAACCGGTTTGTTCAGCAGCCGGCTGATGAATCCTTCGGCATGGACGGGAAGGGCGAGGCAGAGGAGCAGGGCGGCAAGCAGGCGCATGGTCAGTCCAGCAGGGAGAGGTTCACGGGCGTGAGATGGTTGTCTTCGACGCGTACGTCCAGTTCGCCTTCTCCGAGACGGGCCTTCAGACGCTGGCCGGGGTGGGTCTGGCTGGCGGTGCGGACGGCTTGTCCACGTTCGTCGAGCAGAATGCTGTAGCCACGCCCGAGGGTGGCCAGGGGGCTGACGATGTGAAGTGTCTGGGCCAGGGTGTCAAGGCGCTGACGACGATCCTTGAGGGTCTCGCGAGCGGCGCGGGGCAGGCGTTCGGCCAGGCTGTCGAGCTTCTGCCGCAGCAGGGCCAGGGTGCGTCCGGGATGCTGTGCGGCGAGGCGGGTGTCCAGGCGCACCAGGCGTTCGTGACGTACCTGCTGCTGGCGCTCGAACGCGCGCCGCAGGCGCATGTCCAGGTCATCCAGCCGCTGCGCTTGTTGGCGCAGGCGCTCGCCGGGGTGGCGCAGGCGTCGGAACAGCCCGTCCAGGCGCAGGCGCTCGCGGGTCAGGTGGTCCCGCAGGCGCAGGATCAGGCGGCGATGCAGGCTGTCGAGGCGCTGCTGCAGGTCTTTGGCATCGGGGGCCAGGAGTTCGGCGGCGGCGGAGGGCGTCGGGGCGCGCACATCGGCGACGAAATCGCTGATGGAAACATCCGTCTCATGGCCGACGGCACTGACGATGGGGGTCTGGCACGCGGCCACGGCGCGGGCCACCGCCTCTTCGTTGAAGCACCAGAGGTCCTCCAGGGAGCCGCCACCACGGGCGAGGATCAACGCATCGAAGCCTTGCGCATCCGCCAATCCGAGGGCGCGGACGATCTGCGCGGTGGCTTCGCGGCCCTGCACGGCAGTGGGAATGAGGGTCAGCTGTACCTGGGGTGCGCGACGTCGAAAGACGCTGATGATGTCGCGGATCACCGCGCCGGTGGGTGAGCTGACGATGCCGATACGCTGCGGGTGGGCCGGTAGCGGGCGCTTGCGTTCCGCAGCGAACAGCCCTTCAGCGGCGAGTTTTTCCTTGAGGGCCTCGAATGCCAGGCGCAGGGCACCATCGCCGGCCGGCTCGACGGCATCGGCGATCAGTTGGTAATCGCCACGGCCCTCGAACAGCGAGACTTTTCCACGCACCCGCACCGCCAGGCCATCGCGCAGCGCCTGGCGTACGCGCAGGGCGTTCTGCCGGAACAGGGCGCAGCGAACCTGCGCCTGGCTGTCCTTGAGGGTGAAGTACAGGTGGCCGGAGGCAGGCTTGGCCAGGTTGGAGATTTCACCCTCCACCCAGACCTGCGGAAACACGTCCTCCAATAGATGGCGGGCACGTTGGTTGAGCTGGCTGACGGTCAGTACCTCGCGATCGAGGCCAAGCCGTTGGAAGGGATCGTTGATCATGGGCCGGAATGATAATGGCTTTGGCATCTTGCGCCATAGTTGACGGTTGAAGGGCGCTGATTAAGCTGCGTGCCCTTTCCTCTGCCATAGGAGCCTGAAATGGAGACGAGCCAACTGATCATCGTGCCGCAGATTTCCAGCGTGCCCGGGCACCAGTCCCTGGCCGGACGCATGCAGCGCTGGCTCGCCCAGCGCGGCGTGGTCGAGGCGTTGCCAAGCACCTGTGGCGTGCGCGGCAATCGCATGGCCTATGCCATCGCCCCCAGCGCGCGGCAGGTCGTTGAGCATCCTGATCGCTTGCCGTTCGGCCAACCCGTGAATGGCCTGGAGGTGGTGGATAAACGCTGCATCTATACGCCCACCCGCAACTTCCTCAAAGAAGCAGGCTGCCCCGAATGCCGCCGGGAAGTTGGCGAGCCGCTGTTCGAGAGCCTGGAGGATTGGTGGCCGGGGACTACGGACAACTTCAGCTGCCCGGAGTGCGGTCACGAGGACGACATCAACGGCTTTCTCTTCCTGCAGCCGTGCGGCTTTTCCAACCTGGGGTTTATCTTCAACGGTTGGGGCGAAACCGCTTTTACCCAGGCGTTTCTCGATGCGTTCGGCGAGCGCCTGGGGTTCAAAGTGCGCCAGGTGCGGACGGACGGCTGATGACCGCTGATCGGCTTGGCATGTTTTTTCGCGGGAATGGCGCTGCAGGCCATCGGCCGCGTTGAGCAGAGGCCGTGGCCTCGTTATAATGGCGCGCTTCCAATTTTCCCGCCTGGGAGCCCCCGCCATGCTGCGCATCAGCCAAGAAGCCCTGACCTTCGACGACGTTCTCCTGATCCCGGGATATTCCGAGATTCTGCCCAAGGATGTCAGCCTCAAGACCCGCCTGACCCGCGGCATCGAACTGAACATCCCGCTGGTTTCCGCGGCGATGGATACCGTGACCGAAGCCCGCCTGGCCATTGCCATGGCCCAGGAAGGTGGCATCGGCATCATTCACAAGAACATGACCATCGAGCAGCAGGCTGCCGAGGTGCGCAAGGTCAAGCGCCACGAGACGGCCATCGTCCGTGACCCGGTTACCGTCACGCCGTCCACCAAGATCATCGAGCTGCTGCAGATCGCCCGTGAATATGGCTTCTCCGGCTTCCCGGTAGTGGAAGAGGGCGAGCTGGTCGGCATCGTGACCGGCCGCGACCTGCGCTTCAAGCCGAACGTCGGCGATACCGTGGCGGCGATCATGACGCCGAAGGATAAGCTGGTCACCGCCCGCGAAGGCACCCCGCTTGAAGAGATGAAGGTCAAGCTCTACGAAAACCGCATCGAGAAGATGCTGGTGGTCGACGAGAACTTCTACCTGCGCGGCCTGGTGACCTTCCGTGATATCGAGAAGGCCAAGACCTACCCGCTGGCGTCCAAGGATGCGCAAGGCAGCCTGCGCGTAGGCGCTGCAGTAGGGACCGGCGCCGACACCGGCGAACGCGTTGCCGCACTGGTTGCAGCTGGCGTCGACGTGGTGGTGGTGGACACCGCCCACGGCCACTCCAAAGGCGTGATCGAGCGCGTACGTTGGGTCAAGGACACCTACCCGAACGTACAGGTGATCGGTGGCAACATCGCCACTGGCGAAGCAGCCAAGGCCCTGGCCGAGGCTGGTGCGGACGCGGTCAAGGTCGGCATCGGCCCGGGCTCCATCTGCACCACCCGCATCGTCGCTGGCGTCGGCGTACCGCAGATCTCTGCCATCGCCAACGTGGCTGCCGCCCTGGCTGGCTCCGGCATCCCGCTGATCGCCGACGGTGGCATCCGCTTCTCCGGCGACCTGTCCAAGGCCATCGTGGCTGGCGCGTCCTGCGTGATGATGGGCTCTATGTTCGCCGGTACCGAAGAGGCTCCGGGCGAGGTCGAGTTGTTCCAGGGCCGTTCCTACAAGGCCTACCGCGGCATGGGCTCGCTGGGCGCCATGGCGCAGTCGCAGGGCTCTTCCGACCGTTACTTCCAGGACTCCTCGGCCGGTGCCGAGAAGCTGGTTCCGGAAGGTATCGAAGGCCGTGTCCCCTACAAGGGCACCCTGACCGCCATCGTTCACCAGCTGATGGGCGGCCTGCGTGCCTCCATGGGCTATACCGGTTGCTCCACTGTCGAGGAAATGCGCACCCGGCCGCAGTTTGTGCGCATCACCGGCGCCGGCATGGCCGAGTCCCACGTCCATGACGTGCAGATCACCAAGGAAGCCCCGAACTACCGCGTCGGTTGAGGCTGACTGAAATCTAACGCGTCACGGGGCTGTCTGATTCAGCCCCGTGTCGTTTGTGAATTCCGTAACGAGAGATGGCCATGTCCCAAGACATTCACGCCCACCGGATCCTGATCCTCGACTTCGGCTCCCAGTACACCCAGCTGATCGCCCGCCGCGTGCGCGAGATCGGCGTGTACTGCGAGATCCACCCCTTCGATATGAGCAATGAGGCGATCCGCGCCTTCGCCCCGCGCGGCATCATCCTCGCCGGTGGCCCCGAGTCGGTGCATGAAGCCGATAGCCCGCGTGCGCCGCAGGCCGTGTTCGACCTCAATGTGCCGCTGTTCGGCATCTGCTATGGCATGCAGACCATGGCCGAGCAACTGGGCGGCAAGGTGCAGGGGTCCGACCTGCGCGAGTTCGGTTATGCCCGCGTCGACGTGGTGGGCAAGGCCCGCCTGCTAGACGGCATCGAAGACCATATCGACGACGACGGCGTCCTCGGCCTCGACGTGTGGATGAGCCACGGCGACAAGGTCACTGACATGCCGGCCGGCTTCCACATCCTGGCCAGCACCCCGAGCTGCCCGATCGCCGCCATGGCTGACGATCATCGTGCCTACTACGGCGTGCAGTTCCACCCGGAAGTGACCCACACCAAGCAGGGCGGTCGCATCCTCTCCCGTTTCGTGCTGGATATCTGCGGCTGCGCCGCTCTCTGGACCCCGTCCAACATCGTCGAAGACGCCATCGCCACCGTGCGCGCCCAAGTGGGCTCGTCCAAGGTGCTGCTGGGCCTGTCCGGCGGCGTGGACTCCTCGGTAGTGGCGGCTCTCCTGCACCGCGCCATCGGCGACCAGCTGACCTGCGTCTTCGTTGACAACGGCCTGCTGCGCCTGCACGAAGGCGACCACGTGATGGCCATGTTCGCCGAGAACATGGGCGTACGCGTGATCCGCGCCAACGCCGAAGAGAAGTTCCTCTCCCGCCTGGCCGGCGTTGCCGACCCGGAAGAGAAGCGCAAGATCATTGGTCGCACCTTCATCGAAGTGTTCGACGAGGAAGCCACCCGGCTGCAGGGCATCAAGTTCCTCGCCCAGGGCACCATCTACCCCGACGTGATCGAGTCGGCCGGCGCCAAGACCGGCAAGGCCCACGTGATCAAGTCCCACCACAACGTCGGTGGCCTGCCGGAAGACATGCAGTTCGAACTGGTCGAGCCGCTGCGCGAACTGTTCAAGGACGAAGTGCGCAAGATCGGCCTGGAGCTGGGCCTGCCCTACAGCATGGTCTACCGCCACCCGTTCCCCGGCCCGGGCCTGGGCGTACGTATCCTCGGCGAAGTGAAGAAGGAGTACGCCGACCTGCTGCGTCGCGCGGACCATATCTTCATCGAAGAGCTGCACAAGGCGGACTGGTACCACAAGACCAGCCAGGCCTTTGTCGTATTCCAGCCGGTGAAATCCGTGGGCGTGGTCGGTGACGGCCGCCGTTACGCCTGGGTCGTGGCCCTGCGCGCGGTGGAAACCATCGACTTCATGACCGCTCGCTGGGCGCACCTGCCTTACGAGCTGCTGGAGACCGTCTCCAATCGCATCATCAACGAGATCGAAGGCATCTCCCGCGTCACCTACGACGTGTCGAGCAAGCCGCCAGCGACTATCGAGTGGGAATGATGCGAGTGCGAAAGCGCTAGCAACAACCGACCGGCCAGGCCCTCAAAGCCTGGCCGGTTTCGTTTTGTAGGGGGCGCTTGTGCTTTTCCTACAGGATCACGCGTTGGCGTGGGTATCGACCACCAGTGTCAGTCGCGCGATGAATCCGTCGTCGTCCGCGACCAGTTCGGCAATTGACTGTTCGCCTTGCTGGCGGCGGAAGACGTAGTCCTGCTCCAGCGGCGTCCAGTCCTGGCCGGGGTGGGAGTAGGGCGGTTTCACCATCGCCGGGCGGATCACCGATTCGGGGAAGTACAGCTGGCCGGTGTGGATATCCCGCTCACTCAGATGCACCTTCAGGTGCACATGGTTGGTCCGGCCGGGGTAATAACCCGGGAGGATGCTGCGAAATTCCGCACGACCGTCGTCGTCGGTGATCTGTACGCCACGCAAGTAGCGGTTTCTCGAGTCGCTCCCGACGCCCGAGTAGGCGCCTTGCGCATCGCAGTGCCAGATCTCCAGGGCGGCGTCGCCCAAGGGGCGGCACCCGTCCAGTTGCAGCACCTCGAACTGAAGCCGCAAGGCGGTGCCTGGTTTACCGTCCGTGATGTCCTGGCGCAACAGCGCATCTTCCAGATAGAAGGGCCCGGCGGTCTGCACCGGGCTGAGACGGCAGGTCCTGGTGCTGTCGGACTGGCTGAATCCTGGCCAGTTCAGCAACACCAGGCCGCCGAGACCGAATTGCATCAGTTGGCGGCGGGTGGGATGCACGGAGACACTCCTCTGCAGAGAGTCGGGACACCTCTTTCAGCCTAGACCTGGCACGAAACGACTGCCGCGCCCATCGGTCGCGGTCAATGCGGATGCTTTCCCTTATCTTTCTCGATTGCTGGGTGTATCTTTGGCGCCCCGTAGTCCGGCCCGACAGAGGCCGGTTCGATTAGCCGATGGGACAGCCCCGTTCTTCCCCTGAGGAGCCTGACCCCATGTCGTTCACCCGCAGACAGATTCTCGGTGGCCTGGTTGGCCTCGGTGTGGTCAGCCTTGGTGCCGGCGGCGCCCGCTATTGGCTCGGTCGCACCCTGGATGCCAAGACCCATGACTATGAGCTGATCGCCGCACCGCTCGATCTAGAGCTGGTCGCCGGTCATTCCACCCCGGCCTGGGCCTACGGTGGCCAGGCGCCGGGCGTCGAACTGCGCTCGCGCCAGGGCGACTGGCTGCGAGTTCGCTTCATCAACAAACTCGATGAGCCCACCACTATCCACTGGCACGGCATTCGCCTACCGCTGGAGATGGACGGTGTGCCCTATGTGTCGCAGTTGCCGGTCCTGCCCGGCGAGTACTTCGACTACCGCTTCAAGACCGATGACGCCGGCAGCTTCTGGTATCACCCGCACCTGTCCAGCGCGCACCAATTGGGGCGCGGCCTGGTTGGTCCGCTGATCGTCGAGGAGCGTGAGCCCAGTGGCTTCAAGCATGAGAAGGTGCTCAGCCTGAAGACCTGGCATGTCGACCAGGAAGGCGCCTTCACCGCCTTCAGCGTCCCCCGCGAGGCCGCCCGTGAAGGCACCCGTGGCCGTCTGACCACCATCAACGGCAAGCCGCTTCCGACTGTGGAGCTGCCAGCTGGCCAGGTGGTGCGTCTTCGCCTGCTGAACCTGGACAACACCGTTACCTACCGGCTCAACCTGCCGGGGGCCGAGGTGCGTATCTATTCACTGGATGGCCACCCTGTGGAGCCCCGCGACCTGGGCAAGGAGTACTGGCTGGGGCCTGGCATGCGTATCGAACTGGCCATCAAGGTGCCGGCAGAAGGCACCGAACTGCCGCTGCGCAATGGCCCGCTGCGCCTGGCAACGCTAAAGAGCGTGGCCAGCAACGAGTCGCCCGGTGATTGGCCGGCACCGCTACCGGCCAACCCGGTACCCGAGCCCGACCTGGAAAAGGCCCAAGTGCTGCGTTTCAACTTCGAGTGGGCTGCCACCCTGGCCAGCGCTGCCGGAAGGCCGAGCAACTACTGGCAGATCAACGGCAAGGCCTGGGACATCGACGACAAGACCTGCGCTGACCGCCCGATCGCCAAGCTGAAGAAAGACGGCCACTACATCTTCGAGCTGCGCAACATGGCTCAGTACCTGCACCCCATCCATCTCCATGGCATGGCCTTCAAGGTGCTGGACTCGGACCGCAAGACCATCATTCCCTACTTCACCGACACCTACCTGCTGGGCAAGAACGAGACCGCGCGCATCGCGCTGGTCGCGGAAAATCCGGGGGTGTGGATGTTCCACTGCCACGTCATCGACCATATGGAAACCGGCCTGATGGCCGCCATCGAGGTTGTCTGAACTGACCATGCGCCAGCCCCAGATCATCGACCGCAGCCGCGACGAACACTTCATGCGAGAGGCCCTTGCCCTGGCCCAGCAGGGTGCGGCGCTGGGCGAGGTGCCGGTGGGGGCGGTGCTGGTCAAGGATGGCGAGATCGTCGGGCGCGGCTTCAACTGCCCCATTTCCGGCCATGACCCCAGTGCCCATGCCGAGATGGTGGCAGTACGTGACGCCGCCAGCCGCCTGGAGAATTATCGCCTGGTCGGCAGTACCCTCTACGTCACCCTGGAGCCGTGCAGCATGTGCGCGGGGCTCATCGTCCACTCGCGAATCACCCGCGTCGTCTTCGGCGCCACCGAGCCCAAGGCCGGGGTAGTGGCCAGTCGCGGTCAGTTCTTCAGTCAGGAGTTCCTCAACCACCGGGTTCTGGTGGAGGGTGGGGTGCTGGCGCAGGAATGCAGCGAGATGCTCTCGGAGTTCTTCCAGGCGCGCCGGGCGGCACGCAAGGACGCCGGCTCCCAGGCGTAGCTGAAGCCAGTCATGCCGAGTCGTCGCGGGGTGTCGTTGGAGTTCGCTCCGCTCTAGCGGAAAGCCGCCCGCACCAACCTACGGGGGCGGCTCAGAGTTTCTCGTCCTGCTGGTTTTCCGGCGGGCGGGACTTGTTGATGCCTGGCAGGTGGGTGGCGTTATCAGCCAGTTGGCTGCCTTCCATCTGCGGCTGGGTCACCCAGGTGAGGATGTCGTAGTAGCGGCGGATGTTCTGGACGAAGTGCACCGTCTCGCCACCGCGGGCATAGCCGTAGCGAGTCTTGCGGTACCACTGCTTCTGCGACAGGCGCGGCAGCATCTTCTTTACGTCGAGCCACTTGTTCGGGTTCAGGCCCTCGGCCTCGGCCAGCTTGCGCGCGTCACCCAGGTGGGCGATGCCGATGTTGTAGGCGGCCAGGGCGAACCAGGTACGGTCCGGTTCCTTGAGGTCCTCGGAGAGACCGTTCTTGATCAAGGTGAAGTACTTGCCGCCGCCGTGGATGCTCTGCTGGGCACTCAGGCGGTTGGACACGCCCATGGCCTTGGCAGTGTTCTCGGTCAGCATCATCAGGCCGCGTACGCCGGTCTTGGAGGTGGCGGTGGGCTGCCAGAGGGATTCCTGGTAGCCGATGGCCGCCAGCAGGCGCCAGTCCACGTCATTCTTCTGCGAGGCCAGGCGGAAGTGCTGCTCGTACTTGGGCAGGCGCTGCTGCAGATGCTTGGCGAAGGTGTAGGCGCCCACATAGCCGAGTACGTCGACATGGCCATAGTAGCGATCCTTCAACCGTTGCAGGGTGCCGTCCTTGCGGGCCTTGTCGAGGAAAGCGTTGACCTCGTTGTAGAGGCTGTCGTCCTCGCCCGGCGCCATGGCCCAGGCCAGGCTGGTGGCGTCGCCCAGGTCGAAGGCGACGCGCACATTGGGAAAATAGACCTGGTTCATCGCCAGTTCGTTGGAGTCCACCAGGGTCAGGTCGATCTGACCTTCGTCGACCATGCGCAGCAGGTCGACCATTTCCACCTCGTCCGACTCCTCGTATTTCAGTCCGGGCAGGGTGGCTTTCAGCTTGGCAAGCTGCTCGGCGTGGCTGCTGCCCTTGAGCACCAGGATGCGCCGGCCGACCAGGTCCTCGGGGCGGGTAGGGCGTCGTTCGCCGTTGCGGTAGATGACCTGGGGGGTGACGTCCAGGTAGGAATGGGAGAAGCGCACTTCGTTCTTGCGCGCTTCGCTGGCCACCAGACCCGCGGCTGCCAGTACGGGACCATTGGCCTGGCCCAGCCGGGAGAAGACGTCGTCCAGCTTGTCGGCGGTCTCGATCTTGAGTTCGACACCCAGGTCGTCGGCGAAGCGCTTGACCAGTTCGTACTCGAAGCCGGTTTCGCCGTTGCGATCCTCGAAGTAGGTGGCCGGGCTGTTGCGGGTGATCACGCGTAGAACACCCTCCTCCTGAACGCGCTCGAGGGTGGTGGGCTGTTTGCAGCCGACGAGCATCAGGAGGAATCCGGTAGCCAGGGCCCAGAAAGCCCGACGTGTGCCGAACACGTGTTGATTTAGCATCCACGGAGTATACGCAAAGGCTGGCGGACGCCATATCTCGACAGAGGGCATCTTCTCTGCTAGCTCTCGGGCGACGCGAGGCACCTTCAGAGGTGCCGGAAAGCGGCGCTTTGCGCTAGAATGCACGGCCTCCAAGCACACCCCTTCCCCAGAGGCTGTCCCGAAGATGTTGATCCTGCGCGGTGCTCCCGCCCTTTCCGCTTTTCGCCACGGCAAACTGCTCGAGCAACTGACCCAGAAGGTCCCCGCCGTCAGCGGACTCTACGCCGAGTTCACCCACTTCGCCGAAGTGATTGGCGTACTCAGCGGGGAGGAAGAGCAAGTCCTGGCTCGCCTGCTCAAGTACGGCCCCAGCGTTCCGGTGCAGGAGCCGCGCGGCCGCCTGTTCCTGGTCGTGCCGCGCTTCGGCACCATTTCGCCCTGGTCGAGCAAGGCCACCGACATTGCCCGCAACTGCGGCCTGGCCAAGATCGAGCGCCTGGAGCGCGGTATCGCCTACTACGTGGCCGGTGAGTTCAGCGACGCCGACGCGCAGCTGATCGCCAGCAGCCTGCATGACCGCATGACCCAACTGGTGCTGGCCGGCCAGGAAGAGGCCGCCAGCCTGTTCAGCCATGCCCAGCCCAAGCCGCTGACCGTGGTCGACATCCTTGGCGGCGGCCGCGCCGCGCTGGAGAAGGCCAACGTCGAACTGGGCCTAGCGCTCGCCGAAGACGAAATCGACTACCTGGTGAAGAGCTTCAACGATCTGGGTCGCAACCCCCACGACGTCGAGCTGATGATGTTCGCCCAGGCGAACTCCGAGCATTGCCGCCACAAGATCTTCAATGCCAGCTGGGACATCGACGGCCAGGCGCAAGAGAAGAGCCTGTTCGGCATGATCAAGAATACCTACGAGATGCACCGTGAAGGCGTGCTGTCCGCGTACAGGGACAACGCCTCGGTGATCGTGGGCTCCACGGCCGGCCGCTTCTTCCCGGACCCGGCGACCCGCCAGTACGGTGCGACCCAGGAGCCCGTGCACATCCTGATGAAGGTGGAAACCCACAACCACCCGACGGCCATCGCGCCCTTCCCCGGCGCCTCCACCGGCTCCGGCGGCGAGATCCGTGACGAAGGCGCTACCGGCCGTGGCGCCAAGCCCAAGGCCGGCCTGACCGGTTTCACCGTTTCCAACCTGCAGATTCCCGGTTTCGAGCAGCCTTGGGAGAAGCCCTACGGCAAACCCGAGCGCATCGTCACCCCGCTGGACATCATGATCGAAGGCCCGCTGGGCGGTGCCGCGTTCAACAACGAGTTCGGCCGTCCGGCCCTGACCGGCTATTTCCGTACCTTCGAGCAGGCCATCGACACCCCTCACGGTGAAGAAGTCCGCGGCTACCACAAGCCGATCATGCTCGCCGGCGGTATGGGCAACATCCGCGCCGAGCACGTGCAGAAAGGCGAAATCTCCGTCGGTGCCAAGCTGATCGTCCTCGGCGGCCCGGCCATGCTCATCGGCCTGGGCGGTGGTGCTGCTTCCTCCATGGCTACCGGTTCCAGCTCTGCCGACCTGGACTTTGCCTCGGTACAGCGTGACAACCCGGAAATGGAGCGTCGTTGCCAGGAAGTGATCGACCGCTGCTGGCAGCTGGGTTCGGAAAACCCCATCAAGTTCATCCACGACGTGGGTGCCGGCGGCATCTCCAACGCCCTGCCGGAGTTGATCAACGACGGTGGCCGCGGCGGCCGCTTCGAACTGCGCGCCGTGCCCAACGACGAGCCGGGCATGAGCCCGCTGGAAATCTGGTGCAACGAGTCCCAGGAGCGTTACGTGCTCTCCGTGGACGCCGCTGATTTCGAGCGTTTCAAGGCCATCTGCGAACGCGAGCGTTGCCCCTTCGCCGTGGTCGGCGAGGCCATCGAGGAACCTCACCTGACCGTGGCCGACAGCCACTTCGGCAACAAGCCGGTGGACATGCCGTTGGAAGTCCTGCTCGGCAAGCCGCCGCGCATGCACCGCTCCGTCAGCCGCGAGGCCGAGCTGGGCGATGACTTCGCCGCTGCCGAACTGGACATCGACGAAGCGGTCAGCCGCGTGCTGCACCACCCGGCCGTGGCCAGCAAGAACTTCCTGATCACCATCGGCGACCGCACCATCACCGGCCTGGTTGCCCGCGACCAGATGGTCGGCCCGTGGCAGGTCCCGGTGGCCGATTGCGCCGTCACCGCCACCAGCTTCGACGTCTACACCGGCGAAGCCATGGCCATGGGCGAGCGCACTCCGCTGGCCCTGCTGAATGCGCCGGCCTCCGGCCGCATGGCCGTGGGTGAAACCATCACCAACCTGGCTGCCTCGAAGATCGAGAAGCTGGGCGACATCAAGCTCTCCGCCAACTGGATGGCCGCTGCCGGTCACCCGGGCGAAGACGCTCGCCTATACGACACCGTCAAGGCCGTGGGCATGGAACTGTGCCCGGCGCTTGGCATCACCATCCCGGTGGGCAAGGACTCCATGTCCATGAAGACCCGCTGGCAGGATGAAGGCGCGGACAAGTCCGTCACCTCGCCGCTGTCGCTGATCGTCACCGGTTTCGCGCCGGTCACCGATGTGCGCAAGACCCTGACCCCGCAGCTGCGCCTGGACAAGGGCGAAACCGACCTGATCCTGGTCGACCTCGGCCGCGGCCAGAACCGTATGGGCGGCTCCATCCTCGCCCAGGTCTACAGCAAGATCGGCCAGCAGGTACCGGACGTCGACGACGCCGAAGACCTGAAAGCCTTCTTCGCCGTGATCCAGGGCCTGAACGCCGATGGCCACCTGCTGGCCTATCACGACCGTTCCGACGGCGGCCTGCTGGCCACCGTGCTGGAAATGGCCTTCGCCGGCCACTGCGGCCTGGACCTCTACCTGGACGCCCTGGCCGACAACCGTGAAGGCCTGACCTCTGTCCTGTTCAACGAAGAACTGGGCGCGGTCATCCAGGTTCGCCAGGACGCCACCCCGGAAGTGCTGGCCCAGTTCAGCGCCGCCGGCCTCGGCGATTGCGTTGCCGTCATCGGCCAGCCGTTCAACGGTGCCAACGTCGCCATCAGCTTCAATGGCGAAGCCGTGTTCGGTGGCGAGCGCCGCATGCTGCAGCGCCAGTGGTCCGAGACCAGCTACAAGATCCAGCGTCTGCGTGACAACGCCGACTGCGCCGACCAGGAGTTCGACGCCCTGCTGGAAGAAGACACCCCCGGCCTGTCCGTCAAGCTCAGCTTCGACGTCAACCAGGATATCGCTGCGCCCTACATCAAGAAGGGTGCGCGTCCACAGGTGGCGATCCTCCGCGAGCAGGGCGTGAACGGCCAGGTGGAAATGGCTGCCGCGTTCGATCGCGCCGGCTTCTCTGCCATCGACGTGCACATGAGCGACATCCTGGCCGGCCGCGTCAGCCTGGACGAGTTCAAGGGGCTGGTGGCCTGCGGTGGCTTCTCCTACGGTGACGTGCTCGGCGCTGGCGAGGGCTGGGCCAAGTCGATCCTCTTCAACAGCCGCGCGCGTGATGGCTTCCAGGCCTTCTTCGAGCGCAAGGACAGCTTCGCCCTCGGTGTGTGCAACGGTTGCCAGATGATGTCCAACCTGCATGAGCTGATCCCCGGCACCGAGTTCTGGCCGCACTTCGTGCGCAACCGCTCGGAGCAGTTCGAAGCCCGTGTCGCGATGGTTCAGGTGCAGGAGTCGTCCTCGATCTTCCTGCGTGGCATGGCCGGTTCGCGCCTGCCCATCGCCATCGCCCACGGCGAAGGCCATGCCGAGTTCGAGAGCGAAGAAGCCTTGTTGGAAGCCGACCTGTCCGGTTGCGTATCCCTGCGCTTCGTCGACACCCACGGCAAGGTCACCGAGACCTACCCGGCTAACCCCAACGGCTCGCCTCGTGGCATCACCGGCCTAACCAGTCGTGACGGTCGCGTGACCATCATGATGCCGCACCCGGAGCGCGTGTTCCGCGCCGTGCAGAACTCCTGGCGCCCGGACGAGTGGCAGGAAGACGGCGGCTGGATGCGCATGTTCCGCAACGCCCGCGTCTGGGTGGATTAAGGGCAGGCCGAAGGCCATCTGACGACCTTCTCCCGCCTGCGGGAGAGGGATCAAATTGGCCCACTCGGACATCGACAGCGAAAGGCGGGAGAAGGCACTCTTCTCCCGCCTTTTTCGTTTCCGAGCCGCGCCCATGCCGGACCCGATCCTGCCTGAAGTCCGCCTGCTGCAACCCGGCGATCAATGCCGCCTGTGCCGTTGCGGCCGTTCGGAACGAATGTCCGATTGCCCATCCGACTGCCCCGACGGCCTCAGCCTGACCGCCCGCCGTGAACAGCGCCTGTTGCTCTGCCGTTGCGGCCAGTCCGCGCGGCTGCCCTTTTGCGACGGCAGTCACAGCCCGCCCACCCCCAGCCTCGGTCAACGCTGGCGGCGCTTCTGGAAAGGTGAGTAGGGCTTCACCTTTATCGCCAGATGCACTTTCCCGTGGAGAACGCTTTTGCGCACCATGGGTCCAACTCGCCGTATGTGAACAGCGCCTCGGCAAAATGAAGTCAAAGCGCCATCATTGGTGGCATCATTGCCAGGTATAAGCCCGTCGTTGGATCCACGCGGAGAACCTGATGTACAAGCTGTGTTTCTACGTTCCGGAGAGCCACCTGGAACCTGTGAAAAAGGCCATTTTCGCGGCAGGCGGGGGGCGCATCGGCGCTTATGACAGCTGCTGCTGGCAGGCGCTCGGACAGGGTCAGTTCCGTCCGCTCGAGGGGAGCAACCCCTATCTGGGCCAGACCGGCGCCGTTGAGCATGTGGCCGAATGGAAGGTGGAGATGGTGGTTGCCGACGAGCAGATCCACGATGCGGTCAAGGCGTTGAAGAAGGCACACCCCTACGAGACGCCGGCCTTCGAAGTCTGGCGCCTCTCCGACCTGGTGTTCTGATCAGCGAAACGCCGCCCTGAACGCCCCTGGCGTGCCGCCAATCGCGGCGCGGAAGCGATTGCTGAAGTGGCTGGCGCTGGCGAAGCCGCAGGCCAGGGCGATTTCCCCCAGCGGCAGTTCGGTATCCCGCAACAGCTTGCGCGCCCGTTCCAGGCGGCGCGCCAGCACATACTGGTGCGGCGGCATGCCGAAGCTCTCGCGGAACATCCGCGCGAAGTGATACTCCGACAGCGCCGAGAAGGTCGACAGCTCGCCCAGGCTGATGGGCTCAGCCAGGCGGTTCTCGATGTAGTCCACCAGGCGCCTGCGCAGCGCCGGAGCTAGTCCGCCCTTCAGGCGCAAACCCTCACGCATCCCGGCCTGGGTCAGCAGGCTGTGGTGGATCATTTCGTGAGCCAGGCTGGTGGCCCGCAGACGTTCGCCGGGCTCGCTCCAGTCCAGGTTGATCAATTGATGGAAGTTTCGCGCCTGCTGCGGGTCGTCTAGGAAGGTCCGCTCGCGCAACTGCAGCTCTCGGGGTTCGCGATCCAGCAGGGTCACCGCCGTCTCGGCGAAATGCTCGGCGCTGAAGTAGAGGTGCGCCAGGCGGATTTCTCCATTGATCACCCAGGAGGATTCATGGCCGGCCGGCAGGATGCACAGCTTGTCTGGCGCGCCCTTGGTGTCCGGGCGCTCGCGGCGGAAGGTGCCGGTACCGCCGGCCAGGTAACAGGACAGGGTGTGGACCTTCGGCCCCTGGTAGTCCCTCGCATCGTGATGGTTGCTCCACAGGGCTGCGCCCAGGCCATCGCCCAGCTCCGCACTGTGCTCGAGGCGAGCATGGGGCGAACTGCTGAGGGACTGGAAGACCTGGTTCTGTTCGAGTAGCGACATGGGAAGAGCGGCCGGTGTGCGAATGGGGTTCATCCTAGCGCGCAGGCGTGAGGGCGGGCAGTTCTCCGACGAGATAAGCGCAAGTTTGTGCAAGCGAGTCGAAGGGGGCGGGCGGAGACTGGCCACATCGAAACCGGAGTCGCCGTGATGAACCTGTCCCTTTACCTGCTCACTGTCCTGATCTGGGGCACCACCTGGATCGCCATCAAACTGCAGATGGGCAGCGTCGCCATTCCCGCCTCCATCGCCTATCGCTTCGCCCTGGCCGCCGCCGTGCTGTTCGCCTTCCTGTTGCTCAGTCGCAGGCTGCAGAAGCTCGACGGCCGCGCCCAGATGATCTGCCTGGCCCAGGGCCTGTGCCTGTTCTGCATCAACTTCATGTGTTTCTACACCGCCAGCCAGTGGATACCCAGCGGGCTGATCGCGGTGGTGTTCTCCACGGCCACCTTGTGGAATGCACTCAACGCGCGAATCTTCTTCGGCCAACGCATCGCCCCCAACGTGCTGGCCGGCGGCGCCCTCGGCCTGGCCGGGCTGGCGCTGCTGTTCTGGCCGGAGCTGTCCGGCCACCAGGCCAGCCGCGAGACGCTGCTGGGCCTCGGCCTGGCGCTGCTGGGCACGCTGTGCTTCTCCGCCGGCAACATGCTCTCCAGCCTGCAGCAGAAGGCCGGCTACAGGCCGCTGACCACCAACGCCTGGGGCATGTTCTACGGCGCCTTGCTGCTGGTGCTGGGCTGCCTGGCCAGCGGTACGCCGTTCACCCTCGACCTGAGCCCGCTCTACCTCGGCTCGCTGCTGTACCTGGCGATCCCCGGTTCGGTGATCGGCTTCACCGCCTACCTGACCCTGGTGGGGCGCATGGGGCCGGAGCGCGCAGCCTACTGCACCGTGTTGTTCCCCGTGGTGGCGCTGAACATCTCGGCCTTCGCCGAAGGCTATGCCTGGACGGCCCCGGCGCTGCTCGGCCTGGTGCTGGTGATGGCCGGCAACCTGCTGGTGTTCCGCAAGCCCAAGGCTTCGGTGGCCGCTGCGCCCCTGGGGAGCCGCGCATGAGCCAGCGCGTGGTACGCAGCCGCGAGTTCACCGCCAAGCGTGCCTGGGGTGCGCTGGACATCACCAACCTTGACGGCACCACGGTGCGCCTGCACTGGACCGACCAGCCGTACATCTGGCACGTCAACGACGGCAGCGAAGTCTTCGTGGTGCTCGATGGCGAGGTGGAGATGCGCTACCGCGAAGGCGGCGAGGAGCATGTGGTGCTGCTGGGCGTCGGTGACCTGTTCCATGCCGACCCTGGCTGCGAGCACGTGGCCCGCCCGCGTGGGGCGGCGCGCATCCTGGTGGTGGAGCGCGAGGGCAGCATCTGACGCGGGCTCAGCCGTGCACTGCCCGCGCCAGGCGGCCGGGCGTGTAGCCGTAGGCGCGGTTGAAATGGCGGTTGAGGTGGCTCTGGTCGGCGCAGCCACAGGCCAGGGCGGCCTGTACCGCGGCCTCGCCCGCCAGCAACTGGCGGTGGGCCTTCTGCAACTGGCGTTGCAGGCGGTAGGCGTGGGGCGGCAGGGGGCCGCTGGCCTGGCCTTCGCCCGCGTCGCTGGCCGCGCTGGCGTGGTACGCCTGGGTGCCGACGGCGGTGGGCTTCCTGCTTTGGTACGCCGGCTCGTCGCGTGGCAGCGGCGGCGAGGCGGCCACCTTCACGGCAGTGGCCCCGCTCACGGCGGTGGCGCTGGCTGCCGCGCTGCTGGACGAGCCGCTGGGGCTGTCCCAGGGGCTGGGCGTGGCGGCGGTGATCCTGGCGATCCTGGTGCTGGCGCTGCCGGTTGGGTGGCGCCGGGGTTAGCCGCTGGCCTCGTCGGCCTTCTTCGCCCCGCGCAGGTTCATGGCCGCCAGGCACAGCTGCAGGATGATCAGCGCCCAGGCATGGGCGTGCAGGCCCCAGGCGATCCACAGGGCGTTGCTGGCCAGGAACACCCAGAAGCCGATGTGCCGCCGGGCCGGTGTTTTCGAGCCGATCAGCCAGGCGGCAGCCACGGTGACCAGCATGGCCGGCCATTGCAGCAGGTCGAGGTCGTCCATCGAATCCCCCTAGTTCTCCCTTTTTAGTGAGGCGGGGAGGGCGACGGTTCCAACATTTTTCAGGGCTCCAGGGGCCGGCTGAAGAACAGCGCGACTTCCTCGGGCGCGGTGTCGCGCGGGTCGTAGAGTACGGTGTTCAGCCCGCTGAAGGCGAAGCCGGACTTCTGGTAGAAGCCGATGGCCGGGTGGTTGCTGCTCTGGGTCTCCAGCCACAGGCAGCGCGCGCCGCTGGCACGGGCGAAGTCCACGGCCTGCTCCAGCAGCCGCCGACCCAGCCCCTGGCCCTTGTGGGTCGGTGCGACGAACAGCGCGCTGAGTTCGGCGCTGCGGTTCCAGCCTTCCAGCCGCACGCAGGCGAACCCTGCCAGGCTGCCGTCATCGGTCACGGCGGCCAGGGCGAAGTCGGCGTCCTCCACATCCTCGGCGAACCCTTCAGCGTCGTAGCGCTTGTGGAAGGGTTCCGCGCGGCGCTCCTCCACCATTACAAAGCCGAGTCCTTGCCGCTCCACGCGGTAGAGCAGGTGGGTGTCATAGCCGGCATCGAAGGCGCTCAGGGCGTCGGCGTCGCGGGGCAGTTCGAGGGGGCGCAGGTGCATGGTGGCCGATCCGTTGGGGGAGGTGTTATCGGGGCTGGGGGGCCTATCTGTGGTTTCGCTGATCAGGCCCAGGTAGCGCGCCATCTGGGTCCTTGCAGTCGACACGTACGGTGTACATGTCCTCGTCAGCTGGCGTGAACATACCGTCCTCGAATACGGGTTGCGTGATCTGCGACGAGGACTTCAACCCTGTCGAGTTCCGCCTGAGGAACTCGCAATGAGCCCCGTTCGAACAACTGGGGCTCGATGGTGCCTTCTACGGTCATGTAGGCAGGGCACCCGGTGAGCATCGCAGTAGCCAATATCGTTAGGGCCCTGGTAATGGCCGGTAACGTACGGGTGTTCCGCAAGCCCAAGCCGGTCGTACCGGTGGCTGCAACGGCGGGGCGCTAGCGTAACCGGGCGAATGTCCGCTCCGAAAGCAGCAATGCGGCTAACACCGGATAGCACAGGTAATGGACCAGGAACAGCAGGACGCCCATCGGGCTGGGCGTATCCTGCAATGCCATCATGGCCAGCAGACCGAGGTAGAGCACGCCCAGGATGCCGCCGTAGCCGAGCACGATGCGCCAGCGTTCGCCAGGCGCCGGTGCGCGTTGCTGGATGAAGCGGAAGGCCAGGGCTAGCAGCGTGGCCGTTGCAGTGGCGATCAGCAGGGTGGCGAAGATCCCGCCGATTTTCACGAAACTGCGCAGCAACAGGTTCAGGACGATGGCCAGGACCACGCCGCCGACGGCGTAGCGCATGGGGAGTGACATGATCGTTTCTCGTTGCAGAGGTGGGGAAACTGTAGCCGGATGCGAGCCGGAAGTGGCGACCTGCGCAGTTTCGCGGATTTCATCCGGGCTACAAGAAAAAATCCGCGTCGACCTGTAACGCCAGCGGACGAGCGTTCTCTACTTCTTTGTCCGGCGCAGCAAGCCGGCCAAAGATAACCATCCCGAGGATGCACAAAATGACAACCAAGACTTCCACCACCACCGCTGCCGGCGTCGCCCTGGCCCTCGCCGCTGCTGGTCTGTTCGCCAGCCTGCCGACCCAGGTCATGGCCGAAGAAGCCATGGTGCACTGCTACGGCATCAACGCCTGCAAAGGTCAGAACGACTGCAAGACTGCCAACAACGCGTGCAAGGGACAGGGTGCCTGTAAAGGCCAGGGTTTCAAAAGCACCACGCTGGCCGAGTGCAATTCCGCCGGCGGCAAGGTCGGTCCCTGATGAGGCTGGGGTGGCCTGCGGGCCACCCCGATCCAGGGAGACCTGCCATGCATGAACACCCATCCAGCCTGGGTTTTGGCCTGGGCTTGCGAAGCCAGTATCACCAGGAGGTTCTCGAACGACAGCCCACGGTGGACTGGTTCGAGGTGATCTCCGAGAACTACCTGGTAGGCGGTGGCAAGCCGCTCTACTACCTGGATGCCATTGCCGAGCGCTATCCGCTGGTGATGCACGGGGTGTCGCTGTCCATTGGCGGCCCGCACCCGCTGGACCGCGATCATCTGCTGCAGTTGAAGGCACTTGCCCAGCGCATCCGGCCCCGCTGGGTCTCTGATCATCTTTGCTGGAGCCGTGGCAACGCCCACCAGCTCCATGACTTGCTGCCGCTGCCCTTCACCGAAGAGAGCCTGGCCCATGTGGCCGAACGGGTCCGGCAGGTGCAGGACGTGCTGGGCCGGCCGCTGGTGCTGGAGAACGTTTCCAGTTACCTGCGCTGTGCCGACAGCGAGATGAGCGAATGGGAATTCCTCGCCGCCCTGGTGGACCTCAGCGGCTGCGAACTGCTGTTGGATGTGAACAACGTGTACGTCAGCGCGCGTAACCAGGGATTCGAACCCTGGGACTTCATCCGCGCTCTGCCGAAAACCGCCATCCGCCAGTTGCACCTGGCCGGTCATAGCGACTACGGCCATTATCTGATCGATACCCACGATGCACCGATCAGTGATCCGGTCTGGCAGCTCTACCAGCGCACCCTTGAGCACCTGGGTCCGGTGGCCACCCTGCTGGAGCGTGACGACCACCTGCCGCCTTTGGATGAGCTGCTGGCCGAGTTGGGCAAGGCGCGTGACCTGGCGGACGTCACCCTGGGAAAGGAGGTGGTATGCGCCTGAGCGAATTTCAGCAGCGCTTCGAGGCCTACCTGCTAGAAGAATGCGACCTAGCCGACGCCGAACTGCTCGCAGCCATTCGTGGTGGCCCGGAGCTGGGCGCGCTGGAGGGCTTGCAGATTTACCATCATGCCTACCGCGCGCGGCTGGTCGAGGCGCTGCGTGGCGACTACCCGACACTGCATCACTGGCTCGGCGACGATGAGTTCGAGGCCTTGGCCCACGCCTACCTGCGTGCCCATCCATCCCGGCATTTCAGCCTGCGCTGGCTCGGGGCGAGTCTCGCCGATTTCATCGAGACCTGGCTGGTGCCGGATCAGTCTGCGCCCCTGGCCGAGCTTGCGCGGCTGGAATGGGCCTTCACCCTGGCCTTCGATGCCCCGGCGGATGAGCCGCTGACCCTGGAGCAGATGGCGCATTTGCCTGCTGAAGACTGGCCCGAGTTGCAGCTGGTGCTGGTGCCCAGTGTGCAGCGGGTGCCTTGTCGGCATAACAGCCTGGCCCTGTGGCGGGCGGTGAAGGATGGCCGCGAGTTCCCTGGCAGCGAGCTGCTGGAGCAAGCCGAACTGTGCCTGGTCTGGCGCCAGGGGCTGGTGGGGCAATACCGCAGCCTTGCCGAGCAAGAAGGCCATGCATTGCTGGGCATGGTGGTGCAGGGCTGGAGCTTTGCCGGTCTGTGCGCGGAGCTCGGCGATCCGATGCTGGCGGCTGGCTGGCTGAAACTGTGGATAAGTGAGGGTGTGGTCAGGCGCGCAGGCTGAGTCTGGCGCCGTCCGACCGGCTTTTCCTAGAGTTCGACGCCCAGTCCGAAGCGCTTCTTCAGCACTCGCTCCAGCACGCCTCTTGGCACCCAGCGCGCCAGCAGCGGCAGGGCGCGGCTGCCGTTGCCGATGCGCACCAGCGTCGGGCGTGGTGTGCGTTGCACGGCAGTCAGTAGCGTGCGGGCGAAATCCTCGGCGGACGTGGGGTGGTCCTGGGAGGCGCGAGCGCGGGCGCGAATGCCTTCGCGCACCGGCCACCAAGGGGAATCTTCGGCGATCAGGGCTTCCGCCTCGCGGGTGGCGCTGGCGCCGAAACTGGACGCGATGGCGCCGGGCTGCACTTCCATCAGCTCGATGCCGAAGGGCGACAGCTCCAGGCGCAGGGCATCGGATAGGGCGTGCACTGCAGCCTTGGACGCGCAATAGGCACCGGCGAAGGGCGTAACCAGAACGCCCGATACGCTGCCGATGTTTACCACCAGGCCGCGGCGTTTACGCAGCAGCGGGAAGCAGGCGCGGGTTACATCCACCAGGGCGAAGACGTTGGTGTCGAACTGCTTGCGCAGGGCTTCGACGCCACCATCGAGCAAGGGACCCATGGCGCCGTAGCCGGCATTGTTCACCAGCACATCCAGGCCGCTTTTCTCCCGTTGCAGTCGTTCGGCCAGGGCCCTCACGGCGGCCTGGTCATTCACGTCCAGTTCAATGGCGACGAAGCCGGCGGCTTCCAGTTCGGCAAGGTCCCGTGGTTTGCGGGCGGTGGCCCAGACGTTGTAGCCAGCCGCCTTGAAAGCGTCGGCCAGGGCTCGGCCGATGCCGCTGGAGCAGCCGGTGATCAGGGCGGTGGGAGCGGGCATGGCGAGTCCTTGTGCGCGGAATGTTGGGAGAGGCGAGCATTACTCAGTCGACAAATGTGCCACGCAGATTGGTGGCGCGAAACTCCAGCGATTGGGCTCGATAACCCTGGCGAATGGGCGGCAGGGCGAGGCAGTCCTGCCATTGGGCGCCGGGTTGCAGTTCGGTGGGGCCGAGGTAGCGTGGATGGTCGTAGCTGGGCTGGACCAGGTTGATGGCGTCACCGGGGCGGAAGGCCTGCAACTGCCAGGCGAAGTCACGCAGTACGGCATCGGCTCCGTTGCGCACTGAGATGGCCAGGGGCCGATCGGCCGGGCAACGGTCGTCGAGGCGGAGCTGGATTTCCAGGCGGGCGAAGCGTTGCTCGACCACACGCTCCTGCCACAGTACCCAGGCGGCCACTAGGCCCAGGCCGGCCACAGCGGCCATTGAGAGCGGCAGTGCCTTGGCCGGGTAACGCAGCAGCAGGATGAGCCAGGTCAATATCAGAACGATGCCAATCAGCATGGGAAAACCTCCTTGAGGCCTTCCATGCTAACAAGAGTGCCCATGTCCGCCGAGGGCGATGTAGGAGCCAGCTTGCTGGCGAAAGGTTGCCCCTTCGCCAGCAAGCTGGCTCCTACAGGTCAGCGGGCGATGCTGTGCACGGTGGCCGCCTGCGGGGCGCGACCGTAGACGTCATCCAGACGCTCGATATCGTCCTCGCCGAGGTAGCTGCCCGACTGCACTTCGATGATCTCCAGCGGGATCTTGCCCGGATTGGCCAGGCGGTGCACCGAGGCGATCGGGATATAGGTCGACTGGTTTTCGGTGAGCAGGAACACCTTGTCGTCGCAAGTCACCTGGGCGGTGCCGGATACCACGATCCAGTGCTCGGCGCGGTGGTGGTGCATCTGCAGCGAAAGCTGCGCGCCGGGCTTGACGGTGATGTGCTTGACCTGGAAGCGACCACCCATGTCCACCGAATCGTACGAGCCCCAGGGGCGGTATACGGCGCAGTGATTCTGGGTTTCGCTGCGGCCGTCGGCGTCCAGCTTGTTGACCAGCTTCTTCACGTCCTGCACGCGGTCCTTGTGGGCGATCATCATGGCGTCCTTGGTCTCGACCACGACCACATCGTCCAGGCCGATCACCGACACCAGCTTGCCGTTGCCATGCACCAGGCAGTTGTGGCTGTCCTGGACCACCACATCGCCCTTGGTGACGTTGCCATCGGCATCCTTCTCATGCACGTCCCAGATCGAGCTCCAGCTGCCCACGTCGTTCCAGCCGGCATCGAGCGGAACCACGCAGGCGCGGGCGGTCTTCTCCATCACCGCGTAGTCGATGGAGTTGTCCGGGCAGCAGGCGAAGGTGGCCGAGTCGATGCTCACCGCGATGCCGTCGCGCTTGCTGCGTTCCAGGGCCAGCAGGCAGGTGTCGTAGATATCCACCTCGTGGTGCTTGAGCTCTTCCAGGAAGCGGCTGGCGCGGAACAGGAACATGCCGCTGTTCCAGAAGTAGTCGCCGGACGCGACGTATTGGCGCGCCAGTTCTTCGTTGGGTTTCTCGACGAATTCGGCGACGCGGCTGATGCCTTCCGGCAGCACGCCGTCGGATTTGCTGCGGATGTAGCCGTAGCCAGTTTCCGGGCGCTCGGCGGGTACGCCGAAGAGCACCATCTCGCCCTTGTCGGCGGCACTGGCGGCCAGTGCCAGGGCCTTCTGGAAGGCAAGTGGGTCGCGCAGCACATGGTCAGCCGGGAGTACCAGCATCAGCTCGTCGCGGCCCTCGGCAACCAGTTGCATGGCGGCGATGGCCACGGCTGGCGCGGTGTTACGGCCGAAGGGCTCCAGCAGCATGGCTTGGGGCTGCAGGCCGATGGCATCGAGCTGCTCCTGCACGATAAAACGGTGATCCTGGTTGGCCACCAGCACGGCCGGTTGCATGCCTTCGAAGTCCAGGCGCTGAAGGGTTTGCTGGAACAGGGTCTGTTCGCCGGTGAGGGCGAGAAACTGCTTGGGGTACTGCTTGCGCGAGAGAGGCCAGAGGCGAGAGCCGCTACCGCCAGAGAGGATCACGGGAATCATGGTGTTTCTCCTAGAACTGTCATGGGTTGAGGCGCTGCTTCCATCGATCACATTTCGTTGACCTTGCCGCGTGAGCCGTAGGGTGGGCTTCAGCCCACGTCCCCGGCCGCCGGTGGGCTTAAGCCCACCCTACGCGGAGCGATCCCTTCGGATCGTCTCGGCCATTTCTTTCCCGCCCTCTGCGGGGCAGGTAGGTACCGGCGTGGTTCAACCCGCGCCGGTTGTCACTTCGTTGCGGCTCAGGACTCCACCGGGCGCTTGACCCAGACCGGGGAGAGCTTGCTGCCGCTGCCGGTGATGTAGAGGCAGACCACCTCGCCGCGCTGTAGCGAGACGGGTTTGAGGTCACTGACTTTCTTGTCACCGTCGAACAGGGCGAGGCCGACTTTCACCGGGTTGATCTCGCGCTCGCCGCGGCCTTGCGGGGCGACGTCCTCGACTACCGGGGTCTTGCCGTCGGCGGTCTTGAGGGTGAGCTTGGCGTCGGACAGGTTCTGCACGCGCAGCAGGGCTTTCTGCTTGTTTCTGAAGGGGGGCTCTTCGACCAGTTGCGGGTTCTGGCCAGTCTGGTTGACCAGGGTGTAGTAGCGGTCGGCCTCCAGCTTCACCGAGAGGCTGCTGCCGCCCACCTGGGCGCTGTAGTTGCCGGCCGGGAGGAACTTGAAGTCGCTGGAGCCCAGCGGCGGGACGTCGGTCAGCGCGGTATTGCCGACGTTGACGCTGAGCTCGCTGCTGCCGGCGTTGTAAGCGCGGACGAAGGCGGACCCCTTGGGCGCCTGCGGGCCGTACAGGCCGCCTTCATCGGCCTGGGCCTGCAGCGCGCCGAGACCCAGCACCAGGGCGCAGGCATAAGACGTCCAGCTGCGGTTGTTCTGTCGGTTCATGAGGTGTACCTCCATCTTCTCTCTTGATCGGGCCGCTGACGGCCCTGCGTTCCCCTTGCGGGGGATTTCTCAGTTGCCCGAGCGCGAGGCCAGGCGTTCATCGGTGCCTGTGCCTTTGCGCAGGCCGGCGACCCATTCGGGGTCGAATTCGGACAGGTCGCTCAGCATCGGCAGGTAGCGTTCCGGGAACTCCCAGATCACCAACTGCGGCGGGGCATCCTTCAGCTCGTCACTCTTGAGGTACTTGAGCATCGGCAGGATCGGCCCATGGCCGTCCTCGGCGTGGTTGACCAGGTCGCGCTGCAGGGCTTGGCGCAGGGCGCCGGCGAAGTTCCACTTGTCGTTGGCGCTGTAGCTGGTACCCACCAGCACCACGGGCACTTCGCTTTCGGCAAACAGGGCATCAGCGCCGGCGTCTCCCGCGTCATCGTTGCGGGTGGCGCGCTTCTGCAACTGGTCCGGCGCCGGCATCAGGTTTTCGAACAGCGGGTCCAGCGGCAGGAAGCGCGTCAGGTCACCCTTGTAGGTATCCACGCCCTCGGCTTCGGTCACGTATTGCTGCGGCGTACCGCGCAGGGTCATGGCCTGGCCAATGGCTTGTCCCAGGCGGCCGGCGACCACTTCGGCGCCCAGCGGCGTCCAGTGGGTGTCGGTGCGCAGGAAGACCTGGCCCTGATTCTTGGCGTCTTCGAGGGTGGCAAGCAGGTCGGGGGCGATGATTCCGGCCTTGCGCGCTGCGCCGCGGAAGCGCTCGTAGAGGTCCTGACGCAGGGCGGAGGGGGTGGCTTCGCCGACATACTCGGGATAGAGGCGCGACTTCGCCGGGACGATGGCCAGCATCAGCTCGACGTTGTGTCGCGCCAGCTCGTCGCGAACGCCCTGGATCAGTGCCAGGTTCTCGCGCATGTGGCGGCTGCCATCGGCGACCGGGTCGAACTCTTCATCCGAGAAGAGCCAGCCGTCCTGGCCAATGACCACACCCTGGCGGCCTTCGCCGAACAGCTTGTAGTCCACCAGGGCCCAGAGGTTGGTGCCCAGCTGCTTGACCGGGAATTCCTCGTCGTAGCGTTTCTCGAAGGCCAGGGCCAGCTTGCCGTCCAGCACGCTGGTTTCCTTGGCTACGGAAAAGCCGAAAACCACGCGCATGGACCACAGGCAGAGGGCCAGCAGCAGGCCGCAGAACAACAGGATGTAGAGCAGGTTCAGGGTTCTGTTCATGGTCGGCTCCACTCAGAACTGGAAGTACAGGAAGGGCGAGAAGCTCTGCGCCGAGAGCTTCAGCACCGAGGCGGCGAACAGCAGGAGCACGGCAGCGTGGAAGGCCAGGGCGCCAACCTGCAGGCGAGCGCGGGGCAGGGCGGCGCTGCCGTCGGCATTGATGGCGATGCCGTCGTCGTCTTCGCGGGCACGGGCCTTGGGCGCGCCGGCCAGCGGCTGGGCGTAGAACTGGCGGATACCGCAGATGGCCAGCACCAGATAGGCCAGCACCAGGGTGGCGATCTGCAGGCTGGTGAGCTGGGCGCGGTTGAGCTCGGAAAGCTGCCAGTCACCGAAGCTGAACATGGCGGCGTACATGCGCCAGGCGACGTCCAGGTTTTCGGCGCGGAAGATCACCCAGCCGATCACCACCAGCAGGAAGGTGAAGGCCCACTTCAGCGGGTTGATCGCCCGTGGCGCGGCGTTCACGCCCAGGGCGCGCTCGATGGCCAGCCAGGCACCGTGCCAGGCGCCCCAGATGATGTAGGTGAAGTTGGCGCCGTGCCACAGACCGCCCAGCAGCATGGTGAGGAACAGGTTGCGGTAGGTCTGGAAGGTGCTGCCACGGTTGCCGCCCAGGCTGATGTACAGGTAGTCGCGCAGCCAGGTGGAGAGGCTGATGTGCCAGCGCCGCCAGAACTCGGTGATGGACTGGCTGATGTAGGGCTGGTTGAAATTCTCCATGAAGCGGAAGCCCATCATCAGGCCGAGGCCGATGGCCATGTCGCTGTAGCCGGAAAAATCGAAGTACAGCTGTGCGGTATAGGCCAGCGCGCCGAGCCAGGCGTCCCCCGTGGTCGGGTCGGACAGGGCGAAACAGTGGTCGGCGATGGGCGCGATGCTGTCGGCGATGAACACCTTCTTGATGAAGCCCTGCATGAAGCGCGTGCAACCCTCGGCGAACTTGTCCACCGTGTGGGAACGGTGGTTGAACTGGTCCACCAGGTCCTTGAAGCGCAGCACCGGGCCGGCGATCAGGTGCGGGAAGATCGCCACGAAGGCCGCGAAGTCCACCAGGTTGCGGGTGGCGGGCGTGTCGCCGCGGTACACGTCGATGATGTAGCTGATCGACTCGAAGACGTAGAAGGAGATCCCGATCGGCAGCAGGATGTGCGTGAGCACGAAAGGCTCCATGCCGAAGGAGGCGATGATGGCATTAAGGCTGTCGACGCCGAAGTTGGCGTACTTGAAGTAGCCGAGGACGCAGAGGTCCACCGCCACGCCGAGGAGCAGCCATTTCTGCGCCGTTTTCGTGCGCACCCCGGCTGCGCCGATGCGCAGGCCGATCCAGTAGTTGAACACCGTCACCGCAGCGAACAGTGCCAGGAAGTCGATGCGCCACCAGGCGTAGAAGATGTAGCTGGCGACCAGCAACAGCAGGTTTCGATAGCGTGTCCCGACCAGGTAGTACAAGCCGAGGAAGATCGGCAGGAACAGGAACAGGAACACGTTGGAAGAAAAGACCATCCGAGTCTCTCCAGTGAACGTTTGATTTCAATCCCGCCACGTTGGGCGGGGGCGTCATTTCTCCCCTCTCCCTTTGGGAGAGGGGGGTGTCGCTAACTCCCACCCTCCTTCTCCGGATGGAATACCTGGGTCACATTCCCGCCGAGGCGGAAGGTCTTGTAGGGGCCCATCTGGTCCTTCCACGCGAGGGTTTTGGCCGAGCAGGCGTAGAGCGAGCACCAGGGTTCGAGCCAGGAGAACTTGGCGTGCTTTTTCAGCTCGCTCATGTCCTGGTCGTCACCGGTTTTATCAATGAAGGCTTCCTGGTCATTCACGCCGGCGATGACGTTCTCGCCAAGGCGGCGCAGGGCACCGTCGTTCTCTTCGCGCAGGTCCACGCCGTTGGCCTGGGCGAAGCTGGCAACCATGGCGAGCGGAGGCAGGCTGTAGTTGTGATAGGCCAGCGCGCGTTGCTTGCGCTTGAGTTCGTTGGGCAGGAAACCGTCATGGTCCACCTGGCCTGCGGCCACGCGGAACTGCGCCACCGACCAGTCGAAGAGGTCCTGGCGATTGGTCGCCACGGCGGAGGCCATCACCGACCAGGCGGCCCAGTAGGAGTGGTTGTTGATCTTCTTCAGTGGCAGGCCGCTCCAGTCATGCACCACCTGATCGGCCAGGCGCGAGAACCAGGACTCGATCACCTGGGTCTGGACGCGGTAGGGCGCCAGCGGCTGCGATTCGGAGAACTTCAGGCGCAGGTAAGCCGAGGCCATGCTGCCCAGCGCCCATTTGCGCATCGACTTGCCGGTGTGGTTGTACTCCGTGCTCAGCAGGGCGTTGGCCTGGGCCCAGTTGCCCAGCCACTGCAGGGTGCATTCGAGCTGGGTGCGCTGACCCTTGCGCATGTATTCCATGACCATCTTGCTGACGCCGCGCTCCATCTCGGTGATGGCGGCGGTCTTCTCGCGGAAGGCTTTCTCCGCCGTCGGATTGAGCGTGGCGCGTGCCTTGTCGGAGCCCTCGTACTTGCTGCGGAATTCCAGTTTGGCGGTGTAGGGCGCTGGCGGCGCCTTACAGGTGCCTGCAGACTTGGCGTCGATATCCACAGGGGCGTAGTAGCCCCTGGGCGGAACCAGGTCGGCGGCGTGGCTTTGCCCTGCGAGCAGGATGCCGGCGAAGAGGGGAGCGATCAGCCAGGGTCGTTTCATGGATTCCTCCTTCCTCATTCGGCCTTGGCCGTGAGGTTGTCCCCGCCCTTGCCGGGACGTGCGCAGACGCTCACCTCGACGCTGAGGTCCGGGGGCATCTGTTCGGGGCTGTGGATTTCCAGGGCGAGCAGGTTCAGGTCGGCCCAGTCCGGGTCGTTGCGCAGCTCGAAGACGTAGCGGCCGCCGGTGTCGACGCGGTCGCTCTGTTCCAGCTTGAAGTTCTCGCGGCGGCCATTGAGGTACCAGATGGTGGCCTTGGACTCGTGCACCGACGGGTCGCTGAAGGTCAGGTCCACCTGGTAGTCGCGCCCGCGCAGGTCTCGCAGGGCCGAGCCCTTGCCGTTGACCAGCACTTCGTTGGCACCGGGGTGCAGTTTCATCTTGTTCTTCAGCGCAACCGGACGGCCCTCGCAGCCGTTGTTCACCAGTGGGACCGCCTGGCGGTAGAAGCTCTTCTGCGCCATGTCGTAGTGGGTGGCGAATTCCCAGATCAGCACCTTGGGCGGGTTCTCGTGGAACTCCTTGCTGCTCATGTACTGCAGCAGGGCACTGTCGAAGCCGCCGCCGCTGACCGCCATGTTGAGTACTTCGGCGCCGCTGTGCTGCTGCAGGAAGCCGGCAAAGTTGTAGGCCGGGCCGCTGTTACTGGTGCCTACCAGGGTGACCTGCGGATTGGACTCATCGCCGAACAGGCTGTCGCCGCCGTCGCCTGCCGCTTCGGTCTCGAAGCGGTCGACGTACTGGGTGGCGTAGGTGGTGCCGCAGAGCTGGCCGGCGGTCTTGTGCAGGGTGCCGGCCTTGGGCAGCAGGCCAACCACCTTGCTCTGGAAGTCCTTCTTCGGGATGTCGTTGAAGCCGGGGATCTGCTTCAGGGTTTCGGCCACCAGCCTGGCGGTTCGCTCGGCGCCGGCCGGCGTCCAGTGGTGGTCCGCCTTGAAGTAGTAGTCGGTGCCCACGCCCTGCTCATCGAACAGTGGCGAGAGGTCGGTGGCCCAGATACCGGCCTTGCGGAACTGCTCCACGGCGGCGAGATAGTTCTTCTTCGCCAGGTCGTAGTTGAAGTGGCGCTTCTCTTCCGGTGTGAGTTTCTCGCGATTGATCAGGCCACGGGTGGGCTGGTAGACCACCATCAGCTCGACGCCCTTGGCTTTCAGCGCATCGCGCAGGCGACGGAATTGGCTCCAGCCATAAGGCGTGGTGCCGAAGTCGGTACGCAGGTCGTACTGGGTGCGGAACAGCCAGTCGTCCTGACCCTGCACGAGGGTGGTGAAGAAGCTCAGGTACTTGGTGTTGTAGGTGGCCGGGTTCTGCGCCACAGCGCAGAGCGGACCGGTGCGTTGCACGCTGTATTCGGGAGCCGCTTGTGTGCCCTGGGCGGCGGCCAGCAGGGCGGCGGCCAGGGCGGAGGGGGCGAACCAGTAGCGGGAAAGTCTTTGCATGATCTCGTACCTCAATCCTGGAGTTCGGCCTGGCTTTCGACGGGGTCGATCAGCACCGCCTGTTTGCGGCGCACCATCAGGTCGAGGATTTCGTCCTGCTTTTCACCGAGGATGCCGGCGAAGCTGATGCCGGTGGATTTGCTCGGGGCGAGCAGCTCCACGCGGTACAGCTCGACCGACAGGGGCGAGTCGATGGAGAGGGGGCTGGAACCGTTGCCGGCGAGCTTGCCGCCCACCAGGATCATCGAGACCTTGGTATCGAAGGGGTCGAGTTCGATGTTCCGGTCGGTGTCGGAGAGGTCCTTGATGTGGCCATACACACCGGTCAGGCCGTTGGCAGCCGAGAGGTTTTCGTACAGGCGGATGTTCACGCTGTTGCGCACGCGGATGCCGTGGCGCTGGTTGCTGAGGATCTTGTTGCCCCAGAGCAGGTTGTTCGAGCTTTCGTAGATCGTTATGCCGTCGGCGTGGTTCTGGTACACCTCGTTCCAGGCCACGAGATTGTTCACCGAGTTACGGTCGATCACGATGCCCGAGAGCTTGTTGTCGTAGCTCTTGTTGTGGACGATCCAGCTGTCGTCCACCTCACGGGAAATGATGATGCCGTGCTTCTTCCTGGTCCCGTGCACGGTGTTGTGGGCGATGATCAGACCGTGGGATCGGTCGTGCGGGTCGATGCCGTAGACGATGTTGTCGCGGTAGGTGTTGCCCTTGATGACCACATCGGCCGCTTCGAAGCAGTAGAAGCCGTACCAGTGGTCGACGAACTCCGAGTCCAGCAGCCAGCCGGTGGGGGCCCGGCGCTTCAGGCGCGCGGCCTGGCCCGGGGTGTACTGGGTGATGGAGACGCCGTAGGACTTGGAGTTGTCGTAGCCCAGGCTGGTGACCTTGCTGCCGACGATATACAGCTCGCTGCCACCCCAGGACACCAGGAACGGGCGGAACTCCTCGGGCTTGCGGAACCAGGCGGGGGATTTGTCCTTTTCACGCCAGGCGGTGAGCTGGCTGCCGGTGATGAACAGCTTGCCATCGTTGACCAGGAAGGCGCCGCGTTCCTGCGAGAGGCGGAAGTCCTTGGTTTCCTTGCCGACCTGCAGGCTCGCACCCTGGGCCACCACGACGGGCAGGCGGGCGATGTAGACGCCCGGCTCGGTCTCGCTGAACTGGCTGTCCGGCAGGGCTTTCGCCAGGTCCGCCGGGGTCACGTAACCGCCCTCTACGAAGATCGCCTGGGGCATGCCTTGCTGGCGCTTGACCCATTCACGCAGACGCTCGTCGCCGCCGATGAAGTCCTTGAGCGCGTCCTGCTGGAGCATGCGTCTGACCACCACGCGGCCGCGGGTGTTGCGATCGATCTTCGCTTCCACCGCCGCCAGGGTGTAGCCGGAGAGGTCCGGCAGTTTCGGCGTCTCCAGATGCAGCTGCTCCACCGGCGCGGTGGACACCGTGTAGTTCTTGATCGGCTTCAGTTCCTGGGTCAGCTCCGCGCCCTGCACCCAAGGCGCGGCCATCTGCAGGGCGCCGAGCATGACGCCGCCCACCAGCAATGTGGTTCCCATGCCACGTTTCATGGCTGTTCCTCCGTTGCGCCGGATGTCCATCAGAAGCGCCAGATGAAATCGACGAAGGCGCGGTGCATCAGCGAGTCGGTGCCGCTGCCATAGGCATCGCCCGGCTTGAACACGCCGCCACGCAAACGCACCAGGGCCGAGCGCTCGTCCAGGTGTTCGGCCATGGAGGCGGGCAGCAGGCCCTGTTTGAAGTACTTGGTGACCACCAGGTCCATCTCCTGGCCGATGTCTTTCTCGCCGTCTTCCAGCGGCGCGATGATTCCGCTCTGGCCGACGTCCTGGTTGTCGTCCACACGCCAGAAACGGTGGTAGACGACGCTCGCGTCGTAGTCTTCACCCAACTGCCAGGAGGTGAAGGCGGTCGCCACTTGCAGGTTGCTCAACTCGCCACGGAAGGCTTCGCCGAAGCGGTGCATGCGGGCTTCGGTACCGGTGAAGTTGGAGCGGTTGCTCTCCAGCCCGGTCTGGCGGAATTGCTCGGAGCTGTCGTCGTCGCCACCACCGCTGCCGCGGGCATAGGCACCGCCGACTTTCCACTGGTCATCGATGTTCCAGCGCAGGCCGAGGTCGATCGCCCAGGCGTCCACATCGACATTGCGCGAGCCGGCGGCGAAGGCCTGGTCGCCCACGGCGGACTGCTGCAGTTCGTCCACATCGCCGGTCAGCCAGGTGGCCTGCGCCCAGTAGTTCAGGGGTTGGGTGGAGCGGCGATCGAAGAAGCCGCCATCGGCTTCCAGGCCCAGCCAGGTCAGGTCGCCGGTGGTGCGTTTATCCAGTTCATCGACTTCTTCGCCCACGTTGGGCAAGTCGCCGTTGTCGCGGCTGTGGTGCAGCTTGGCGCCGACCCAGTGGCCCGGGCGCCATTGGGTGGAAATGTCGCCGAAGAAGTGCTGGCGATCTTCGTCTTCCGGGGCCAGTTCGTCGATGTCGGTGCGGTACTCGCTGAAGCGCTCGGCGACGCCGGCATGAGCGCGCAGCAGGGTGGTATCGAAGCTCCAGCGCAAGGCTTCGATGTTGGTGTCCCACCAGGTGCCTTCCTCGCTGCGCACGCGCTGGCGGCCGAAGCGCAGGTGCTCGCCCGGGTAGGCGGTGAGGCCGCCGTAGTCGACCCAGAACTCGCGCATCGCCAGGTAGCTCTTGTCCGGCTCGCGACCATTGTTGCGCTGGCCGGCGTCGGCTTCGATGTCGCCGGACTCCAGGGTGTCGGTTTCGACGATATCGGTGGCGGTGACCGCCTGGCCCATGGCGAAGGCGCTCCAGTCGCCACGTTCGCCATAGACCCAGGGACGCAGGTCGAGACCGATGCCATTGACATCGCCCCCGTCGCGGGTGCCGAGGTCACGGTCGTCTTCCGATTGGGCGGTGATCTTCACGTCCAGGCCGAAATTCCTGCCCTCGGGCTGGGCGGCGTGGGCGATGCTCGCGGCCAGCAGGGACAGGCCCAGGCCGGCGCGAATCCAGGGTTTGGTGTTCATCGTCAGTACGTGTCCTTATTGGGTCTGCATGGCTTGCATCTGGGCGGCGTCGGTCGCCGTCGCACCGCGCACCTGGCGCTCTTCGCGCAGCAGTTGCTCGGCGCGGGCACGCTCGGCCGGGGGCAGTTGCTGTTCCACGCGTTGCGCCAGCTCCAGGGCCTGCGGAGTGTTCTTGGGCAGGGCGAGCTGGCTGAAGACGTAGGCGTTGACCAGGTTGGGCTGGATGCCCTTGCCCTGGGCGTACATCTGGCCGAGGGCGAAGTCGGCATTGATCTGGCCGTTGCGAGCGGCGCTGAGCAGGTGCTCCAAGGCCTTGTCCGGGGCGATGTCGCCCAGGTAGCCGCGCAGGTAGATCTGGCCCAGCAGGTAGTTGGCGCTGGGCTCGGTGGGTGCGGCCTTGAGCAGGTGCTCTTCGGCCTTGCGCGGGTCCAGGGGGACCAGCTTGCCCTCGTAGTAGAGGCGACCCATCAGCAGTTCGGCGCGGGGCAGGGACGCGGCGCGGCCCTTTTCCAGGTAACCCAACATCTGCTCGGTATCACCGAGCGCCGGGTACTCGTAGAGCAGCTTGGCCAGGCTGACCCAGGCGGCGGGATAGGCCGGGGCCAGCTCCTCGAGCATCGCCTGGGCCTTGCCTTCGTCGGGCTTACCGAGTTCGGCATCGGCGAGTACCTGGGCCACCGACTCCACGCGCTGGGCGGGGATGCGCCCGGCGTGGTAGCCGGACATCAGGCCATCCAGCAGTTTCTGCTGGGCGTCAGCCTTGCCTTGCTTCTGGTAGACCGTGGCCAGCTCGACGTAGCAGACGTCGGCCAGGGTCAGACTGCGGGTGCAGATCTGCTCGATCTCGCCCAGGTGCTGATCGTAGGTGCCCTGGGTGCGATAGAAGAGAATTTGCGCCAGCTCGGCCTGGGTGTGTCCTTCGGCGCGCCATTGGGCGATGCGTGCGGGCACGTTCACGGAGGGGAAGTCCTGCGGGTACTGCAGGTAGAGCATCACCAGCGGCAGCAGGCTGTTTTCCTCACCCGCAGCGAAAGACTCCTCCAGCAGTTGCGCGGTCTCGCGGCGCTCCGCCTGGCTCAGCTCGGTCTTGCGCGCCAGCAGCTTGCCCAGGCGCGCCTTGGCGCGCGGTGACTGGTCCATGGCCTGGCGGTAGGTCTGCTCGGCCTTGGCGAGTTGCTCGGGGTCGCCGCTGGCCACCTGCAGGTCGGCCAGGCCGACCGCGGCATCGGCGTAGCCAAGCTCGGCCAGTTGGCGGAAATTCTGCTCGGCGGTGGCGCTGTCACCGCGCTTCAAGGCTTCGCGGGCGAGGCGTTCGTCGGGCAGCCCGGAGCAACCGGCCAGGGCGATAGCCGCAGCCAGCAGCAGGACAGGGGGGGCGTGATGGGCCATGGCGGTGCCCTCCTCAGAAGCCGGCCGCCAGGGCACGGTCGATCAGCCAGTCAAGGGACGGGCCGCGATCGATGCTGACTTCCACCGGCTGGCCGGCGAGGCTGCTGGGCAGCGGCTCGTCGGGCTGGACGGTGGCGCGGATGTCGGCGGACATGCTGCCGTCATGCAGGTTGCTGCTGAGGATCTTGCCGTGGCGCACCTGGTCTTCGCCGGCCACCTGGAAGGTGACGCGAGCGCCTGGCTTGGCCTGGGCGATGTTGCGGAAGGGGAAGCGCGCCTGCACGGTGGCCTGGGTGTCCTGGGGCACCAGTTCGAAGATCACGTCGCCTTTGCTGGCGAACTGGCCATCGGCCACGAGCTGGCGGGCGATCTTGCAGTTGCAGGGGCTGGTGAGCGTGCCCTTCATCTGCTTGCCGAAGAGTTCTTCGACATTGCGCGGCGACAGTTGAGCGTCTGTCAGGTGACCTTTGAGCATTTCCAGCATGGTGGCGCTGAAGGACGCGATAGGGGCGCCTTTCTCGACGCTGGCATCCGGGCCGACCAGACTCTGCACGGTACCTTCGCGCGGCATGGTGACCTGCATGGAGGGCACCGCGACCATGGCCGAGTCGGCATGGGTGACGAAGTAGAGGCCGTAGAGGGACTTGGTGATGTACGCAAAGGCGCCGACGCCGATGACGAAGATGCCGAGGCTGAAGCTGACGGCCTTCAGGCGGCCCAGGGCGCCCATACCGCCGCCGGACCCGGCTTTGCGCGGCTTGGTGAAGTTCTCGCGCTGCAGGGTGTTGAGCAGGTCGCCGGCGCTGACCAGTTCGCCGGAAAGGTGCGAGCTGATCAGGTAGCGCAGAGTGGCGATGTCGCGCGGTTGCAGGTTGTGGAAAACGCAGCCGATGCGCTCGTTGCGGGTGTCCACGGCGCGTACCTGGAACTCCACGTCCAGGCCCAGGCTGAGGCCGTCGATCTGGAACATCAGGCGGCCTTTGTGGTGGTCGCCGACATTGGCGCCTGCGCGGCCAGCGGTAAAGGCGAAACCGCCGGCGGAAACGTCCAGCAGCGACGCCTCGAAGCGTTCGCCACGGGCGATGTAGCGGACTTTGCCCGGGATCTTCACCCGCGCATGCTGGCGCTGGGCTTCGGATTCATGCACCACATTGAGATTGACGGCTGTATTCATGGCTTCGATTCCTGTCAGGTTCCTTGTGCTCACACGATCGCCAGCAGCGTGGCGATGAATACGCTGGTTGCGGAGAAGGTCATGGCGCGTGAGGACCAGGTGTTGAACCAGCGCGAGAAGCTGGCGAGGTCACGGTTGAGCTTGGTGTTCTGGCGGGTCCAGGACTGCTGGTCGAGGCGGAAGAAGACGTAGATCTTCACCAGCGCTCCGACGATTTGGTTGTAATAGAGGATCAGCGGATAGGCCGGCCCGATCCGGTGCCCGGTGATGCTGAGCAACAGGGTCAGGACGAAGCGGGTGAGGCCGATCCACAGCAGGTACACCAGCAGATAGGCGATGCTGTACTTCAGGCTGGCGATGATGGCCACGGCCAGGCCCAGCAGGCAGGTCCACATCGACGCGCGCTGGTCGGCCAGCACCACGGTGGTAAACCAGCCGAGGCGATGCGGACCGAGCGCCAGGGCGCGGGAGTTCTGCCGCAGGTTGTTGCCGTACCAGCGGAACATCAATTTGCGGCTGGCCTTGATGAAGCTCTTCTCCGGCGGGTGCTCAACCGTGTTGATCGCGGCGTCCGGTACATAGAAGGTGTCGTAGCCCAGGCGCATCAGGCTGTACCAACTGGATTTGTCGTCACCGGTGAGGAACTGGAAACGCCCCAGGCGCCAGTGGTCCAGGTGGTCGCTTTCCACGTCGGCGATGAAGTCCGGGTCAGTCACTACCTGGGCGCGGAACACCGACATGCGGCCGGTCATGGTCAGCACGCGCTTGGAGAGCGCCATCGAGCACATGTTGAGGTGGCGCTGGGCGAAGCGCAGCTTGTGCCACTCGCTCATGATGTAGCTGCCGCGCACCTCGCAGAACTCATTGGTAGTCAGCCCGCCGACATTCGGGAAAAGCTTGAACCAGGGCACGGTCTTCTTCACCACGCCTTCGGCCAGCACGGTGTCGCCGTCGATGACCGCCACGACCGCGTTGCTGTCGGGCAGTTGCCGGGAGATGGCGCGGAAACCGTAGGCCAGGCCATCGCGCTTGCCGGTACCGGGAATGCGCACGAAGTCCAGCTTGACCCGCGAAGGCGGTGCGAGCTTGGTCCAGAGGTTCTTCACCAGCAGCTCGTCGGACAGCTCGACGATGGAGCAGACCACAGTGGTCGGATAGCCGCAGTCGATGGCTTCCTGGATCACCGAGCGGTAGACCATGGCGGTGGTCAGCGCCTCGATGCGGAAGCTCGTCACCATCAGGAAAACGTGGGACGGGTCGGCCGCGTTGCCGAGCTTGGCCAGGCGCCGCTTGTACCAGGGGTAGACGACGTAGAGGAACAGCGTGCCGCGCACGAAGTGCAGGGCGCCCATGGAGTAGCGCCAAATGCCCACCGCCCCGATCAGCAGCAGGAAGTGCTTGGAGTCGGGGTCGAACACCGACTTGGGCAAAGCCAGTGCCAGCAGCATCAGCGCGATGAGGTAGAACAGCCAGCCCGAGGCTTCGAGCAGGCCATGCTTGATCTTGTCCATAGAATCGTCCTGGGCTCGTTGCGGATGCCCCCTTCCCTAGGGAAGGGGGCAGGGCGCTTACCAGCAGATCCCCTCGGCGTTGCCTTGGGTGCCCTTTGGCATGAAGCCCACCAGGTCGATCACCTGCTTGCCGGCCGGGGCCCGTTGGGCCAGCGGCGCAAACAGTTCGTCACGGTTGCCCAGGACGATGATGTCGGCCTTGTCGACCACCGAGTCGAAATTGCTGTCCAGCAGCGACGACACGTGGGGGATCTTCGACTCGATGTAGTCCTTGTTGGCGCCGTGGACGCGGGCGTACTCGACGTTGCGGTCGTAGATGCTGAGGTCGAAACCCTTGCCAATCAGCATCTCGGCCAGCTCCACCAGCGGGCTTTCACGCAGGTCATCGGTACCCGCCTTGAAGGACAGGCCGAGCAGGGCGACCTTGCGCTTGTCGTGGCCGGAGATGATGTCGAACGCCTTCTGCACCTGGCCGGCGTTGCTGCGCATCAGCGAGCCGATCAGCGGGGAGTCCACGTCCAGCGAGGTGGCGCGGTAGTTCAGCGCACGCACGTCCTTGGGCAGGCAGGAACCGCCGAAGGCGAAGCCGGGGCGCATGTAGTACTTGGACAGGTTGAGCTTGTTGTCCTGGCAGACCACGTCCATCACTTCGCGGCCATCGACGCCAACGGCCTTGGCGATGTTGCCGATTTCGTTGGCGAAGGTGACCTTGGCTGCGTGCCAGACGTTGCAGGTGTACTTGATCATCTCGGCCACCTCGATGTCCTTGCGGATGATCGGGGCGTCGAGTTCGCGGTACAGGGTCTCGAGTACGTCGCCAGCGGCCTTGTCCAGCTCACCGATGACGGTCATGGGCGGGAAGTCGTAGTCCTTGATCGCGGTGCTTTCGCGGAGGAACTCGGGGTTCACCGCCACGCCGAAGTCGACGCCGGCCTTCTTGCCGGAGCAGTCTTCGATGATCGGGATCACCACGTTCTTCACGGTGCCCGGCAGCACGGTGCTGCGCACCACCACGGTGTGGCGCTCCGCCTTGTCGCGCAGGGCGAAGCCGATCTCGCGGCAAACGCCTTCGATGTAATCCAGGGACAGGTCACCGTTCTTCTTGCTCGGGGTGCCGACGCAGATGAAAGACACCTGGGTTTCACGCACCGCACCGGCAACATCGGTGGTGCCGCGCAGGCGGCCGGTTTTTACGCCTTGTTGAAGAAGTTCTTCCAGACCCGGTTCGACAATGGGCGATTTGCCATTGTTGATCAGGTCGATCTTGGTCTGAGAAACGTCGACGCCGACAACTTCATGACCACGAGCAGAGAGGCAGCCGGCGCACACTGCACCAACATAGCCCAAACCGAAGATGCTGATTCGCATCGTATTCACCTCGTCCTTTCAGCACGCTGTTTAATATGTGACGTTAGTGTCACGTCCGTTTGCACTGTTATGTCGCAACTGCAACTTTTCAGTGCACAGGCATGATTAATACCGGACGCCAAAGTTAGGGCGCCTGAACTGGGCATGTCGTTACGCTTGCCCGGGTAGAGTCCTGAGCTGATCGCCGCAAGGGCTCTGGCTCGTTGGTTTTGTCCAGTAGGTCGAGTTTGTTGCGCTTCTCCTTAATCAACTTATTTGGTTTTCACCAGATAAAAACTACCCCTCGGCTGTGTGCCGATAGTTACCAAGGCAGTTTGAGATCACACCGAAATATGGTGTGAAGAATTAAGTCACGGGGGTATGAGTGTCCGTCTTTTCGGATAGTTCCTACCGTTCGTCCCTGAATTTGCTTATTGCAGTTTTTTGACTACGCCCCATGTCTGCTCGGTGGCATTCTCAGAGTTGGCTTGCTTGGGAAAAGTTCCAGATAGTGCAAATTGCAGGTTTTCAGTGATTGCATTTTGCAAGTTGGCCACTATAAGTACGCATGTTTGCCAGCATTAAAGTGGTATGTATGCCGGCCATATGATCTTGAAGTGATATTGGAAGCTGCAGTGGCAATTACGTGGCACGCAGCTTGATTGGCGTGCGCTCGCAGGTTGGGCAGAGTGCAGCGAAGTCCAACGGCGGAGGGCGAGCGGGCGGGGCGGGAAGTTACGCTTCCAGGAGCGGAAACAAGAACCCCGCCGGGCGGCGGGGTTGTTTGCATCAATCTTCGGGATGGTCGCGCAGGAACACCAGGCTGTCCGGCTTGGAGTGCTCCACGGAGTAGCGGTAGCCCTGGTAGTTGAAGTCCTTCAGGCCTTCGGGGTTCTGCAGGCGCTCCTTGATCACGTAGCGGGCCATCAGGCCACGGGCCTTCTTGGCGTAGAAACTGATGATCTTGTGCTGGCCGTTCTTCAGGTCCTTGAACTCGGTGTCGATGATGCGGGCGTTCAGGGCCTTGCGCTTGACCGCGCTGAAGTATTCGTTGGAGGCCAGGTTGAGCAGGATATCGTCGCCCTGGGCTGCCAGGGCTTCGTTGAGCCAGCCACTGATGCGCTCGCCCCAGAAGGCGTAGAGATCCTTGCCGCGGGCATTGGCCAGCTTGGTGCCCATTTCCAGGCGGTAGGGCTGCATCAGGTCCAGCGGGCGCAGCAAGCCGTAAAGGCCGGAGAGCATGCGCAGGTGCTGTTGGGCGAAGTCGAAGTCGGTATCAACGAAGTCTTCGGCGTTGAGGCCGGTGTAAACGTCGCCCTTGAAGGCCAACAGGGCCTGTTTGGCGTTGTCCGGGGTGAAGTCCGGGTGCCAGCTGCCATAGCGTGCGGCGTTGAGGCCGGCGAGTTTGTCGGACAGGTGCATCAGCTCGGCGATCTGCGCTGGGCTGAGCTCGCGCAGTTGCTGGATCAGCTCCTGAGCGTGGTCGAGGAACTCAGGCTGGGTATGGCGCGAGGTGACCGGCGGGGTCTGGTAGTCCAGGGTCTTGGCAGGGGAAATCACCAGCAGCATCGAATCGTCTCCTTCGGGAACGCGACGATTCTAGGGATTTGCTTGCGTTGGCTCCACCTATACCGCCGATAGTCAGACGGGGCGCCTCGGGCGGATCGACCGCCAGGGGCGGAAAATTCGGAGGGATTCTTGAGGAGGGGACTTTCGACTTTAACGGGCACTTTCCTACGCGCCAAGGGGTTTTTGTCGTGGTGTGAAAAAAGACTCGTACAGGCAAAAAAGTTCTTTTTTCTGTCATCCCGAATGGAGTATTAACAAAGCAGACCGCCGAACCCTGCAGACAGGTGGCGGCCATCGGCCCTCACCTAGTTGGCAGCATCCTCCGAACGGCATGACCCGGAAGGGGGAGGTCGGCGGCGCTCCGCGGCGGAGCGCCAGCCTGGCATTCCGTCGCTTGGCCCTATAAGAAGGTGACCGAGTATGGATGACCACGGACGCTCCCGCCCTACCGCTCCAACCTTGTACGCGCTCGACACCAACGTCCTGATTCACGATCCCAACGCATTGTTCAATTTCCAGGAACACCACGTGGCCATTCCGATGACCGTGCTGGAGGAACTGGACAAGCTCAAGACCGGTAAACAGGGTGTTGCCGCTGAATGCAGGCAGGCCATCCGTAACATCGACAAGATCCTCAGTGGTGCCACCCCTGAGGAAGTGGAGCACGGGGTACCCATCCAGCGAGAGAAAAGCGGCCCTTGCGGCTTCCTCTCGATCCTCATGAGCAAGAGTGCAGCCCCCATCACCTGGCTGCCCGAAGACCTCAACGACAACAAGATCATCAACCAGTTGGTGGAGCTGAAGAGCCGCAGGCCGGGCATGTCCGTGGTGTTGGTGACCAAGGACATCAACATGCGCCTGAAGGCGCGGGCGTGCGGGATCGACTCGGAGGATTACCACACCGACCAGTTGGTGGACGATGTGTCCTTGCTGTCCCGTGGCTATCACGACATGCCGGGCTCCTTCTGGGACCGCGTGAGCAAGGTGGAGACCCGTCAGGACCACGGACGCACCTGGCATCGGGTGCAGCTCACCGACAACTTGCCGGCGGTGCACGTCAACGAGTTCATTGTCGACGAGCAGGGCTTCGTTGGCTGGATCAAGGGCATCAAGGCCGATGAACTGCTGATCCTCGACCTGCACCAGGAGCCACTGCTGCATCAGGAAGCCTGGGGCCTGCGTCCGCGCGATGTGTACCAGGCGCTGGCGCTCTATGCGTTGCTGGACCCGGACATCCACCTCGTCAATCTCAGTGGCGCGGCGGGTTCCGGCAAGACCATCCTGGCGCTGGCTGCGGCCATCGAGCAGACCATGGTCAGCAAGCGTTACCGTCGCATCATCGCCACCCGCAGCGTGCAGGGCCTGGACCAGGAAATCGGCTTCCTGCCCGGCACCGAGGCGGAGAAGATGGAGCCCTGGCTGGGAGCCATCACCGACAACCTCGAAGCGCTGCACATGGATGATGAGAACACCCACGGCAGCGTGGATTACATCCTCAGCAAGGTGCCGCTGCAGTTCAAATCCCTGAACTACATCCGCGGCCGTAGCTTCCAGCAGAGCCTGATCATCATCGATGAGTGCCAGAACCTGACGCCACACCAGATGAAAACCATCATCACCCGTGCGGGCACCGGGTCCAAGGTGATCTGCCTGGGCAACCTGGCGCAGATCGATACCCCTTACCTTTCCGCCCCCAGCTCGGGCCTGACGTACCTGACCGAACGCTTCAAGGACTTTCCTCACGGCGTGCACATCACCCTTCAGGGTGTGCCGCGTTCCGTGCTGGCCGAGTACGCCGAAGCCCACATGTAACCCTCACCTCCCGCCGGGCGGCACCTGCCGCCCGGTATGGGTTTCTGTATACAATCTGTCTCCTGTCCGAGGAGACTTGCAGTGCTTACCCATCTCGATTCCGAAGGTCGCGCCAACATGGTCGATGTCACCGACAAAGCGGTGACTTCTCGTGAGGCGACGGCTGAAGCCCGTGTGCGCATGCGCCCGGAAACCCTTGCCATGATCCAGGCCGGCGGCCATCCCAAGGGCGATGTGTTCGCCGTGGCGCGCATCGCCGGTATTCAGGCAGCGAAGAAAACCTCCGACCTCATCCCTTTGTGTCACCCGCTGATGCTCACCAGCGTCAAGGTAGAGCTGGAAGCGGAAGGGGAGGACTGCGTGCGCATCGTGGCCCGTTGCAAGCTGGCCGGGCAGACCGGTGTTGAAATGGAAGCGCTGACCGCTGCGAGCGTCGCCGCCCTGACCATCTATGACATGTGCAAGGCCGTGGACCGCGGCATGACCATCGAAACCGTTCGCCTGCTGGAAAAGCTGGGCGGCAAGAGCGGCCACTACCAGGCCGGGGAGTAATGATGATTCGCGTGCAGTATTTCGCCCGTTACCGTGAAGCGCTCGGCATTGAAGGCGAGCAGCTCAACTGGGATGCGGCGTTCGCGAAGCTGGAAGATCTGCGTCAGCACCTGTTGGCTCGTGGCGGTGTTTGGGAGGTGCTCGCCGAGCAAAACCTGATGTGCGCCCGCAACCAGGAGCTGTGCAGCCTGGACGAGGCCCTCACTGATGGCGACGAGGTCGCCTTCTTCCCCACGGTCACCGGAGGCTGAGATGGCCATTCGCGTGCAGGAAACCGCCTTCGATCCCGGTGTTGAGCTCAACGCACTGCACGCGGCCAATGTCGGCATTGGCGCGGTGGTCGGCTTCGTTGGCTACGTGCGCGATTTCAATGAAGGTCAGGACGTGGCGGGTATGTTCCTCGAACACTATCCGGGCATGACCGAGAAGGCCTTGGAGAAAATCGCTGTTGAGGCACGGGAGCGCTGGCCGCTGCTCAATGTGGATATCGTCCACCGCGTTGGCCGCCTGGAACCGGGCGAGCCCATCGTCTTCGTCGGCACCGCCAGCGCCCATCGCCAGGCCGCGTTCGACGCCTGCAACTTCATCATGGACTACCTCAAGACCCGCGCGCCCTTCTGGAAGAGGGAAGACACTGCCGAAGGCCCACGCTGGGTAGAAGGGCGCTGCAGCGACAAGACGGCGGCCGAGCGCTGGAAATGAACCCGGTCGGGACTGCTTTTCCTGTGGGGGCGAATTCATTCGCGAAGGGCGGCCTAGCTGCCCCTGGGGACTCCCAATGGCAGACCTGCGGCCTGCTTAGGGAATAAATTCGCCCCCACACGGCTCCACACGACTTCGAATCAGCCCGGTCCTGCCGGGCTTTTTCATGGGTGATTGACGGTCTGTACATTTGAGTCCAGTATGGACTCACAAGTACAAGTTAGCGGCCTACACGATGATCCATCGCCAGCTACCCATAGCATTCCCATGCCGGCCAGCCCTGGCGGCGTCTTCTTCTGCCTCGCAAACCCATTTCGAACCTGCTCGCCAAGCCCTATGGCGGGCATCCATCCGTACTGCGGGAGTCGCACCATGAAGAAACTCGTTCTGCTGGGCAGCCTTGCCCTGAGCCTGCTGGCCTCCAGCGTTTTTGCCGCCGACAAGCCCTTGCGCATTGGCATTGAAGCTGCCTATCCGCCTTTCGCCTTCAAGACACCAGAGGGGCAGATTTCCGGCTTCGACTACGACATCGGCAACGCCATGTGCGAGGAAATGAAGGTCAAGTGCCAATGGGTCGAACAAGAGTTCGATGGCCTGATTCCTTCTCTCAAGGTGAAGAAAGTGGACGCTGTGCTGTCGTCCATGACCATCACGGAAGAGCGCAAGAAGTCCGTGGACTTCACTGGCAAGTACTACTACAGCCCGGCGCGTCTGGCGATGAAGAAGGGTGTCGTGGTCGATTCCGAGTTCAAGAGCCTGGTGGGCAAGACCATCGGCACCCAGCGTTCCACCACCACTGACCGCTTCGCCACCGAGGTGCTGGAGCCCAAGGGCGTGAAGATCGTGCGCTACAGCACCCAGAACGAAATCTATCTGGACGTGCTTTCCGGTCGCCTGGATGGCGTGTTGGCTGACGTCTTCCCGCTCAACGAAGGCTTCCTCAAGACCGATAGCGGCAAGGGCTTCGAGTTCGTCGGCCCGGTGCTGAACGATCCGCAGTACTTCGGCGAGGGGGCCGGCATCGCGGTGCGCAAGGGTGATGACGAGCTGCGCGAGAAATTCAACAGCGCCATCAAGACCCTGCGTGCGAACGGCAAGTACCAGGCGATCCAGGCCAAGTACTTCGACTTCGATATCTACGGCGATTGAAGGGCTGAACCTTGCCGAACGAGCCGCGCGTTTGCGCGGCTTTTTCATTCTGGTGAGCGGCTGATGCTTTCGTCCCGACGATGCTGGGGGAAATGTTGGGCTTCGCTCATCGCCACCCTGCGAAATGAAAAAGGGAACCCGAAGGCTCCCTTTCTCGTTCTGCGTCCAATCCTCAGTGCAGGATCTGCCCGAGGAACAGCTTGGTCCGCTCGTTCTGTGGGTTGTCGAAGAAGGCGTGAGGCTCGTTCTGTTCGACGATCTCGCCCTTGTCCATGAAGATCACCCGGTCGGCCACGGTGCGGGCGAAGCCCATCTCGTGGGTCACGCAGAGCATGGTCATGCCGTCGTGGGCCAGGCCGATCATGGTGTCGAGCACTTCCTTCACCATCTCCGGGTCAAGCGCCGAGGTCGGTTCGTCGAACAGCATGATCTTCGGCTTCATGCACAGCGCACGGGCGATGGCCACACGCTGCTGCTGGCCGCCGGAGAGTTGCCCCGGGTATTTCAGGGCCTGCTCGGGAATGCGCACACGCTCCAGGTAGTGCATGGCGATTTCCTCGGCCTGGCGCTTGGGCATCTTGCGCACCCACATCGGGGCCAGGGTGCAGTTCTGCAACACGGTGAGGTGCGGGAACAGGTTGAAGTGCTGGAACACCATGCCCACTTCGCTGCGGATCGCCTCGATGTGCTTGAGGTCGCCGGTCAGCTCGGTGCCGTCGACGATGATGCGGCCCTGCTGGTGCTCTTCGAGACGGTTGATGCAGCGGATGGTGGTGGACTTGCCGGAACCGGACGGACCGCAGAGGACGATGCGTTCGCCCTGCTGCACGTCGAGGTTGATGTCCTTCAGCACGTGGAACTGGCCGTACCACTTGTTCACGCCCTGCAGACGGATGATCGGCTCGCCGGCGGTTTTCTTGCTTGCTTCAGTCATGGAGTGACTCCTAACGCTTGTGGCCGGTGTCCAGCTTGCGCTCCAGGCTCATGGAGTAGCGGGACATGCCGAAACAGAAGATCCAGAACACCAGGGCGGCGAAGACGTAGCCTTCGGTGGCCATCCCCAGCCAGGCCGGGTCGGTGGTGGCTTGCTTGATGCTGTTGAGCAGGTCGAACAGGCCGATGATGATCACCAGGCTGGTGTCCTTGAACAGCGCAATGAAGGTGTTGACGATGCCGGGGATTACCAGCTTCAGGGCTTGCGGCAGGATCACCAGGCCCATCATCCGCCAGTAGCCCAGGCCCATGGCGGCTGCGGCTTCGTACTGGCCCTTGGGGATGGCCTGCAGGCCGCCACGCACCACTTCGGCGATGTAAGCCGACTGGAACATGATCACGCCGATCAGCGCCCGCAGCAGCTTGTCGAAGGACAGGCCTTCGGGCAGGAACAGCGGCAGCATCACCGAGGACATGAATAGCACGGTAATCAGCGGAACGCCGCGCCAGAACTCGATGAAGGTCACGCAGATGACCTTGATCGCCGGCAGGTTGGAACGCCGTCCCAGTGCCAGCAGGATGCCCAGCGGCAGCGCGCCGACGATACCCACCGCTGCGATCACCAGGGTCAGCATCAGGCCGCCCCACTGGCTGGTGGAGACGGTGGACATGCCGAGGAAGCCGCCGTGCAGCAGCCAGTAGGCGACGATGGGGTAGATCACCAGGAACGCCAGGCCGTACTTGGCCTTTTGCTGGAAGCGCGGAATGAACAGCGGCGCGGCGCCGATGATCGCGATCCACACCGCCAGGTCCACGCGCCAGCGCAGTGCCTCGGGATAGAAGCCATACATGAACTGGGCGAAGCGCATCTTGATGAAGACCCAGCAGGCGCCTTCGCTGGTGCAATCGGCGCGGGTGCTGCCGTTCCAGTCGGCCTGGAGGAAGGCCCACTGGAGCAACGGCGGCACGATCAGCCACACCAGGTAAATGGCGAACAGGGTCAGCAGGGTGTTGAACCAGTTGGAGAACAGGTTACCGCGCAGCCAGCCGACTACGCCCACAGTGCTGCGGGGTGGCGGCTGGTCGGGCTTGAATACGTGTGTTGTCATGGCTCGGACCTCACCGCTCGATCAGCGCGATGCGCTTGTTGTACCAGTTCATCAGCAGCGAAATGCTGATGCTGATGGCCAGGTAGACGCTCATGGTGATGGTGATCACCTCGATTGCCTGGCCGGTCTGGTTCAGCACCGTACCGGCGAACAGCGAGACCATGTCCGGATAGCCGATACCGGCCGCCAGGGACGAGTTCTTGGCCAGGTTCAGGTACTGGCTGGTGAGCGGCGGAATGATCACGCGCAGGGCCTGCGGGATGATGACCAGGCGCAGGATCTTGGCGGAGGGCAGGCCCAGGGAGCGGGCCGCTTCGGTCTGGCCGTGGCTGACCGCCTGGATGCCGGAGCGCACGTTTTCTGCGATGAAGGCTGCGGTGTAGACCGTCAGCGCCAGGGTCAGGGCGATCAGTTCCGGAATCACCACCCAGCCGCCGCGGAAGTTGAAGCCCTGCAGTACCGGCATGCTCCAGGCGAACGGCGAACCGAAGACCAGTGACACCAGGCCGGGAACCACCACCACCAGCGCCAGCGAGGTAATCAGTACCGGGAAGCGCTGGCCGGTGGCCTCACGCCTGGCCTTGGCCCAGCGCGCCATGACGATGATCGCCAGGATCACCAGCATCAGGCTGACCAGGAAAGGCCAGAAGCCATCGGCCTGGGTCGGTGCCGGCATGTACAGGCCGCGATTGTTGAGGAACAAGTGCTCGCCGATGGCCATGCTCTGGCGCGGCCCCGGCATGGGCAGCATCACCGCGAAGTACCAGAAGAAGATCTGCAGCAGCGGCGGGATGTTGCGGAAGGTCTCGATGTAGACGGTCGCCAGCTTGCGCACCAGCCAGTTCGGCGACAGCCGCGCTACGCCCAGGATGAACCCGAGGATGGTGGCGAAGAAGATACCGATACCCGAAACCAGCAGGGTATTGAGCAGACCGATGACGAAAACGCGGCCGTAGCTGTTGCTTTCGTTGTAGTCGATCAGGTGTTGGGATATCCCGAAGCCGGCGCTTTGTTCGAGGAAGTCGAAGCCGGACAGGATGCCGCGCTGTTGCAGGTTGTTCTGGGTGTTCTGGAACAGGTACCAGCCCAGTGCCACGACCGCGACGACGGCGATGATCTGAAATAGCCACGCACGCGCCTTCGGGTCGGTCCAGATCGAACCTTTCGGGGCACGCGGGGCGTTGGCAGTTTTTTGCATGACAGCCCTCTGGGAACCGCTGGCCGGCCGGATGGGGGACGGCGGCCAGGGTTCGCGTTGAAACGGAACTCGAACCCGGCAGCCACGTCATGTGGCCGCCGGGCGACGGTCAGCGCACCGGCGGTGCGTACTGCAGACCGCCCTTGTTCCACAGGGCGTTGAGACCACGCTCGATCTTCAGCTCGCTACCGGCACCGATGTTGCGATCGAAGATTTCACCGTAGTTGCCGACCTGCTTGACGATTTGCACCGCCCAGTCCTTCGGCAGCTTCAGGTCCTTGCCGAACTCGCCTTCAGTACCCAGCAGACGGGCAATGTCGGGGTTCTTCGTGGTCTTGGCGGTTTCCTCGACATTCTTCGAGTCGATGCCCAGCTCCTCGGCGTTCAGCATCGCGAACAGGGACCAGCGCACGATGTCGAACCATTCCTCGTCACCCTGGCGCACGGCTGGGCCCAGAGGCTCCTTGGAGATGACTTCCGGCAGCACCACGTACTCATCCGGAGCGGCCAGCTTGATGCGTTGTGCATAGAGCTGGGACTGGTCGGAGGTCAGTACGTCGCAACGGCCGGATTCAAGCGACTTGGCGCTCTCGTCGGAGGTGTCGTAGGTGATGGGGGTGTACTTCAGGTTGTTGGCGCGGAAGTAGTCCGACAGGTTCAGCTCGGTGGTGGTGCCGGCCTGGATGCAGACGGTGGCGCCATCGAGTTCCTTGGCGCTGGAAACGCCGAGCTTCTTGTTCACCAGGAAGCCTTGACCGTCGTAGTAGGTCACGCCGGTGAAGTTCAGGCCCATGGCCGCGTCACGGGAGCTGGTCCAGGTGCTGTTGCGCGAAAGGACGTCGACTTCGCCAGACTGCAGCGCGGTGAAACGTTCCTTGGCGGTCAGCGGGCTGTACTTGACCTTGCTGGCATCGCCGAACACGGCGGCGGCAACGGCACGGCAGACGTCAACGTCGATGCCTTTGTAGTTGCCTTTTTCATCGGCATAGGAAAAGCCCGGGAGGCCGTCGCTGATGCCGCATTGCACGAAGCCTTTCTTCTTCACCGCGTCCAGGGTGGCGCCCGCCTGCGCGAAACCGCTGACACCGAGAACGGTTGCCGCGGTCAGCACGGCCAGGGTGGATTTCACCATCTTCATCAAAACCTCCAGTTGCTTTTATTGGTGTTGGAGTCTCGGTCCCACCGCCGTACCCTCGTGAGGCAGGTTCAACCTTTCATGCACTGGAAAAGGTCAACCGGGGTGTCGGACCTAAGGAAGGAGTCTAGTTGGCGCTGCTCCGCTCGCCACCAGACGCTTCCTCGCCCATTGGTCAAATGGGCTGGAGACGGATTGCGCCCACCCCGACGCCACGAATGACGCCAGATGACCGCCTGCAAGGCCTCGGCAGGAGCCGCTGCCCAACCCGTTGCATGCCGGGCAAGTGTTACCTTGCCGCGGGCATGTTTCAGTCTGCAGCTAGATAGCAAAGGCCGTACCAGCAAGATGCCAGTAGGACTATTCCGATAGGTCAATAGGTAAAGTTTTAGCCTTGCGACATATATTTCAGTTATCAAACCACCCTGTCTGATGCATTCGCCCCACAACTGTGCAGATGCACCACAACGGAGCCACACATGAGCGACACATTGATCCTTGAGCCCACACATCGCGCCGATGCCTGCGTCATCTGGCTTCACGGATTGGGTGCGGATCGCTATGACTTCCTGCCGGTGGCCGAGGCCCTGCAGGAAGTCCTGGGTACCACCCGCTTCGTGATGCCCCAGGCGCCGACCCGCGCGGTGACCATCAATGGCGGCTGGGCTATGCCGTCCTGGTACGACATCCTTGCCATGCGCCCCGAACGCGCCATCAACGAGGCCCAGCTGGAAGAATCGGCGGAGCAGGTGATGGCCCTGATACAGGCGCAGATCGACGGCGGCATCGAGCCTCGCCGCATCCTCCTCGCCGGGTTCTCCCAGGGTGGCGCCGTGGTGCTGCACACGGCCTTCCTGCGCTGGTCGGATGAACTGGGTGGCGTGCTGGCGCTGTCCACCTACGCACCGACTTTCACTGACGAAATGAAACTGTCGGATACAAAACGACAACTGCCGGTCCTGTGCTTGCATGGCACTTTCGACGACGTGGTGTTGCCTGCGATGGGCCGCGCTGCCCACGATCGCCTGGCGGCCGCCGGCGTTCCCGTGGAGTGGCGCGACTATCCGATGGCCCATGAAGTATTGCCGCAGCAGATTCGTGACATCGGAATCTGGTTGGTGGAACGACTGCACAGCTGATCCCAATCCAACAGAACAAGAACCGACCATGGCCCAGACCTCCGCTCCGCCTATCGCCAACCTGCGCGATATTGAAGACATCGAACGCCTTTCGCTGGAAGAACGCGGCATGCCGGACAGCACCTACGAACTGATCCGCCGCAGTGCCGAACGCCACCCGCACAAACGCGCCATGACCTTCCTGCTGCAGGGTGACGCCGAGGAAGCGCCCTTCGAGCTGACCTATGCGGAACTGCTGGCGCGGGTTACCCAGGCGGCCAATGCCTTCCACCATCTGGGCGTGCGGCCGGGCAAGGCGGTGTCGTTCCTGTTGCCGAACCTGCCGCACACCCACTTCACCATTTGGGGCGGTGAAGCGGCCGGTGTGGTCAACGCCATCAACCCGCTGCTGGAGCCCGAGCACATCGCCGAGCTGATCCATGCCGCCGACTCCAAAGTGCTGGTGACCCTGGCTCCGTTTCCGGGAACCGATCTCTGGGACAAGGTTGCAGGACTGCGCGAGCGTCTGCCGGAGCTGGAGGCGATTGTCGCCGTCGACCTCGCCAACCTGCTGCCGGAACCTCAACGCAGCGCAATCAAGGCTCAGCGCGGCCCGCTGCCGGACGGCGTGCTGGACTTCGACGAGTTGCTCGACCGCTTCCCGGCCGATCATTTGCAGAGCGACCGGGTGATCGCGCCGGATGATGTCGCCTCCTACTTCCATACCGGCGGCACCACCGGTACACCCAAGCTGGCGCCCCACAGTCATCGCAACGAAGTGGCGATGGCGATGATCCTCGCCTACGCCATCAACCTGGGAGAGGGCGACAACACCCTCTGTGGCCTGCCGCTGTTCCACGTCAATGGCGTGATGGTCACTGGCCTCGCGCCGTTCTTCGCCGGCGCCGAGATCCTCATCGCCACGCCCCAGGGTTATCGCAACGCGCGGCTGATCCAGAACTTCTGGAAGGTCATCGAGCGCTACCGGGTGAGCTTCTTCAGTGGCGTACCGACTATCTATGCGGGGCTCTTGCAGGTGCCCAGCGAGGGGCATGATTTGTCCAGCCTGCGTTATGCGCTGTGCGGTGCAGCGCCAATGCCGGTGGAGCTGATCCGCCAGTTCGAGGCCAAGACCGGCCTCAAGCTGATCGAAGGCTACGGCCTGACCGAAGCCACTTGCGGCACCTGTGGCAACCCTGCCCATGGCGAACGCCGGCCAGGCTCCATCGGCATGCGCATGCCTTACTGCCAAGTGAAGGTGGTGGTGCTGGACGAGCAGGGCAGCTACCTGCGAGATGCCGCGACTGACGAGATCGGTAACCTCTGCGTGCGTGGCGTGACCGTGTTCAAGGGCTACCTGCAGGCGAGCAAGAACAAGGACATCTGGGTCGATGGGGACTGGTTCAATACTGGCGACCTCGGCCGCATGGACGCCGATGGCTATATCTGGCTCACCGGCCGCAGCAAGGATCTGATCATTCGCGGGGGTCACAACATCGACCCGCAGATGATCGAAGAAGCCTTGCATCGACATCCGGCGGTGGCCATGGCGGCCGCCGTCGGCAAGCCGGACGACAAGGTCGGTGAGCTGCCGGTGGCCTATGTGCAGCTAAAGCCCGGCACCAGTGCCAGCGAAGCCGAGCTGTTGGCACATGCGGCGCAGCATGTGCCCGAGCGTGCAGCAGTGCCCAAGGATGTCTGGATTATCGACGCCATTCCGGTCACCGCCGTGGGCAAGACCTTCAAGCCGACGCTGCGTTTCGATGCCACCCGTCGAGTACTGGAAGAGGTGCTGGGCGAGATCGCCCCGGGCGTTCGGGTGGAGGTGGTGAACGATGATCGCCACGGGCAGATCGCCGAGATCCACGTGCCGAATCTGGACTCGCAACTCCAGGAGCGGCTGGAAGCCCGCATGGCTGGCTTTTCGGTGAAGTTCCGCCTGATGGCCTGAAGCCATCTATACTGGCTGGCAACAGGCCGCCTTCCAGGGCGGCCTGTTGCGCTCCAAGTACCTGAATCGAGCGACTCGCGCTGGATGCGTTACGCCTCCGGCTTTTGTGTGCATGCAGAAATATGTTGCGAAATTGTGGCGAATATCAGGAATTGTCGCGCTCCTTACCGATATTACGCCGTCTGTCGGCCCAACTTTTGGCGGGCATTGCCAGCTAAAAAGTGCGGGAATACTGTCACGTTGAGTTAACACCTAAGACAGGGATCGTTAGCGGTGCCGTCCGCTTCGACTGCCATCCGAGGCTGTTGCAGCTATGAAGCATGTTCACTGGCAAGAAGACTTACAGCTGCTGAGCCGACTGCGCCTGTTCCAGAACGTCGCCGCGAAAAGTCTCGAGCAGCTACTGAAGGAATTCCGCGCCTGCGATCTGGAGGCGGGTGAAGTGGTGCTGTCTCCGTTCAATCGTAACCAGTACCTCTACCTGGTAGTGACCGGCCGGCTGAAGGTTTACCTCGGGTCCCTGGACAACAACCCGGTGAGCAACATCGAACCGGGCGAATGCGCCGGTGAGATCAGCTTCATCGACAACGACCATCCTTCGGCTTACGTGGTGGCCTGCGAGCCCACCACCGCGCTGCGACTGCATCGGCAATCCTTGGTCAGTCTGTTCCAGCAGTCACCGCAGTTGATGCAGAACCTGCTGGAAGTGCTTTGCGACCGTGTGCGCCGGGGCAATCGGATCATTCTCGATACCGAGCAGAACGCCAAGATCGATACACTCACAGGACTGTTCAATCGTCGCTGGCTGGAACAGGTCTATCAGCGTGAAAGCACCCGTTGCGCCTTCAATGAGCAACCGCTGTCGATGCTCATGCTCGACGTCGACCACTTCAAGGCCTACAACGACCGCCATGGCCATCTGGCCGGCGACTACGCGCTCTGCCTGGTGTCCCACACCTTGCGCAGCCAACTGCGTCCCAAGGACAGCATGGCGCGTTACGGGGGGGAGGAGTTCGTCATCCTGCTGCCGGAAATGAGCTGCGAAGAGGCCCGCACCATCGGTGAGCGACTGCGTTCAAGCCTGGAGCAGATTCCTTCCTTCTATTCACCACTGGGGGTGCTGCCCGGCGTGACGGTTTCCATCGGCCTGGCTGAAATGCGCCAGCCGGACAGCCTGCAGGGCTTGATCGCTCGAGCCGACACGGCGCTGTACCAGGCCAAGCAGGATGGACGAAACCGCCTGAACGGTTAGTAGCTCCGGCAGCTGCAGGGGCGAATTCATTGGCCAAGCAGGATCCCCGGGGCAGCCGCGCTGCCCCAAGCGAATGAGTTCGCTGCTCAAAAAGAGCATTTGCCTACAATTCCGCTTCGTTCAAACGTCTGTTTGCTAGAGTCCGTTCACTACAAAAGACAGCCGGGAAGCTGGACATGCGCAAACTCCTGATCGCTTTGTTACTGCTGGTGGCCGTTGGCCTGGGGATTTTCTTCTACCTGCCGGGGTTCCTCGATCGCGAGATGAACACGGTGGCCGCACTGCCGCCCTATCACGCCTCTGACGAGGCCGAGAGCCTGCACAAGACCCTGTTCGTCGCGGACCTGCACGACGACGCCCTGCTGTGGAACCGCAACCTGCTGGAGCGCCATGACTTCGGCCACAGCGACCTGCCGCGCCTGCTCGAAGGCCATGTTGGCCTGCAGGTGTTCTCCACCGTCACCAAGACCCCGCGTGGCCTCAACTACGAGCGCAATGGTTCGGACACCGACGACATCACCCTGTTGGTCATGGCCCAGCGCTGGCCCCGTGCGACCTGGACCAGCCTGCTCGAACGCGCCCTCTATCAAGGCAAGAAGCTCGAGGAAGCCGCCGCCGGCAGCCAGGGCAAGCTGACCCTGGTGCACAGCCGCGACGATTTCACCAAGTACCTCGCGGCCTGGGAGAAGGACCCGAACCAGGTCGCCGCCATCCTCGCTACCGAGGGCCTGCACCCGCTGGAAGGCAAGCTGGAGAACGTTGACCGGATGTACGACGCGGGCTTCCGCATCATGGGGCTGACCCATTTCTTCGATAACGAAGTAGGCGGCTCCGCCCACGGCCTGGAGAAGGGCGGCCTGACGCCCTTCGGTCGTCGGGTGATTGCCCATCTGGAAGAGAAGAAGATGCTGGTGGACCTCGCCCACGCTTCACGCGCACTGATCGACGATGTGCTGAGCATGGCCGAGCGTCCGGTGCTGGTGTCCCACACCGGCGTCGAGGGGACCTGCCCGGGCACCCGCAACCTGAGCGATACCCATATCCAGCGGATTGCCGCCACCGGCGGGGTCATCGGCATCGGCTACTGGGACACCGCTGTCTGTGAAACCTCGGTCAAGGCCATCGTCAAAGCCATCCGCTACGTCGCCGACAAGGTGGGTTTGGCCCATGTGGCGCTGGGGTCTGACTTCGATGGCGCGGTCCATACGCCTTTCGACACCAGCGGCCTGGCGCAATTGACCCAGGGGCTCAAAGAGGCCGGTTTCAGTGAGGCGGAGATCGCCGCCATCATGGGCGGAAATGTGCGCAGATTGCTGCTGGAGACCCTTCCTTAGTCCAAGTCAAGCCCTCGAATGCCCGCGGCTCTTCGCCCTGCGGGCATCTTGCTTTACACTGGCGGCCGTTCATTCCTTAATCAATCGACGAGACCACCGTGCTCAAAGCACTCAAGAAGATATTCAGCAAGGGCGAAGAGCCCCAATCCGGCCCCGCCCCCGTTGTACCCGCCCACGCCCATGCCGAGAAGGAAGAGCGTCCGGCCAAACCGAAGAAAGCGCCTCGCGAAGCAGGCGAAAAGGCCGAAGGCTCCAGCGAACGCCCGCCGCGTAGCGAGAAGAAACCCCGCAGCGATAAGCCCAAATCCGACAAGCCGCGCCGCGAGCGTCCGGCCAAGGCTGCCGCCCCGGCAGACAACTGGAAGCTCGAAGACTTCGCGGTGGAGCCCCAGGAAGGCAAGACCCGTTTCCACGACTTCAACCTCGATCCGCGGCTGATGCGCGCCATCCACGATCTGGGCTTCCCCTACTGCACCCCGATCCAGGCCCAGGTACTGGGCTTCACCCTCAAGGGCCAGGACGCCATCGGCCGCGCCCAGACCGGCACCGGCAAGACCGCCGCCTTCCTTATTTCCATCATCACCCAGCTGCTGCAAACCCCGCCGCCTAAAGAGCGCTACATGGGCGAGCCGCGCGCACTGATCATCGCGCCGACCCGTGAGCTGGTGGTACAGATCGCCAAGGACGCCCAAGCCCTGACCAAGCACAGCGGCCTCAGTGTGATGAGCTTCGTCGGAGGCATGGACTTCGACAAACAGCTCAAACAACTGGAATCGCGCTTCTGTGACATCCTGGTTGCCACTCCCGGCCGTCTGCTGGACTTCAACCAGCGCGGCGAGGTGCACCTGGACATGGTCGAGGTAATGGTGCTGGACGAAGCCGACCGCATGCTGGACATGGGCTTCATCCCGCAGGTACGCCAGATCATCCGGCAGACCCCGTTCAAGGGGGAGCGTCAGACCCTGCTGTTCTCCGCCACCTTCACCGAAGACGTGATGAACCTGGCCAAGCAATGGACCGTCGATCCGGCCATCGTCGAGATCGAGCCGGAGAACGTTGCCAGCGAAACCGTTGAGCAGCATGTCTATGCCGTAGCCGGCAGCGACAAGTACAAGCTGCTCTACAACCTGATCGCCCAGAACGACTGGACCCGGGTAATGGTCTTCGCCAACCGCAAGGACGAAGTGCGCCGCATCGAGGAACGCCTGACCAAGGACGGCATAAGCGCCGCCCAGATGTCCGGCGACGTGCCCCAGCACAAGCGCATCAGGACCCTGGAAGGCTTCCGTGAAGGCAAGATTCGCGTGCTCGTGGCGACCGATGTCGCCGGTCGTGGGATTCACATCGATGGCATCAGCCACGTGATCAACTTCACCCTGCCGGAAGACCCGGACGACTACGTCCACCGCATCGGCCGCACCGGCCGCGCTGGCGCCAGCGGCACTTCCATCAGCTTCGCTGGCGAGGACGATGCTTTCGCCCTGCCGCCGATCGAGGAGCTGCTGGGTCGCAAGATCAATTGCGAAATGCCCCCGACCGAACTGCTCAAACCCGTGCCGCGCAAGCATCACTGAGGTTTGGCGGAATGAGAAAGGGCGAAGCGAAGGCTTCGCCTTTTTCTTTGCGCGGAGGGAGAGGGGTGACTCGCGCCGGCGAGGCACGAACCATCCTGAAGCCCACACGGGCCTGACACCAGGCCGGCAAGGTGAGGCAGCGACTACGCCCCTTCAGGAGGCCGAGCGGAATCGTTGCGCAGGGGGACGAGCGGCATGGATGCCGCGAGAGGCGTTTGGGGCCATGGATGGCCCCTCTCGCCGTGCCCCTGGAGCAAGGATGGAGGGAGGGTAGTTTGGCGGAGCCAAACCCGGATGCAGGGGCAAGCC
>NZ_SSOK01000064.1:304805-363078 GCF_029871195.1 Pseudomonas sp. BN415
CCCGGATGCAGGGGCAAGCCCTTTGGTTCCTTTCGGCGCTTGAGAAAGGGACTCGTCCGGGGGACGAAACCAGAAGCATCCGCAGAACTCGGCAAGCAGCCTGGCTCAGGACGTTCTAGCAACACTTAACGCAGACATAGCCAATGAATTCGCCCCTTCTACAGCGCCCCGGCTTTCTTCCACGCCAGGTATCGGCTCACCAGTTGCGGCCCCAGCTCGCTGGGGCGGGCGTCCAGCACGGGTACGCCGTGGGCGGCCAGGCGTTCATGGAGGTTGTTGCGGGCATTGAGGTAGTCCACCGTGCCGCAATAGGCGAGGGCGTCATCGAAGCCCAGCACCGGGGTGTGGCGCAAGCTGTCGAGGACCTCCTCGCGCAGGCTGACTACCAGTAGGCGGTGCTGTCGGCCAAGGCGTTTCACTGCGCTGAACAGCTCGGCATCGTCTTCATCGCGCAGGTTGCTCACCAGCACCACCAGGGCGCGCCGGCGCTGGCGTGCCAAAAGCGCTTCCGCAGCGGCGCTGTAGTCGGCCGGGCGCAGGGTGCTGTCCAGGTCGTAGACGCCGTTGAGCAGCACATTCAGCTGTGCCGGGCCCTTCACCGGCGCCACGAAGCGGTCGTGCTCCGCAGCGAAGGTGCTCAGACCCACCGCATCCCCCTGGCGCAAGGCTACGTAGCTGAGCAGCAGGCTGGCATTGAGTGCATGGTCGAAGTGGGACAGGTCACCGTCCTGGCTGCGCATGCGACGGCCACAGTCGAGGAGGAAGACGATCTGCTGGTCGCGCTCGTCCTGGTACTCGCGAGCGATGGGCGTGCGTTTGCGTGCGGTGGCTTTCCAGTCGATCTGGCGCAGGGTGTCGCCGTCACGGAACTCCCGCAGCTGATGGAATTCCAGGCCAAGCCCACGGCGCGGCCGCTGGCGCACGCCCAGTTGGCTGAGCCAGTCGTCCACCGCTTTCAGCTGGGCACCGTAGAGGCGTGCGAAGTCCGGATAGACGCGCGCTTCGCCAGGGAGGTCGAGCACCCGTTTGTGGCGCCACAGGCCCAGTGGACTGGGTAGCTGGACTTCGCAAGCCGGGAAGTAGAAGTGGCCGCGTTTGAGCGGGCGTACCCGGTAGCCGAACTCGGTGTGTTCGCCGGGATGCAGGGCCACCTGCTGTGGCAAGGGTTCGAACTCCATGGTCGCCGGCACCTGGTCGAAAACATCGACCATCAGGGGGCGGCCGTAGTCATGGTGCAGGGTCAGCCGGACTTCACTCCAGCGGCCCAGTGCCAGGTTCCCCGGCAGTGCCCGTTCCAGGTTTGGCGACGGCAGGCGGCGTAACCAGACGGCGTCGAGCGTGCCGAGCAGCGCCAGGGCGCAGAGCAGGCCCCACCAGAGCGGCTGCAACTGCGCCGGCAGGCCTACTCCCAGGGCTGGCAAGGCGCCGAGCAACAGGGCCAGGCCGAAGAGTCCGGCCACCAGCGCGAGCAATGCGCGGGAAGGCTTCATAGACGCGGCGCCGGCACCTGATCGAGGAGTTGCTGGAGTACCTGGTCCACCGAGAGGCCTTCTATATCCAGTTCCGGCGAGAGACGCACGCGGTGACGCAGCACCGCCAGGGCGCAGCCCTTGACGTCATCCGGCACCACGAAATCGCCGCCGCGCAGCAGGGCACGGGCGCGGCCGCCACGGACCAGCGCGATGGACGCACGTGGTCCGGCCCCCATCGCCAGGCCCGGCCAGCTACGGGTAGCGCGGGCCAGGCGCACTGCGTAATCGAGCACCTGGTCGTCTACCGGCAGCTCGCTGGCGATCTTCTGCAGGGCCATCACATCGCGGGCCTGGAGGAGGGTGCGCAGCGGCGCTACTTCGAGCATGTCGGCGCGGGCAGAGCGGGTGACTTGGCGTACCAGGTTGAGCTCTTCGTCCGCAGCCGGGTAGTCCATGCGCAGCTTGAGCATGAATCGGTCGAGCTCGGCTTCCGGCAGGGGATAGGTGCCTTCCTGCTCGATGGGGTTCTGCGTCGCCAGCACCAGGAACGGCTGTGGCACCGGCAAGGCGCGGCCTTCGAGGGTCACCTGGCGCTCCTGCATCACTTCCAGCAGGGCGGCTTGGGTCTTGGCCGGGGCGCGGTTGATCTCGTCCGCCAGCAGCAGGTTGGTGAACACCGGGCCTTTGCGCAGCTTGAACTGCTCGCTCTGCATGTCGTACACGGCGTGGCCGGTAACGTCGCTGGGCATCAGGTCAGGGGTGAACTGGATGCGCGAGAACTCGCCGCCGAAGCAGCGGGCCAAGGCACGCACCAGCAGGGTCTTGCCGAGCCCGGGCACGCCTTCCACCAGCACGTGACCGCCAGCCAGTAAGGCGGTGAGCACGTCTTCGATCACGGCGACCTGGCCAACCACGGCCTTCTGTAGCTCCAGGCGCAGGGCCTGGGCCAGTTGGCTGGCCCTCTGGCGCTGGGTAGCGGCCGAGGGCGCGCTGGCGCCGGTAGCTTCGGATTGCGACGGGTCGGAAATCTGTTCGCTCATAGGGCATTCCTGAGGGTTTGCAGGTGGGCGACCTGGCGGATGAAGTCGGCGGCGTTGAGCCGTTGTTTGGGCAGCGGCCGCATGGCCTGGCTGATGGCGCTTGGCGGCAGACGGGTCAGGCGGCCCAGCACCTGCCACTGCTCGGCCACGGGAAGCCGTTCGAAACCGGGGTGGCGATGCCGTGCGCGGCGCTGGATATCCCGTTGCAGGCCTTGCAGCAGGCTGGTCTGGCCGCTGCGGCGGAGCAGGAAGTCGGCGCTGCCGCGCAGGTGTTCTTCGAGTTGTCGGCGCGCCCGGTTGGCCGGTGCCTTCAGCGGGCCCTGGCGCTGGCCGACATGCCAGAGCACCAGGACGATGAGCAGCATCAGGGCCACCAGGGCCTCGGGGAAATTCTGCCCGAGCAGGGTGCCGAGGCTGTCGCGCTCGGCGCGGTACAGCAGGGTGACGGCGCTGTCCTGCGTGAGATACCAGAGCAGCCAGGCGTTGTCGTATTCGATGATGTCGCGGTTCTGCCAGATCCAGCCGTCGGTGAGCACTGTGATCAGTCCGTCACCGTGGTTCAGTTGCAGCATGTGCGTGGCCTTGGCGCTGTTGGCCCAGGCGTGAGCTCGGTTCTGGCTGTCGTAAAGGTGGAAGTCCGGATCGAAGTTGGCGTAGGCGGGTGCCTGTTCATTTTCAAGGTAGAGCTTGGTCAGCTCGGGGAAGGGGTCTTCCTCGGCCTGGGCCTGCTCGTCCTGCGTGGCCGCGGCGTCCATTGCCTGTGCCTCGGCCTCGCGCTCCTCCGGCTCCCCTGGCTCGGTGCTTTTGTCTTCATCCAGGTCCTTGGCTTCGTACTGCTGGACGCCCAGGCGGTCGGCCAGCAGGTCGCCGCTCTTGCCATCCTCTTCCTCATAGAGGCGTTCGGCGATGAACAGCAGGTGGCCGCCTTTGTTCGCCCACTCCAGCAGGCGGTCGGCCTGACGAGGCGTCATGCGCGAGCGACTGCCGAGCAGGAGCAGGCTGTGGCCCGCGCTGGGAAGGCCGTCGAGCACGTCGAGTCCGTCGGCGCGGGTCACTTGCAGGCCCTGCTTGCGCAGGAAATGTTCTGCGGCGAGATAGGGATTGCCCAGCACTTCCGGTGCCGGGCCGTGTTCGACGGTGTCCTGGTAGGGCTGCAGGCGCCCGGCGATGTAGATCGCCGCCAGCCCAAGCAGCAGAAACAGGCCGGCACCGATGAGGAAGCGCGGACGCAGGTTCACGACACGGCTCCCGTGACGAACAGACGTCGCCAACCATCGCAGAGGCCCTGGCGCAGTTCGGCGGCGGGTAGGCGGTGACCGTAGGCGAGGTTCTGCCAGTGGCCGGTGAGGGTCTGGCTGTAGCCTTCCAGTTCGGTGTTATCCAAGCGACGCACCAGTTGTAGCACTTCACCTTCGGTGTGGGACTGCCTGAGCGGCAGGCGGAAATCGTGCAACAGGCGGCTGAGCAGTGCACGGTAAAGCAGGCCGAGGGCTTCGCGGGGCTGGCTGGCCCAAAGGCGTTCGACTTCTCCGGCGACATCATCGGGCAGGCTTTCCGGCGCCAGTTCCAGGCCGAACAGCACCGATGGCGCTTCACGTCGACGGCGCTGCGGCAGCCCCAGGCGGCTTGCGAAGGCGGCGAGCCAGTCGCGGTAGCGCCAGAGCAGCAAGCCCAACAGACTGATCAGCAGACCCCAGAGCAACACTTTGATCACCAGGGCGACAGCATCCAGGCTCTTGGCGTATTCGGCCAGCTTGAACAGGTTGCGAATGAATTCAGCCCAGCCTTCCATGTCTTCAGGCTTCACATCCTGGTCGGGGCTTTCCTCGCCCAGGCGCCAGCGGGTAACGGTTTCGCGGTTCTGGAAGGGCGGGGCGTCGAGCAGCGCGGTGATGCTGTCCTTCGCCGCCTTGCCGGTCAGGGACTGATGAGTGAGGCGTTCAGCATCGGGGCCGTCGAGGAATGCCTGGGGTGCGAGGCAAAGGGGCGAGGCATCGTCTGCCATGGCGGGTTGCGGCAATTGGATCAGCAGCAGGCCCACGCCCAGCAGCAAGGCATAGGCGGTGCCGGTCAGGCGCTGGCGCAGGCGGCGGAACTGCAGCTCGATATCCCAGCCTTCCAGGGAGGTGCGGCGGTTTAGATACAGGGTAAAGCCACAGGCAACGTACACCGGTCCCCAGACCATTAGCACCAGGGCATAGAGGCTGTTGGATAGATGCTCCAGCCAGAGCCATTCGCCGGAGGCCATTTCCAGGAGCTTCTGCCAGTCCCAGTCGATTGCCACCTGCTGAGGCAGCATCAGGTAGAGCAGTGTGACCAAGCCGAACCAGAGCGCTGACTCCAGGTGCACGCCGATCACTGTCAGCCAGGTGGCGCCGCCCGCATCGCGCTGGCCCAGTACCACCAGGCGCTGGCTGCGGGCCTGCCCGGAAAGCCCTTCGAGCTGCAGCACCGGCAAGTCGAAACTGCGGGTAGTGCTGAGGCGGCGCCAGGTGAGGCTGGCGAGCAACTGGGGCTTGAGAAGGCGCGGGTAGGCGCGCAGGGCTTCCTTGAGCGTAGGCGTATCGCCGAACAGGGCACGGGAGAGGATGTACAGCGGCAGGCGTTCGTAGGCCGGCTTGAGCAGCCAGAACAGGAAGACGGACAGCCCCGGGTAGTTCCAGCAGATCAGGGTGAGCAGGCCGAACACCGGTAAGGTGACGAGGGCCCAACTGGCCATCAGCAGGCCAGCGTGACGGCGGGCCAGCAACACGCCAAGGTCCATGGCCTCCCAGGCACTGCGCGGGCGGATGGCGACGCTGGCGTCAGTCAGGCGCATGCGCCCTCCTGCCGACCAGGCCGAAGTAGAGGCCTACGAGCAGCCAGAGGCCGGCGCCCACCAGGTATTTGACCTGGGGCTCCACCAGGGTCATGGAGGACCAGTAGGCTTCGACGAAGGCGGCGATCACCAGCAGCAGGATCACCCCGGCCACCAGTTGCACGCTGTGTCCGGCGGCCAGGCGCAGGGCTTCGCCACGGGGCAGGCGGCCGGGGGCGAGCAGGGCCCAGCCCAGCTGCAGGCCGGCGGCGCCCGCGAAGGCAATGGCGGTGAGTTCGAAGGCGCCGTGGCCGATGACGAATGACCAGAAGGTTTCACCGAAGCCGATCTGGGTCAGATGGCCGGCCACCGCGCCGATGTGCAGGCCGTTGAACAGCAGGAAGAACAGGCTGCCGACACCAAAGAGCAGGCCTCCGGCGTAAGTCTGAAAGGCGATGCCGATGTTGTTCATGATGTAGTGGCCGAACATCATCCAGTCATCCCCCGAGTCTCGTTCGCTCATGGGGCCGATGCGTCGGGCGTCCGGGTCATACATGGACTCCATTGACGACACCTGTTCCGGGTCCAGCACGCTGTAGACCAGGTCAGGCCAGTTGTGCACCAACAGGCCCATCAGCAGCAGGCTCCCGTAGAACAGCAGGCTGGCGGCGGCGATGCTGCGCCACTGATTGCGAACCAGGCGCGGGAAGCCGCCGAGAAGAAAGCCCAGCAGGCGCGCGCCGAGGTGGCTGCGATGGCGGTAGAACTGCTGGTGGCCGCGCATGGCCAGCTGCTGCAGGTGCTCCACCAGATGGCTGCTGTAGCCGCGCTCCTGGGAGAGCGCCAGGTGCTGGCAGAGCTGTCGGTAGTCGGCAGAGAATGTCGCACAGGCCTGCGCATCGGCCTTGCCGCGTTCCAGGCGGTCGAGCAACTCGGCGAAGGCTTTCCAGCTTGCCTGGTGCTGGCGTTCGAAGAGGTTCTGTTTCATGGCGAGTTCGTCCCCAACAGGCCACGAGCGATGCCGTTTATACGCGCTTGCGCCTGTTCCGGTGGCACTTCCAGCGGCTCGGCAAGGATGCCGGCGAGTTCGGCGCGACGGGCCGGCGACAGGCTGGCCTGGCGCTCGGCGAAGCTGAGCAGGGCGCGCTGGTCGGCCAGGCTCAGGGGGAAGGGCGTGCGCTCCGGCTCGGCATACGGCAGTTCAGGACGCTGGATCTTTTCGTCGCGGTAGACCACCAGACTGCCGGCGGCGATGTCGCCCAGGCGCTTGAAGGTCGGGTGCAGAAGGCAACTGAGGACGCCCAGGGTGTAGGCGAAGGGCAGCATGTCGACGAAGCGCAGCAGGTTGCGCACCAGCGAGGCGGACCAGCCAATGGGTGTGCCGTCGTCATGCACCACCTGCAGGCCCATCACGTGCTTGCCCGGCGAGCGGCCCTGGTTGAGCACCTCGAACAGCACCATGTACCACCAGTTGAGCAAGAACATGAGGATCAGCCCGAGACCTATGCCGAACTGCCCGAGCAGGGCCAGGGCGATGAACAGCACAAGCATGATGGCACCGCGGATCGCCAGGTCGATGGCATAGGCCAGCGCGCGGGGTAACAGGCCGGCGGGACGCAGGACCAGGTCAATGCCTTCTGGTGTCTCTACCTGGTAGCGGGTGTCCAGCGGCAGGACCTGGGACTCGGCAGGATGGGAACTGGATCGGGTTGCGGGCATCGGCTGGGCGCCAAGGGGAAAGCCCGATGCTAGCGACCGGCCGGTATCCAGGCAACCTGGCAGGAAGGACTCAGCCCGCATGCTGTGAAGGGTGTGGGAAAGTCGACGGGTCAGCGTGTGCGCAGGCATGTGCGCGAGGTGCGGAAGGCACAGGCATGGGGGCAGTCCTTGTCGGGGGTCGATCATCCAGTGGCGGCGATTCTAGGCCCGCCATAATCCGGCCAGCAAGCGGGTTGATGGTGAAGTTTCCCAGCCTGTTCGGCGCCGTTGCCTGGTCCGCCCCGGTGTTAGACTGACCCGCTCACGAACAAGGGGGACGCCGTGACTTCCAGCATCTTCTGGCACGACTACGAAACCACCGGTATCAACCCGCGCTGCGACCGTCCGCTGCAGGTTGCCGGCATTCGCACGGACGAGGCGCTCAACGAGATCGGCGAGCCGATCAACCTCTACTGCAAGCCCAGCGACGATATCCTGCCGCATCCGGCAGCTTGCCTGGTCACTGGCATCCTGCCCGGTACCCTGGCGGAGAAGGGGCTGGGTGAAGCCGAGTTCATGCATCGGGTACATGCCGAACTGGCGCTACCAGGCACCTGTGGCGCCGGCTACAACACCTTGCGCTTCGACGATGAGGTCACTCGCTACAGCCTCTACCGCAACTTCTACGACCCCTACGCTCGCGAATGGCAAGGCGGCAACAGTCGCTGGGACCTGATCGATGTGGTTCGCACCGCCTATGCGCTACGTCCCGAAGGTATCGAGTGGCCTCAGCAGGACGGCCGTGTCAGCCTGCGCCTGGAGCTGCTCACCGCCGCCAACGGTATCGATCACGGCCAGGCTCACGATGCGCTGTCCGATGTGCGTGCGACCATCGCCCTGGCCCGTCTGCTGCGTGAGCGTCAGCCGAGGTTGTTCGACTATCTCTACCAACTGCGCAGCAAGCACAAGGTGCAGGAGCAGGTGCGCCTTTTGCAGCCGCTGGTGCATATCTCCGGGCGCTTTGCCGGCGAACGCCACTACCTGGCGGTCGTCCTGCCGCTGGCTTGGCATCCGCGCAACCGCAACGCATTGATCGTGCTGGACCTGCAATCAGATCCGGCGCCGCTGCTGGAACTCGACGGGGAGGTTCTGCAAAAGCGTCTCTACACCCGACGTGACGCGTTGGCCGAAGGTGAGTTGCCGGTGCCGCTTAAGCTTTTGCATATTAACCGTTGTCCAGTAGTAGCACCGCTGGCGGTGTTGCGAGAAACCGATCGCCAGCGCCTGGGCGTCGACCTGGAACTCTGTCAGCGTCGTGCCGTGCAGCTCACCGAGCTGGCCGCCGTCTGGCAAGAGAAGTTGCCGGTTATTTATGCGGAGGAGGAATTCATTTCGCTGGATGATCCTGAGCAGCAGTTGTACGGCGGATTTCTCGGCGACCGGGATCGTCGTCTCTGCGAACAAGTACGGCGTGCCGATCCGCAGCAATTGTCCCGGGAAAATTGGCCGTTCGACGACACGCGCCTGCCGGAGTTGCTGTTCCGTTACCGTGCGAGAAACTTTCCTGAAACTTTGTCGGAGACCGATCGGTGGCGCTGGGAGGAGTTCTGCAGGAACCGGCTGAAGAGCCCGGAATTCGGGGCGCCAAATACCCTGGAGAGTTTTTTCGCGGCCCTGGATGAGTTCCAGTCCAAAGCCGATCCGGCGCAACAGGCGGTGTTGCTGGAGTGGCACCGATATGCCCGGGAACTGGGTCATCGCTATCGGTTGTGATAACCGCCCCCTGAACTTTCCGGGGTTTACCTGCGCCATAAAAAACGCCAGCGGATGCTGGCGTTCTTTATTGCCGAGGGGCTTAGCCCAGGATGGTGGCCCATCCTTCAACGGTGTCGGCGCCCCACTTGGCTTTCCACTCTTTCAGAGTCTTGTGGTTGCCGCCTTTGGTTTCGATGACTTCACCCGTGTGCGGGTTCTTGTACTGCTTGACCTTGCGGGCGCGCTTGCTGCCAGTAGCACCGGCCTTTGCAGCGCGCGGAGCCTTGCTGGAGCGGGCATCCGGATCGAGCAGGGCAATGATGTCGCGCAAGGACTTCTGATATTCACCCATCAGGGTGCGCAGTTTGCCTTCGAACTCCAGTTCTTTCTTCAGCTTGTCGTCCTGGGACAGGTTCTTCAGGCGCTCTTGGAGCTCCTTGATGGCTTCTTCCGTAGCCCGGTATTCGTTGATCAGCGACATGTCGGCGTCCCTTGTTGGAATCGTACGTTGACTTGCGATTGCGAAGTGTCAGCAATAATAGACAGCGATTATCTGTAAGTAAATAAGCACGAAAACTTTTGTACGCATTGTTGTCGGCTTCTTCTTTGATACTAGTCCCGCTGCCGTTCTAATGCGTAATTGTGCTTCGGATACTCGCTATATCACCGTCGGATGGTGCCCTTTAGTTGTGCGCTGTGTGTTGTACCTCGATCAGCAGAATCCCCTTCAAAGCACGCGGTTACTGAAGTTTCTGCGCGCAGTAGCTAGAATGGCTGCCTTTGCGAAGTCTCTGGAGTGTTCCCTCATGCGCACATTTCGTCTGGTGATTGCCTGTCCGGACGGCGTCGGTATCGTAGCCAAGGTCAGTAACTTCCTGGCTACCTACAACGGCTGGATCACCGAGGCCAGCCATCATTCGGATAATCAGAGCGGCTGGTTCTTCATGCGCCATGAAATCCGTGCCGATTCCCTGCCTTTCGATCTGGATGGTTTCCGCCAGGCGTTCGCGCCGATCGCCCGTGAGTTCGCCATGGACTGGCGGGTGACCGATTCCGAAGTAAAAAAGCGTGTCGTGCTGATGGCCAGTCGTGAGTCCCATTGCCTGGCCGATCTGCTGCACCGCTGGCACAGCGGCGAACTGGATTGCGAGATCCCCTGCGTGATCTCCAACCATGACGACCTGCGAAGCATGGTTGAGTGGCATGGCATTCCCTACGTTCACGTTCCGGTGGATCCGAAGAACAAGCAGCCGGCCTTCGACGAGGTTTCCCGTCTGGTGGAAGAGCATCGCGCCGATACCGTGGTGCTCGCCCGTTACATGCAGATCCTCCCGCCAGAGCTGTGCCAGCGTTACGCCCACCAGGTGATCAACATCCACCACAGCTTCCTGCCGTCCTTCGTTGGCGCTAAACCCTATCACCAAGCGTCGTTACGCGGCGTGAAGCTGATCGGCGCCACGTGCCACTACGTCACCGAGGAGCTGGATGCCGGCCCCATCATCGAGCAGGACGTGGTGCGCGTAACCCACCGCGACAGCGTCGAGGACATGGTTCGACTCGGCAAGGACGTGGAGAAAATGGTCCTGTCCCGTGGGCTACGCTATCACCTTGAAGACCGGGTGTTGGTGCACGACAACAAGACCGTCGTGTTCGACTGATCCCTTCGGCGGGCACCGCTCCGGTCAATTGGAACAGGAGCCCGCCCTATGCTCAGATCCATCAAGGTGCGCGACTACATGGCCCGTCACCTGGTGACCTTCAGGTCCGACACCGACCTCTTCCTGGCTATCGAACGCCTGCTGGAACATCACATTCCCGCCGCTCCGGTGGTGGATTCCCAGGGCCATCTGATTGGCATGATCTCGGAGGGCGATTGCCTTCGCGGCATTCTTTCCGGGGCCTATTACGAGGCCATTGGCGGCAACGTCAGTGGCTACATGTCCACCCAGGTGGAAACCATTTCTCCAGAAGCCGATATCATCGATGTTTGCCAGCGCTTCCTGCGTGACAAACGCCGTTGTTTCCCGGTGGTGGAGGAGGGGGTGCTGGTTGGACAGATTAGCCGCCGCGATGTGCTGCGAGCCGTAAAAGCCTTTGCCCAGCACGATTCCGGGCAGCCTCCGGAAGTCTGAGGAACGCCCATGACCGATCCACGCAACCGCGCTACTTCCACACCGCCGCCCACATTGGGCGAAGGCTGCGTACGGCGTTATGACCCGGATGAGCTGAGTGAGGAAAACGGCACCGAGTTTCCCGGGGCTGCCGAACTGTGGCGAAAGGTGCAGGAAGAGGAAGAAACGAAGAAGGCGCCTTAGGCGCCTTCTCTGTATTGGGATGGCGGCGCGTTGATCTAGATCCGGAAACTCCCCACCAGATGCTGCAAGCGTGCTGCCTGCTGATCCAGATCGGCACAGGCGCGCAGCGTGGCTTGGAGGTTTTCCACGCCTTCCTGGTTGAGGGTGTTGATCTCGGTGATGTCCATGTTCAGCGAGTCGACCACGGCGGTCTGTTCCTCGGTGGCGGTGGCCACCGACTGGTTCATGCCGTCGATCTCGCCGATGCGCTGGGTGACGCTGCCCAGGCGCTGGCCGGCCTGGTTGGCGATCTCCACGCTCTGTTCGCTGTAGCGCTGGCTCTCGGTCATGGTGCTGACTGCCTCGCGGGCGCCGACCTGCAGCTCCTCGATCATCTGCTGGATTTCCTGGGCCGACTCCTGGGTGCGGTGGGCCAGGTTACGCACTTCGTCCGCCACCACGGCGAAGCCACGGCCCGCCTCGCCGGCACGGGCGGCTTCGATGGCGGCGTTGAGCGCCAGCAGGTTGGTCTGTTCGGAGATGCCTTTGATCACTTCGAGGATCTGGCCGATGTTCACCGTCTTGCTGTTCAGTGTCTCGATGTTGCCGCAGGAAGCGCGGATTTTCCCAGACAACTCGTTCATCGCCTCGATGGTGCGCTCAACCACTTGGCGGCCGTCTTCGGCCAGGGTGCGCGCCGAGGAAGCCTGGTGCGAGGCATCGGCGGCGTTGCGGGCGATTTCCTGGGCGGCAGCGCCCAGTTCGTTGATCGCCGCAGCGACGCTGTTGGTGCGGTTGGCCTGCTCGTCGGAGTTGCTCATGGACGAATTGGAGGCGTTCAGCACCAGCTTGGCCACCTGGTTCACGTGGTTGGTGGCCGAAGACACCTCGCGGATGGAACCGTGGATACGCTCGACGAAGCGGTTGAAGGCACTGGCCAGTTCACCGAACTCGTCCTGTGCGTGAATCGCCAGGCGGCGGGTCAGGTCGCCTTCACCCTGGGCGATGTCCTGCATGGCGCGACCCATGATGTGCAGCGGCTGCATCAGCACCCGGATCAACATGCCCAGCAACAGGATAATGATCACGACGGCAATCACCGTCGCGATGATGGCCGAGGCGCGGAACTCGCTGAGCATGCCGAAGGCCTTGTCCTTGTCCACCGACACGCCGATGTACCAGTTCACCGAGGGCAGGCCCTTGACCGGGGCGAAAGTCAGGATGCGGGTGACGCCGTCCACCCCCACTTCGCTGAAGCCGGCATTGATGGCCGGTGTGTTCTGCGGATAAATGTCCCGCAGATTCTTCATCACCATGTCCTTGTTCGGGTGCACCAGGACCTTGCCGTCTGAGCTCACCAGGAAGGCATAGCCCATGCCGTCGAAGTCCAGGGCATTGATGATCTGCACCAGGGTTTGCAGGCTCAGGTCGCCGCCGGCCACGCCGAGGGACTGCACCGGCGTGGCGATGGTCATGATCAGCTGGCCGGTGGCCGCATCGACATAGGGTTCGGTGAGGGTGGTGCCGCCGGCGCTCTTGGCGCCCTGGTACCAGGGGCGGGTGCGCGGGTCATAGCCTTCGGGCATTGCACTGTCCGGGCGCATGGTGAATTGCCCGTCCTGGGTGCCGAAGTACGTGAAGGCGAAGGTGGAGCTCAAGGCCCGTTGTTGCAACAGGGTCGGTACGGCGTCAGGCGAAGGGTTGGCGGCCAGGGATTCGGCCACGCTTTCCACCAGTAGAATCCGGCCCGATAGCCAGTTCTGGATGTTGCTGGCGGTGACATCACCCATTTCCTGCAGATAGTTTTCCAGGTCGTCGCGGATCGCATTCCTTTGCAAGTAATCGTTGTACAGGGTGAACAGCGAGAAAGCCGCAATTACCACCAGCGAGGCGGCAAGCAGAATCTTGTGGCTGAACCTCAGGTTTTTGATCATGTTTGCTTGCGTCCGGTTAGGTCAGGCACCAGTCTTCATGGCACGCGAGTGCAGAAAAACTGAGTAGAAACGTCGGTTTATATATCGGCTCGAACCAACAAAAGCTTTAACCGAGGAAGGCAAAATGCCCGAGCAACGTTCCCTGATTCTTGGCGCTGACCCAGAGGGTAATGCCGTTTCCCAGGCCATGAAGCTGGCCAACCGGCACGGCCTCATCGCCGGCGCCACCGGCACCGGAAAGACGGTGACCCTGCAGCGGTTGGCCGAAGCGTTCAGCGACGCTGGCGTGGCCGTATTCGCGGCAGACATCAAGGGCGACCTCTGCGGCCTTGGCGCCGTCGGCAATCCTCAGGGTAAAGTGGCCGAACGCATCACCTCGATGCCCTGGTTGGGGCATCAGCCCCAGGCGTATCCAGTCACCCTTTGGGACGTCGCCGGGCAGTCCGGCCATCCGCTGCGCACCACGCTGAGCGAAATGGGGCCGCTGCTGCTCGGCAACCTGCTGGAGCTGACCGACAGTCAGCAGGCCGCACTCTATGCCGCCTTCCAGGTGGCCGACCGCGAAGGTCTGCTGTTGCTCGACCTCAAAGACCTCAAGGCCCTGCTCAATCACCTCAAGGACCATCCGGAGATGCTGGGCGAGGACCGCGCCTTGTTCGCCGGCGCATCCGCCCAGGCTCTTTTGCGACGCCTGGCCACCCTGGAGCAGCAGGGTGCCGAAGCGCTGTTCGGTGAACCCGCGCTGCAGTTGGAGGACATCCTCCAGCCCGATCGCGATGGCCGCGGACGTATCCACCTGCTGGATGCCAGTCGTCTGGTCCACGAGGCGCCCAAGGTCTACGCCACGTTCCTGCTTTGGCTGCTGGCTGAACTCTTCGAGCAATTGCCCGAGCGTGGTGATGCCGACAAGCCGGTGTTGGCACTTTTTTTCGACGAGGCTCACCTGCTGTTCGCCGATACCCCGAAAGCCTTGCAGGAGCGCCTGGAACAGGTGGTGCGGTTGATCCGTTCCAAGGGCGTTGGTGTGTATTTCGTCACCCAGTCGCCCAGTGACCTGCCGGACGACGTACTGGCCCAGCTCGGTCTGCGTATCCAGCATGGCCTGCGCGCGTTCACCGCCAAGGAGCAGAAATCCCTGCGCGCCGTGGCGGATGGTTTCCGCCCGAATCCTGCGTTTGACACCCTGACCGTGCTCACCGAACTCGGTATCGGCGAGGCTCTGGTTGGCACCCTGGAAGAGAAGGGCACTCCGGCCATGGTCCAGCGCGTGGCCATTGCGCCGCCGCAGTCGCGCATCGGCCCGCTGAACGACAGCGAGCGCGCCGTGCTGGTACGTGGCTCGCCCCAGGCTGGGCGTTACGACAAGCCAATCGATCGCGAGTCAGCCTACGAAATGCTCAGCGCCCGCACGGCACAAGCACCGGTGGATGAGCCCGAGAAGGGCGGCAAGACGCAAGCCAGTCAGCCCGGCATGGGTGACCTGGCCGGCGAGCTGCTGGGAACCTTCGCCAGCCAGGCGATGAAGACCGCGGTGCGCCAGGCGGCCAACCAGCTCGGACGGCAATTGGTTCGCGGCCTGATGGGCTCCCTGCTGGGCGGCAGCAAGCGCCGCTGAGTTGTGGGGTCTATTTCAATCGACTTGCAGGTCGAAGGTCTGCCCTGAGGTTCACTCGGGGCTGCTTAGCTTGCCTTGGCGAATGAATTGGTTATGTCTGCCCTATGTGTTGCAAGCAGCTGCATTGCCCGTAGGAGCTGGCTCTTGGCCCGATGGTAAATCTCTCGCAACAGCCAAACGAAGAAGGGCGCCCGTGGGCGCCCTTCTTCATGTTCGTCCTGATCAGACGATAAAGGTGATGGCCACCCAGAACAGCGCGGCGGAGAGCAGGATCGTGGTAGGCAGGGTGAGCACCCAGGCCATCAGGATGTTGCGCACAGTCCCGCCTTGCAGGCCGCTGCGGTTGGCGACCATGGTGCCGGCGACGCCGGAGGACAGCACATGGGTAGTGGATACCGGCAGGCTGTAGATGTTGGCCATGCCGATGGCGCAGGCGGCGGTGATCTGGGCGCTCATGCCCTGGGCATAGGTCATGCCCTGCTTGCCGATCTTCTCGCCGACGGTGCGCACCACGCGTTTCCAGCCAACCATGGTGCCGATGCCCAGTGCCAATGCCACGGCCAGGATCACCCAGAACGGGGCATACTCGGTGGTGGCGGTCAGGTCCTTGCGCAGCTTCTCCAGGTCGGCCTTTTCGCGAGCCGGCAGTTCAGAGAGCTTGCCCACCTTCTTGGCGGTGTCGTCCAGGCAGAGCAGGTAGCGACGGACCTCGACGCGGGTGTCGTCGTTCAGGTCGTTGTAGTTGGCCACGCCGTTGAGCTTCTGGAGCAGGGCGTTGATGGTCGGCTCGGTCTGCTTCGGATCGCAGCGATAGAGCTGCGGCATCTCGCTGCCATTGCTCTTGCCCAGGGCCAGCATCTCACCAAGGGTGTCGGTGTGACGCTGGTAGAACTGGCTCAGGTGAGTCGCCGCGTCGCGGGTACGCTCGATCTGGTAGGTGGTGCTATTGAGGTCCAGCACGAACTTGGCGGGAACGATACCGATCAGTACCAGCATGATCAGGCCGATGCCTTTCTGGCCATCGTTGGAACCGTGCACGAAGCTCACGGCCATAGCGGAAAGCACCAGGACCAGGCGGTTCCAGAAGGGCGGATGCTTCTTCTCGTCCAGCTCCTTACGGGTTTCCGGCGTCTTGTGCATCTTCGATAACGGGTACATCCACTTCAGACCCAGCAGCAGCAGGGCTGCGACCAGGAAACCGGCAGCCGGGGAGAAGATCAGTGACAGGCCGATATCGATGGCTTTGCCCCAGTTCACACCTTCGCCCAGGGGCAGGTCGGTGAGCAGTGCGTTGGCCAGGCCGACACCAAGGATCGAACCGATCAGGGTGTGCGAGCTGGAGGCCGGGATACCGAAGTACCAGGTGCCCAGGTTCCAGGCGATGGCCGCGGTGAGCAGGCTGAACACCATGGCCAGGCCATGGCCGGTATTGACGTTGATCAGCAGCTCCACTGGCAGCAGGTGGACGATGGCATATGCCACGCCGACGCCGCCCAGCAACACACCGAGGAAGTTGAAGATCCCCGAGAGGATCACCGCCCGGTAGGGCGACATGGCCTTGGTGTAGATGACAGTGGCCACCGCGTTGGCGGTGTCATGGAAGCCGTTGATGAACTCGAAGGTCAGGACGAATGCCAGGGCGAGACAGAGGCTCAGCACCAGCCAGGCATCTAGCCCGCTGAAGAGATCGAACATGAAAGTTTTGTGACTGGCTCATGGAGGGGCCGCGATTATGCCAGAAAACCGGTCGTCGCCCAGACCCGGGCGTCGAGCGGTTCCTGGCATTCCCTACGCAAGTTGTCGCAAATCTATACGAAAGACTCCCCAACTGACCGGGTGCGACAAATTGTCAGGGTTCCTCTCTGAGCTCTTTCTCGATCTTCTCGAGCTCTTTCTCGAAGCTCTTGTCAAGCAGGCTGGGTTTCTTGCGCCAAGGCTTGCGCTCAGGATCCCTTTGCGCGGCATAGGTCGTGACCTCGCCGCCGTATACATCCTTGTAACGTTGCGCCTGGCGCTCAAGTTCGGCGCGCAGTTCGTCTTTCGTCACGTGGTTTTTCCGTCTCTTTGATCAATGGTCTTAAGGTGGAACAGGCGATCTAGAGGTCTCGGCCCCCATAGCGTCGGTCGCCCGGTCGAGGCCGTCGTTGCGGCCCTCTTGTAGAACAAAGTTCGATTGTCGCAACTACGGTGGACTTTCCTACGCACTACGGAAAGACCCTGCGACAATTCCGGGAATAGAAGTCGATTTCTCTGAAGGCCCGGAACGAACATTGAGAAGTATAACAAGCAAACGGGAAAGCTCCATTACAGAACAATCCCATGAGCGCGAAGGATATCTATTCTTCGGGAATCAGGGATTGCCCATAAGAGACCGGATAATCCTGCCGAGAGTTTCCATCGCCTGCTCGCTGGAGTTGCTCCAGGGGTGACCATAGTTGAGGCGGGCACAATGGCCGAAACGCCGTGTTGCGGAAAAAATCGGCCCCGGCGCGATGCTGATGCCCTGGGCCAGGGCGAGCTGGAACAGACGGAGAGAATCTACCTGCTCGGGGAATTCCAGCCAGAGGAAGTAGCCCCCTTCGGGCCGGCTGACGCGGGTTTCTTCAGGGAAGTGCCGGGCCACTGCGGCCAGCATGGCGTTGCGCTGGCTTTCCAGGGCGTAGCGCAACTTGCGCAGGTGACGGTCGTAGCCGCCGTGTTGCAGGTAGTCGGCGATGGCTGCCTGGGCCGGCACCGAGGCGGAGATGCTGGTCATCAGTTTCAGCCGTTCTATCTGCCCGGCGAATCGCCCACCGGACACCCAGCCAACCCGGTAGCCGGGCGCCAGACTCTTGGAAAAAGAGCTGCAGTGCATCACCAGGCCTTCGGTGTCGTACGCCTTCACCGGTTTGGGCGCCTGCTGGCCGAAGTACAGCTCGGCGTAGACATCGTCCTCGATCATCGGCACCTGGTGCTTGGCGAGCAGGGCCGCCAGTTGGCGCTTCTTGTCTTCGGAGAGACTTGCCCCCAGCGGGTTCTGGAAGTTGCTCATGAACCAGCAGGCCTTGATTGGCAGCCGTTCAAGGCTGTCCTCCAACACTTGAAGGTCGATGCCGTCGCGCGGGTGCACGGGGATTTCCACGGCCTTGAGCTTCAAACGCTCCAGCACCTGCAGGCTGGCATAGAAGGCCGGCGCCTCAATGGCCACCAGGTCGCCAGGACGGGCCACGACCTGCAGGCAGAGATTGAGTGCCTCCAGCGCCCCATTGCAGATCACCAGTTCCTCGATGGGCAGCGGAAGGCCGCCGACCATGTAGCGCAGGGCGATCTGTCGACGCAGGGCATGATTACCCGGCGTCATATCGGCCACTGTGGAGCGCGGGTCCATCTCGCGAACCGCGTGGGCCATGGAGCGGGCCAGGCGCTGCAGAGGGAAAAGCTCAGGGCTGGGGAAGGCCGAACCGAAGGGCACCGTGTCCGGGTCCTTGATGGAGCTCAGCACCGAAAACACCAGTTCGCTGACGTCCACTTCCGTGGTAGCCGCTTCCCGTGGGCCTGGTTGCGGCTCCGGCAGCGGCCGGCGCACGTGTTCGCAGACGAAGTAGCCGGAGCGCGCGCGGGCCATGATCAGCCCGCGGCTTTCCAGCAAGTAGTAGGCCTGGAACACCGTGGATGCGCTCACGCCGTAGGTTCGGCTGGCGTGGCGCACTGAGGGTACTTTCTGCCCAGGGGCCAGGACTTCGGTGCGGATCAGTTCGGCGATGTCGTCAGCGAATTTCTCGTAGCGCTTCATCTTTTCCTGGTTGGGCAGCGGCCAGTTGGTGCCCAACTCTAAGCGCTCGGCGCGTTCGCCGCCATGATCCCGGGCCATGCGTCAGCGCCTCGGACTGACGAAGGTGCTGCTGGCGCTGGCCACGGTGCCCGGTTCATCCAGGCTGCGCACTACGAAGCGCAGTGGACGCGAGCCGGCGGGGCCGCTGTCGTCGGTCAGTGCCACCGAGACTGGCAGCGACACGATCTCGCCTGCGCCGATGTTCACCTCGTGCTCGCCCTGCAGGCGGAAGCCCGGGACCTCCTCAAGTTCCACCACGTAACGCTGTTCCCGCTGGGTCTTGTTGATCAGCTTGAGGTTGTAGATGTTCTCGATCTCGCCGGCGGCATTCTCGCGGAACATGCCGCGGTCCTTGATCACATCCACCGACAGCTGCGAACGGGTAGCGCCCATCCAGGCCAGGGCGATGATCATCAGCAGCAGGGCGACGGCATAGCCGATCAGGCGCGGGCGCAGCAGCCGGGTCTTGCCGCCTTCCAGCGCGCGTTCCGAGCTGTAGCCCACCAGGCCACGGGCGTACCCCATGTGGTCCATGATCGAGTCGCAGGCATCGATGCAGGCCGCGCAACCGATGCAGGCGATCTGCAGTCCATCGCGGATGTCGATTCCGGTGGGGCAGACCTGTACACACATCTGGCAGTCGATGCAGTCGCCCAGGCCCTGGGCCTTCGGGTCACTGCCCTTCTTGCGTGGGCCGCGGGATTCGCCGCGGGTGGCGTCGTAGGAGACGATCAGCGTGTCCTTGTCGAACATCACGCTCTGGAAGCGGGCGTAAGGGCACATATGGATGCACACCTGCTCGCGCATCCAGCCTGCATTTATATAGGTGGCGGCGGTGAAGAAGATCACCCAGAACAGTGCGGTGCCGCCGATCTCCCAGGTGACCAGGTTGGCCACCAGTTCGCGCACCGGGGTGAAGTAGCCGACGAAGGTGATGGCCGTGACCAGGCTGATCGCCAGCCAGAGGCTGTGCTTGACCGTGCGCCGCAGGAGCTTGTTGAAGCTCCAGGGCGCGGCGGACAACTTGATGCGCTGGTTGCGGTCGCCCTCTGTGACTTGCTCGCACCACATGAAAATCCAGGTCCAGACGCTCTGCGGGCAGGTGTAGCCGCACCAGACGCGACCGGCGAACACCGTGATGAAGAACAGGCCGAAGGCGCAGATGATCAACAGCCCAGACAGCAGAATGAAGTCCTGGGGCCAGAAGGTGGCGCCGAAGATGTAGAACTTGCTTTGCTCCAGGCTCCAGAGCACCGCTTGGCGGCCATCCCAGTCGAGCCACAGCGTGCCGAAGAACAGCACGCACAGGAGCCCCGCGCCAAGGCGGCGCAGGTCGCGGTAGAAACCGGTGAAGCGGCGGGTGTGGACAGGTCCGTTGGAGGCGGAAAGGGGTTTGCTTGCGGCGGGCGGCAGGGAGGGAGCTACCTCAATGACCTGCGCCGGGATTCTCTCGCTCATGATAAGTGCCCATCAGGCTGTTACGGCGAGACGGACTATAGGAAGGCACTGATGGGCAAAACAGATTCAGATCAGCCGGCAAAAACCATATCAGATGATTCGGAACAGGGCGCCAGGCCGCAAGGCGCATGGATTGGGCGCCTGACGGCAGAATCCGTGGCAGCTGTGCGGCATCCGGTCGCGGGGCGTCGAGCGGGTTGGCCGCCCTGTGTGGCTCAGAGCTGACGGGGCCTGTTCAGGGCAGCATCGTTCCAATGGTTGGAACTGGCATGAAACAGCTGGGGTAGGCGGGCGGGCAGTATTGCGTGGCAGCTAGCGTCGGCGGCAAGGGCCGCATGATCATGGTGGTGTAGGCGGCGCCGAAGGCACAGAGGACAAGGGCGAGGTACAGCTTTTTTCTTGTTTTCATGGTCATTCCTCTACACAGGAGGGACATGTTGTTTGGGGCAAGACTAGGAACCGCTGCGACAGGCCGCCTCGTCCGAATGGACTAGATGTCGGATTGGCCGACTAAGTGCCATGAACAACGCAGCAATGGCGCGTGCTTCCTGCAGCTCTCCCGAAGCCACCAGGGCCGGCAGCTTCGATACCGGTACGCGCACGACCTCCAGGGGTTCCGGTTCATCACCTTCAGCTGCACAGGGCTGGAGGTCTTCGGCCAATACCACGCGGCAGCTGTGGCACAGGTGGCCGGGAGCCAGGGTCAGCAAGCCCAGTTCCTGCACGCGGTTGGCACGCAGGCCGACCTCCTCCATGAGTTCGCGAGTGGCGGCCTGCTCCGGGCTTTCGTCACCTTCGACGCCGCCCTTGGGCAGACCCAGGACTCGTTGCTCGACCCCTACTGCGTACTCGCGCACCAGCAGGACATGGTCGGGATCGGGTTGTGCCACCACGATCACCGACTGGTAGCCGGAGCCACGCAGGCGCTCATAGACCCGCTGCTGGCCGTTGCTGAACTCAAGGTGCAGAGCTTCGATCTGGAACCAGTCGCTCTTGGCCAGGAGTTCGGTCTTCAGGATGGTGGGCAAGCTGCGCATGGCGGGCTCCCGTGGCGTGATCAGGCAGAGCGTCGCGCGCATTGGGTGTTGGGGCATCGTCTGGATGGACTAGCACGGCGCGGGTCGGCGGGACCGTCCCGCAAGGTGGACAGCGCGTTCTATCCACCCGGTGATCCCATCTCGGCGGGCTCAACCCAGTGTCGCCACACTTCGCAAAATCAACCGCACCAGCATGGTCTGCCGTGTGACCCCGGTCTTGGAGAAGGTCGAGCGCAGATGCGCCCGCGCGGTGTTGCGGCTGATGCCGAGGGCGTCGGAGGCTTCATCCAGGGTCAGGCCGTTAGCCAGAAGCATGGCCAGCTGCGCCTCCGCCGGGGTCAGGTCGAACAGCGCCTTGACGATCTCCTGGGGTGCGCTGGACTCCTGCTCCGGGTCGCTGATGAAAATCACCACCGAGGGGCACTGCTTGCCCTCGTTCCAGGCCGACAGCGGTACTGAGCGCACGATGATGCCCAGGTCCGTCTTGCCCGATGGCCGCTGGACCCGTAGCGCCTCCACCACCGAAGGCAGGTTGTTCTTCTGCGACTGCAGGGCCTGCTTCACCAGCCGGCGGAACTCCTGAGTGTCGCGCGGGTTGCCCACCTGCAGGCCGTCATTGACCAGCTTGAGGCCGTCCTTGTCCTGCAGCAGGCGCTCGGCAACGCGGTTGGTCTGCAGCACCTTGCCGTCTTCGTCGAGGATGATGGTGCCTACCGCCAACTGATCCACGGCGCCGGCGTAGAGGTTGCGCTCGGTCTCGATTCGGTTGAGCTGCATATGAATCTTGATCGAGCGCTCCAGGTGCGGAATGAACCGCGCCACCAGGGCCTTGTCGTCGTCGGTGAAGTCAGGCTCCTCCGGGCCGCGGCTGATGCGAATGCGGCACTGGGCGCCGTCACAGGTACGGATGTCTGCACCGAGGATATGAAACACCCCAACGGGTTCCAGGAAGCTCTTGTAGAACTCCGACTCCACCCACTCCTGGCGCGAGAGGAACTCGCCACTGGTAACCACCTGGCGGTTAGGCAGGTCGACGAAAGGGTCGAGGGCGAAGAAATGTTTGTTGTAGGAGGCCGTTACTTCTGAAGAGCTGCCGGTGGTGTTCACCATCAGGCCTTCGGCATGTTCGCTTGGAGGACGCAGGATAAAGGTGACGTACTTGCTGTGCAGATACAGGTTCAATTGATTGAGGAAGGTCGCCCACGGGACGTCTTCCAATGGCCCCTGGTAGAGGTTGCCGAGCATCTCACTGAATTCGTCGAGCAAGAGAGTGTGTGCCATATCTGAACCGCTTCTTATTTTTGTAGGGAGCTTCTTACCGGCTTATGGGATGGTTCATCAAGCTGGATCGTCCCCCGCTGATCGGGAGACGATCGGGCCAGTCCGGACTCAGGCGGTTTCGGTTTCATCCAGTACGACGAAGGAGCGCGGCTCCTTGATGCTGGCGGGCAGTTCGGCGACATCGGTGTAGAACTGGTCGTACCACTTGCGCAGCTGATAGACCGGACCATCGCCATCGCACAGCAGCGGGTTGTCCACGCGGGTCTTGCTGTGCCAGATGGCCACGTCCTCGTAGAAAGCGTCCTGTGCCTGTTTCACGTATGCCTGGGCCATCTCGCGGTTCTGCTCTTCGGTCAGGCCGGGAACCTTCTTCACCAGCACGCCGTAGCGCAGCGTGAAGCTGTTCAGGTCGATGGGCACGTGGCAGTTGAGCAGGATTGAGTGGATAAGCACGCCGTCCATAGCGCCGGTCATCTCCGTGATCTGGTAGGCCGGGCCGTAGTAGGTAGCGACCGTGGTCAACTCACTGTCGCCGGACAACCGGGCGCTGCTGCCGCGCATCACCTGCACCGCCTTGTGGCCTTCGAAGGTGTTGCTGAAGTGGTTGAGGTCGGTGCCGTGTACGGAATCGAAGTGCGCCATGTCGGACACGTTGTCGATCAGCTCACGGCAGTTGGTGTCGATCTTCAGTTCGGCCACTTCCCAGTCGGCCCATTCGTCGCTGAAGCATTCGTCGATTCGGGGAATGGCCTGCTCGGCAATGGGCGGGTTGCCCTCGGGGTCGTTCCAGACGAACAGCAGCTGGTTCTGTTCCAGTACCGGCCACGACTTGATCTTCGCGCGGGGCGGAATGCGCTTGGCGTAGGGAATGTCGTCGCACACGCCGTCGGCGCGCCAGCGCCACTCATGGAAGGGGCAGCGAATGGCGTCGCCGTCGACGCAGCCCTGGCTCAGGTCGGCGCCCATGTGCGGGCAGTAACCATCGAGGATGCGGATCTGCCCATCCTCCCCGGCGAAGGCCACCAGGCGGGTGCCGAAAGCATCCAGGCGGTGGGCCTTGCCATCGCGGTACTGCCCGGCCAGCCCCAGGCAATGCCAGCCACGGGCGAAACGCGGTTCCAGTTGCTTGGTTTCGATTCGGTGCAGGGTACTCATCTTCTTGTTCTCCCATCAGGGTTCTCGTGGGCCGCATCCGGCTTCGGAGAGCCGCTGCAGCACATGCACTGACCGGATTCTGCGGTGCCAGCAATTCCCGGCATCGTCTGATCGGACGATGGCCGCGGACTGTCCCCCGGTTTTACTGCGCGGCAGAACAACAATCAGGGGCGCCCGAAGGTGATCCACATACTCGATGAGATTCCGCTCGTCGCCGGGCGCGTCGCTCAGGTGCTGGAGGCGCTGGACAGGCTCTACCTGCCGGCCTGCACCGGTCGGGGCCTGACCCTGGAACAGCGTTGGGTGTCGCCGCCGGTCGTGGTGCCGGGGCAGCCCAATACCCTTTGGCTGCTCTGGCGCGTGGCCGACGTCCCGGCTTACTACGCCATGCGCAGCGCCGCAGGCGCCGAGGTACGTGCCTTCTGGGACCTGGTGGAGGAGGGCGGCAGTTGCCGTCGCCGCCATGTGCTCGGATCGGCGGACCAACCCCTGGAGGCGCCCGATGTCGAGTGAATCGCTGCAGCTGAACCTGTCCGGCGGCGTTGACCCCGTGGAGTTCGAAGACCGATTGCGTGAGCGCCTCCAGGCTGTGCCTGGTCTTCTGCATTTCGGTTTTGGCCGCAACCTGCCCGGCAGTTGGGGGGCCGCCGATTGCACCCTCGACCTGCAGTTTGCCGATACGGCGCCGTCAAACCTGGATGACCTGCTTGGCCAGCTCCACGGCATCGCCAGCGTTGAGCGCGTGGCGTACCGGCGCATTGGCGGTGGCTTGCGCGAGCCGGGCCTGGCGGGTGGCATCTGGCGCACCTTACTGCTGCGGGTTCGCCCGCAGGCGACGGTCGAGCAGCACGCGGCCCTGGAGCAGGACCTGCTGCGTATGCCCTTGTACATCAGCGGCATCCGCAACTGGCAACTGGCCCGGGTGTCGACGCCGGGGCGCTGGACCCATGTCTGGCAGCAGGAATTCGCCTGTGTCGACGACCTGCTGGGCGAGTACCTCATTCACCCCTATCACTGGGCCTGGGTGGACCGCTGGTTCGACCCCGACTGCCCGGACTGGACGGTGGACGCCATCGCCCATGCCTTCTGCCCCTTGCAGACCAGCCTGCTCGGCCGGTCTGCCTCAAATCCAGATAACTGACCGGGAGACTCGCATGCGCGCAGTGGTCATCGAACGCCTTGGTGGAGCCGAGGTTTTGCAAATGAAGGAAGTCGACCGCCCACAACCCGGCCCCGGCGAAGTCCTTGTCCGGGTGGTCTGCGCCGGGGTCAATCCGGCGGACTGGAAATGCCGCGAGGGCTACCTCGGGGCCTTCCTCACCTATCGTTTCCCCTTTGTGCTCGGCTTCGATCTGGCCGGCACGGTCGAAGCCCTGGGCGAGGGTGTCGACGACCTGCCCCTCGGCATCCGCGTGTTCGCCCAGAGCGATGTCGGTGCCGGCAAGTGGGGCTCCTACGCCGAATACGCCTGCGTGTCCCGTGCGGCGCTGGTGCCCATGCCGGACAACCTCGACTTCGCTGCCGCAGCGGCGGTTCCTACCCCGGCCTTGGCGGCCTGGACCGGCTTGTTCGACGAAGGTGGCCTGGTCCCCGGGCAGACTGTGCTGATCCACGGCGGCGGCAGCGCGGTGGGCGGTTTTGCCATCCAGTTCGCCCGTTGCGCCGGAGCGCGCATCGCCACCACCTGCGGTGCGGACAATGCCCGTCAGGCGCGGGCCCAGGGTGCCGAATGCACCATCGACTACCGCACCGGAGATATCCACAAGGCCCTGCGCCAATGGGCGCCGGACGGCGTTGACCTGGTGCTCGATTGCATCGGCGGCGGCAGCCTGCCCAATGGTCTCGACTTGTTGCAGCCGGGCGGCATCCTGGTCGCCATCCTCACCCTGGCGCCGGGGGATGCCGGCCCCGACCATGCCGCGGCGGCCCAGCGCGGGCTCCGCACGGCGATGGCCTATAGCCGCATGCCCAGCGGAGAGCTGCTGGGGCGCATCGCCAGCCTGCTGGCCGCCGGACGGGTGCGTCCGCCGGCCATCGACCTGTTGCCCCTGGCCGAGGTGGCCGGTGCCCACGAACGTCTCCAGCAGGGGCGGGCGCGGCGCAAGCAGGTGCTGCAGGTCGCCAGCTGACCGTACCCTCGTCCGCACGGACGATGGCCGGCCGTGCTGAAGCGGCTCTACTGGCGAGCACTACAACAATAGGAAGGGGAATCAGCCATGCGAATCGAACGGGGCCAGGTGGCGGTGATCACCGGAGCGGCCGGTGGCATTGGCCGTGGTCTGGCGGAGGAAGCCGGCGCGCGTGGCCTGCGCCTGGTGTTGAGCGACGTGAGCGGTGAGCGCCTGACAGCCCTGGCCGAAACGCTGCAAGGGCAGGGCGTGGAGGTCGCCAGCCTGGTGGTCGACGTTGCTGACTCGCAGCAGGTGGATGCCCTGCGTGATCTCGCCGTCCAGCGCTTTGGCGGCGTCGACCTGCTATTCAACAACGCCGGCGTAATGCAGACCGGCTTCAGTTGGGAAATCGACAGCGCCCAGTGGCAGCGTCTGCTGGCCATCAACCTGGGCGGTGTGATCAACGGTGTCCGCAGTTTCGTGCCGCTGTTGCTCGGCCAGCAGCGCCCGGCCCGGGTGGTCAACACCGCGTCCCTCGCCGGACTGATCTGCAGCCCCATGCTCGGCCCCTACACCGTCAGCAAGCAGGCGGTGGTGGCGCTCTCCGAGACCCTGCACTACGAACTGGCCATGCTCCAGTCCCAGGTGGCGGTGGCCGTGCTCTGCCCGGGGCCGGTGGCCAGCGACATCATGGCTTCCAACGAGGCTGGTGCCGCCGCCACGCAACAGCTCGACGAGCTGCTCGACAGCAGCATCCGCCAGGGCATGGACCCGCGCGAACTGGCCCGCGAAGTATTTGCCGGCCTCGAGGCCGGGCGCTTCTGGCTGCTACCCCACAAGAATTTCAAACCGGCGCTGGAACGGCGCCTGTCCAGCATCCTCGACGAGACCAATCCGGTCTTCCAGATGGCCGACGCCTAAGGATATCCAGCATGTCCCTCGACCCCCAGATCGCCGCCGTGCTCCAGCAATTCAGCGGCATGCCGCAGCCGGACTACAGCCAACTCGACCCGGTTCAGTACCGCCAGTTCTCCGACAACCTGATGCCGCCCATGCCCGGCGAGCGCCTGTTCGAGGTGCGCAACCTGCGCTTGGCCGGCGCCGAAGGCGAACTGGACGCGCGCCTCTATCGCCCGGAAGACCGTGATGACCTGCCCTTGCTGGTGTTCTTCCACGGCGGTGGCTTTGTCATCGGCAATCTCGATACCCACGACAACCTCTGCCGCAGCCTGGCCCGCCTGACCGGCGCCGTGGTGGTCTCGGTGGGCTACCGGCTGGCCCCGGAGCATCGTTTCCCGGCCGCCCCACATGATTGCTACCGCGCCACCTGCGACCTGGTGGAGCGGGCCCGTGAACTGGGCTTCGACGCCAGCCGCCTGGCCCTTGCCGGTGACAGCGCCGGAGCCAACCTGGCCATCGCCGTGAGCCGCCTGGCGCAGATCCGCAAGGGTCCGCGCATCGCCTCGCAGTGCCTGTTCTACCCGGCCACTGACGCCCGTTGCGAGAGCGCTTCCCAGCACGAGTTCGCCGAAGGCTACTTCCTCACCCGTGAACAGATGCAATGGTTCTGGCGGCAGTACCTGCCACGCCGCGAGCAGGGCGACGATGCCCTGGCCTCGCCGCTGCGTGCCGAGGATCTGGCGGGCCTGCCTCCGACCACGGTGTTCAGTGCCGAGTACGACCCGCTGCGCGATGAGGGCGAGGCGTTCGCCCGACGCCTCGAACAGGCTGGCGTGAAGACCCGGCTGGAGCGCTGCGCAGGCATGATCCACGGCTTCATCAGCATGGCTGCGTTCGTCTCTGGCGCCCAGGCTGTGCTGGAATCCGCCGCCGCCGACCTGCGCCACGCGCTGAACTGAAGGGGCACTCCATGGACAGCCCGCAACGACTGATCGAGGCCATGGCCAGCGGCACCATGCTGGTGGTCACCGACGACGAGGGGGATGGCGAAGGTTCGCTGGTGATCGCTGCCGGTCACGCCGATGCCGCCGCCGTCAACTTCATGGCCCGCGAAGCGCGTGGGCTGATCTGCCTGGCCCTGACCGAAGAGCGCTGCCAGGCCCTCGGCCTGGAACTCATGGTGCCCAACTCGCGGGCCCGTCATGGCATGGGCTTTACCCTTTCCATCGAGGCTCGCAGCGGAGTTTCCACCGGCATCTCCGCGGCCGACCGCGCCCACACCATCGCGGTGGCCGTTGACCCGACCAGCACCGCGACCGACCTGGTACAGCCGGGTCACATCTTCCCCCTGCGTGCGCAACCCGGCGGGGTGATGCAGCGCGCCGGCCATGTCGAGGCCGCCTGCGACCTGGCACGCCTGGCCGGACTGATGCCCGCCGCGGTGCTGGTCGGCATCCTCGATGAAGAGGGCGAACCCGCACGCGGCCAGGTCCTGCGCGACTTCGCGCAACGGCATGGCCTGCCGCTGGGCAGCGTGGCCGACCTGATCCACTACCGCATCCTCCACGAGGGCACCATCCGCCGTTCGGGCGAGTACCCGATCCAGACCCGTCACGGCGAGTTCCGCGTCGTCACCTACCTGGATGACTACCAGGGACAACTGCACCTGGCCCTTGTACGTGGTGAAGTCCGCCGCGACCGGCCGACGCTGGTGCGGGTGCAGGCTGCGGAAACCCTGCGCGACCTGTTGGACAGCCATCCCGACCAGTGGAACCTCGAACGCTCCCTGGCGAAGGTGGCGCAGGAAGGCGCCGGCGTCGTGGTGCTGCTGGCCCAGCAGGAAACGCCGGCCGCCTTGATCGAGCAGCTCCAGCAGGGCGCGCACAAGCCCCGCCCACCAAGCTTTCCGCAGCGCACGCTGGGGATCGGTGCGCAGATCCTGCGGGACGTCGGCGTTCGCAAGATGCGCCTGCTGAGCTTCGCGGTGAACTACAAGGCGGTGTCCGGCTTCGAGCTGGAAGTCGCCGAATTCGTCCCCTTCGATCGGGAGCAGGCATGAACCCGCACCTCGACAGCCTGCTACAGCCGGCTCGGCTGGCCGGCCTTCAGTTGCGCAACCGACTGATCAAGACGGCCACCTTCGAAGGCATGTGCCCCGGCGGGGTTCCCGGTGACGACCTGATCGAGCATCACGCGACCATGGCTCGCGGCGGCGTCGGTCTGACCACCGTTGCCTACTGCGGTGTCTCGCCCGACGGCCTGACCTTTCCCGACCAGATGTGGATGCACGCCGGCATTTTCCCGCAGCTGCAGCGCCTGACGTCGGCGGTGCATGCCGAGGGGGGCGCCATATCCGCCCAGCTTGCCCATTGCGGCTACTTCAGCCGCAATCGTCCGCTCAACATGCCACGGCCGCGCGGCCCAAGCGCCTGCATTAACCAGTACGGCCTGTTCTCCGGCATTCCATTCGGCGGTGCCATGAGCATCGCCGAAATTGGCCGCACGGTCGCTGAGTACGCCGCGGCGGCCAGCCTTGTCCGCGACGCGGGCTTCGATGCCATCGAAATCCACATGGGGCATGGCTACCTGCTCAGCCAGTTCATCTCGCCGGCCCTGAACAAGCGTCGCGATTCCTACGGCGGCATGCTGGAGAACCGCATGCGCCTACCACTGCAGGTGCTGGCGGCGGTGCGGGGGGCGGTGGGGCGCGATTTCCCGATTCTGGCCAAGCTCAATCTCAGCGATGGCTTTGCCGGTGGCCTACAGATCGAAGAAGCCTGCCAGGCCGCGCGCCTGCTGGAAGAGGCGGGGCTGGACGCCATCGTCATGAGCGGTGGGCTGGTCAGCCGCACGCCGATGTTCCTCTTCCGGGGTGCGAGCCCGTTGGCGCAGATGGTGCCGCTGGAAAGGAACCCACTGCAGCGCACCGCCATGAAGTGGTTTGGCGGCGCCAGCTTCCCCGACCTGCCCTTCGAGGAGCTGTACTTCCTCGAATTGGCCCGGCAGATGCGGCGCACCGTGAGGATGCCGCTGGTGTACCTCGGCGGCGTGTCCAGCGGCGAAGGCATGGCGCGGGCGGTGGAGGAAGGCTTCGACTTTCTCGCCCTTGGGCGCGCCTTGCTCAATGACCCGCACTTGCCGCAGAACCTGCAGCGTCAAGGCTCGACCTGGCGCAGTGCCTGCACCCACTGCAACCAGTGCGTCGCCAGCATGGGGCTCCCGGGTGGAATTCGCTGTGTGCTTAACCGGCCTGCAGTCTTCCGTTAGGGGCGAATGAATTGGCTATGTCTGCGTAAAGTGTTGAAGGTCCCGGAATCCCTTGTAGGAGCTAGCTTGCTAGCGAACGCGGACATTTTCGCCAGCAAGCTGGCTCCTACAGGCGTCCAGGTTCACCGGTTGCCGTCTAGCAACAGCTAACGCAGACATAGCCAATGAATTTTCGATGCCTGCGTTAGCTGTTGCGGGAGATTTACCCTCGAGCCAAGAACCTGCGGGCCATGCAGCTGCGTGCAACGCATCCAGCAGCCTTTATCTCCGAGTTCATCCCACAACAAGAAGGAACACTCATGACGCGTGAAGCATTCCCCGACGGCGTCGCCCTGATAGTGGGCGGCAGCGGTGGCATGGGCCAGGCAATCTGCGAGCGCCTGGCCGAGGCCGGAAGCGATGTCGTGCTCACCTATCACCGCAATGCCGCACGCGCCGAAGCTGTGGTGGCCGCAGTGCGTGATCGCGGGCGCCATGCACAAGCGCTGCAACTGACCCTCGGCGACGAAGCTTCCGTCACCGCCAGCCTGCAGCAGCTCACGGAAGGACGGCGTATCCATACCCTGGTGGTGGCATCGGGCTCGGACATTGCCCAGCCGAGGATCAGCGAACTGAACCTGGCGCAATGGAAGCGGGTGATCGATGCCGACCTCAACGGTTTCCTCAACCTCGTGCTCGGCGTGTTGCCGCACATGCGCGCCCACAACGGCGGTTCCATCGTGCACATCAGCTCGGCCGGGCTGTTCCGCTGGCCGGAGGGCGACGTGCTGTCGGTGGCGCCCAAGGCGGCCATCGAGTCGCTGATCCAAGGCATCGCCAAGGAGGAGGGGCGTTTCGGTATCCGCGCCAACAGCGTGGCCATCGGAGTGATCGATGCCGGCATCTTCCATCGCCTCTGGGCTGACGGCACCTTCGATGAACAGTGGCGAGATGCCGTGCAGGCCAAGCTCTGCCTCAAGCGCTGGGGCCAGGCTGAGGAAGTGGCCGAAGCCGTGGCCTTCCTTGCCTCCAGCCGTGCGGGGTACACCACCGGGCAGGTGCTGGCGGTGGATGGGGGATATGGGGTTTAGCCAGGAGGCGCAGCAGGAGCAGTGCGGCAGCGTCTGCACCTCTCAGAAAACCGAGCGGAATCGTTGCCACAAAAAAGCCCCCAACCGGGGGCTTCTCCTTCACCTACCCACACCTCAAGGCTTGACGCCATGCAGCATCAGCTTCGCCTGGGCTTGCACCAGTGGCGAGGCGGTGTAGTTGCCGTCGATCGGGGTGATCACTGCCTTGCCCAGCGATAGCTGGTAGGCGTCGCCCTGTTTCTGTTCGGCGGTCGGCGCCGACGGGGCGACGAGGTTCATCCGTACCACACCGTCGGCACCCTGCTGCGGGGCGAAGACCACGCTGCCCCAATCGCCGATGGGCGCAAAGGCCACGCCCGTCACCTGGCCAGCTTCCAGAGCCGGGTAGTTGATGTTCAGCCCTGTGATGCCCGGCAGGCCGATCACGTTGGTTTCGCAGTAAGCCTTGGCCTTGCCGTGGCTCTTCTGGCACAGGCGCTTGGCTTCGGCGCCGATGGCGGCGGCACGGTTGATCACGCGGACGGCGAAGCGCGCAGTGTCGTCCATGGCATTGAGGGTCTTGAGGTAGCCGGCCTGCTGGTCCTGGGCGATCAACTGCAGGTCGATGGCGGTGGATACGGCCACCGCCGGCACGCCCTTGAACATGGCGCGAACAGCAGCGTTGACGGTGCCCGACATCTGCGTCAGCGGGCCGACGTTGTCACCGAAGTTGGTGCCGGAAACCACCAGGTCCGGGCGGCTGTCCTTCAGCAGCAGGTCGAGGCCGACGTTCACCGCATCCACCGGTGTGCCGATGGCCGATGTCTTGCCGGCCGGCGGTGTGTAACCCGCAGGGGCACCGACACAGTACTTGTCCTGGGCGAGTTGGGTGATGGCGACGACCTGGCCGGGCACTACCACGCTGGCGGCGCCGATGCCGCTGCTGTCGTTCTGCGGGCCCACCAGTGTCACCTGGTGACCGGCTGCGATCAGTGCCTGGTAGACGGCATCGATGCCCGGTGCTCGGCAGCCGTCATCATTGGTCAGGAGGATGTTAAGGGCGTTGGCCTGCAGTGACAGGCCAAGGGCGGTCAGGCTGATGCCGACGCTCAACAGCTTTTTCATTGTTGTTTCCTCGTGAGGTGGGGTTGGTCAGGGAAGCTGACCTTATGGTCAATTTGTTTCAGGTTTTCGAGGTGGCTGTTGCAACTGCTACCAGGAAGCGGGGCCATTGCGGCGCCCGCTTCGCGGCATGCTCGGGATCAGCGGCCCTGCTTGCGCAGGCTCGCGACGGTGAAGTTGCTGGAGTCGAAGTCACTGGCGTTGAGCTTCGGGGCGTCCTGGTCGTTGATCAGGCGGTCGGCCAGGTAGGAGCCGGCGATCAGGTCGTGGTAGACGGCGACGCGGGCGTGGAAGCCTTGCAGCTCGTAGGCGTAGATCGAGGCCTGCATGTTGGTTCGCCAGAGCTGGCCCTTGCCGTCGTAGTTGTCAGCCAGGGCGGCGGCCCAGGTGTCTTCGTCCAGGTACATCACGCGCTTGCCGTAGACGTGACGCTTGCCGGGCTTGAGGTTGGCTTCCAGCACCCAGACGCGGTGCTTCTCGTAGCGCATGTACTCGGGATTGATGTGGCCGCTGGTGGCCAGCAACTGGTCGAGCTTCACCGACGGGTCGTCGAGCCGGTAGTTGTTGTAGGGGATGTACAGCTCCTTCTTGCCCACCAGCTTCCAGTCGTAGCGGTCGGGTGCGCCGTTGAACAGGCGGTCCTCGTCCATCACGCGGAAGCCGCCGGCGCCGTACGGCGTGTCGTAGGCCACGGTGGGGGCACGGCGCACGCGACGGTTGCCGGGCAGGTACTGCCAGCTCTGGCGCGGCTGGGCCAGTGGGTCGGTAAACTCGTTGCCGAGGAAGATCTCGCCGCGCTTGCGGGTGGGCTCCATGGTGGTGATCATGAAGTGCGCCTGGATGCCGTTGAAGGCCTCCGCGTTGCCGCTAGGGTCGGTCCAGGGCGAGAGGATCTTGTAGTTCACCAGCTCGAACTGGCGATTACCGTTGGCCAGGGTCAGCGCCATCTTGTAGGTGGCGTCCTCCTTCCAGGCCACGGTGTGGAGGTTATGGTTCCACATCAGCTCGTAGCCGTTTTTCGGGATGGGGAAGGGGGCACCGCCGTAGGCATTGGCCACGCCGTTGCCATCGTTGACCAGCTCGGCGTTGAGCGCGTTCTGCTTGATGGCATCTTCCACCCACTGGCCATACCGGAAGTCCCGGTGGCTGGGGTAGATCGGCATCGTGAAACTCTGTGGATAGCGCTGGAACAGCGCCTTCTGGCCGTCGGACAACTGGTCGGCATACTGCGCCATGTTCTCGGCAGTGATGACGAACAGCGGCTTCTCGCCGGCATAGGGATCGGGGTGTTTGTTGCCGCTGCCAGCGAACTGGACTTGCGGCGGTGCGCCGCGCCACTTGCCGCTCCAGGCGGGAATGCTGCCGTCAGCGTTGCCGGCTTTCTCGGCGCCGGTGGGGGTCAGTTCCTGGCCCAGGCGCGCGGCTTCTTCGGGACTGACTTTGGCCAGGGCGGGAGCGCTGGCGATGCTGGCGGCAAGCAGGGCGCCCAGCAGGGGCGAGGGGTATCTCGAGAACATGTTCAAGGTTTCCGTGAGGGGTCCAGGGAAAGCCCTGGCCCCGCCGCCTTGCGCGGGCGGGTACCAGGGCGGCGCTTGGGCTATTTGCCCAGCTTGCGGAGGTTGCCGGCGGTGAAGTAGCTGGCGTCGAAAGCGGCGTCGTTCAGTCGGGCCGGGGCCAGGCCGTTGACCAGACGGTCAGCCAGGTAGGAGCCGGCGATCAGGTCCTGGTAAATCGCGACGCGGGCGTGGAAGGCCTGAATCTCATAGGCGTAGACCGAGGTCTGGGTATTGGTGCGCCAGAGTTGCCCCTTGCCGTCGTAGTTGTCGCCCAGGGCGGCGGCCCAGCTGTCCTCGTCGAGGTAGAACACGCGCTTGCCGTAGACGTGGCGCTTGCCGGGCTTGAGGGTGGCTTCCAACACCCAGACGCGGTGCAGTTCGAAGCGCACCTTGTCGGGGTTGATGTGGCCGGTACCGGAGGTCAGCTCGCTGGCGGGCATATCCGGGTCGTCCAGGGCGTAGTTGTTGTAGGGGATGTACAACTCCTTCTTGCCCACCAGTTTCCAGTCGTAGCGGTCGGGGGATCCGTTGAACAGGCGGTCCTCGTCCATCACACGGAAGCCGCCGGCGCCGTAGGGCGTGTCGTAGCCGACAGTGGGCGCACGGCGCACACGGCGGTTGCCGGGCAGGTACTGCCAGGCCTGGCGGGGCTTGGCCAGCGGGTCGGTGAAGTCGCAGCTGAGGATGATCTCGCCCTTCTTCCGTGCCGGCTCCTGGGTGCTGATCATGGCGCAGGCCTGGGTACCGTCGAAATTGCCGACCGAGCCCTTGGGGTCATCCCAGAGGGAGAGGATCTGGTAGCCGACCTTCTCTTCCACCCGACTGTTGTTGGCCAGCACCAGGGCCATCTGGTAGGTGGCCTCTTCCTTCCAGGCGCGAGCCGGCAGGTTCTGGTTCCACATCAACTCGTAGCCGTTTTTCGGAATGGGGAAGGGAGAACCGCCGAAAGCGTTGGCCACGCCGTTGCCATCACTCACCAGCTCGGCGTTGAGGGCGTTGTATTTGATGTTGGCTTCCACCACGGGCGAGAAGCGGAAGTCGCGATGGCTGGGGTAGACCACTATCCGGTAGGTGTCCGGGTAGCGCTTGAACAGGGCCAACTGGCCGTCGGAAAGCTTGTCCTTGTACTGCTCGACGTTGGCTGCGGTGATGGTGAATAGCGGCTTCTCGTCGGCATAGGGATCGGGGCGCTTGTTGCCGGTTCCGTCGTACTTCACATGGGGCGGGGCGCCCAGCCATTTGCCGCTCCACGCCGGAATGCTGCCATCGGCGTTGCCGGCCATCTCGGCACCCATGGGTGTCAGGTCCTGGCCCAGGCGGGCGGCTTCTTCGGGGCTGACCTTGGCCAGCACCGAAGTGCTGGCCAGGCTGGCGGCGAAGAGGGCGATGAGGAGCGGTTTTTTGTTCTGCGCTTGCATCTCGTCTCTCCTGCTGCGGTGGATCAGAAGCTGTATTTGGCGCTGAGACCGAAGTTGTCTCGGTCGGCCAGAGGGGTGTCGCCGGCATCACCCAGGAAGGCGTTGTAGCGGGCCTCGATGGTGAAGTTGTTGAGGTAGCGCCAGGTGGTGCCGATGCCGAGGCGATCGTCGCCTTCACCCATGCCGAAGCTGCCGGCCAGGGAAGAGTTGCCGCCGAGGGACTGGCTGTAGATCAGCGGGATGGTCAGGTCCCAGCCTTCGAAGAGGTTCAGGTAGTCCAGCGACAGGTTGAGGGTGTAGCCCCAGGCGCTCTTGTCGTTGTAGAGCTTGTCGGTGTTGTTGGTGGTCATCGGGAAGAAGCCGCCCACGCCGTCTGGAACGAAAACGTTGAAGCTGGGTGCGCGGTCGTTGTCGAGCACCTCGTTGTAGCCAACCTCGCCGGTCAGGGTGGTGTTGTCGGCAATCGGCAGGTTGCCGAACGCGTGGATGAAGGACACCTGCGCCTGCATGGTCTTGGCGCGCACCGCGTGCGGGGTCAGGCCGGTATCCACCAGTACGGGCTGGCCGTCGCGATAGCTCACTTCGCCGCTGACGTTGGTTTCGCCGAGTACGGTGGAGAAGCTCGCGCCGTAGAGGTCGATGTCGTCGAAGTAGCGGACCTGGTAGTTGCCGGTGTTCCAGTTGGTGAGGAAGTCGAGCGTTGGCGCCTTGTCGTGGAAGCGCACGTAGTAGAGGCCGAACTCGGTGTTGTTCAGCGACTCGGCCACATAGGTCATGGCCAGGCCGTACTGGCCGCTGTCACCGGGTTTGTCGTCCTTCAGGCGACGGGTCATGCCGAAGGCATCGGTGAAACCGCCTTCGTCCATCTGGTCGGTGACCGAGAAGAAGCTACCGACGCCGTCGATCTCGGTTTTCTCCCATTCGTACTGGTAGTACGCCTGCAGGCCGAGGTTGTCGGTGACGCTGACCTGGCCGAACACCTGGCCCACCGGCAGGAAGATTTCCTTCACCTCGACGCCGGGAGTGTTCACCTTGGTGCCATCGGCCGGGCTCATGGCCGAGGAGATGCCGTTGGCGATGAACAGGCTCTCGCCCCAGCTCACGACCTGGTCACCCACCCGCAGGTTGAGGTCGTGGCCGCCCATGTCCCAGGCACCGTACACATAGGAGTCGAGCAGACGGATGTCCTTGCCGTGCTGGTCGATGGTGTCCTGAGGGAAGTGATTGGCCTTGGAGCAACCGCCACCGGCGAAGCAGTTGGAGGTGCCGGTGCCGTTGTCATTGCTGCGGTTGTAGACGTCGTCGTAGAAGCCGCTGGCGCGCATGAACAGACCGAAGTCTTGGCGCCAGTTGAAGTTGGCCTCGGTGAGGAAGCTGGCGCGGTTGGTGATCAGGCTGCCCTTGTCAAAGGCGTTGTTGCCGTCGTCGATGTTGGCGATGGCCGGATTCGGGGAGCCGTTGGACAGCGCGTGGTCCCGCGACTCGGTGCGCCAAGCCAGTGCGTAGGTGAGGGTGGTGTCCCAGGAAATCTTCAGATCATCGTTGGGCTGGAACGCCAGCGCGTGGCTCAGCCCTGCGTGGCTGAGCGCCAGACCCACGAAAACAGTACGGATCGCAAGGTGAAGCGGCTGAAGGGAGTGGCCTTTTTTTGTTCTTATCATGTTGTCGCTCTCGGCTTGGCTGGGCACAGCTCGGTTTGCCAGGCCCAAGGTTGAGTTGAGTGTGGCGGCCTGACTATGTGGTCACCGATGCGGGGCAACATCGTCCGAAAAGACTAAGCGGCTTGTGCGATTCGCAGTCCCGTGGCCGCTAGTCCCAACGGACGATGTTGGCGCCAGGTGGGCTGCCGAGAATCCGGCTGGATTGCGCAAACAGAACAACAAGGGAGTAACCCGATGAGCGCGAACAGCCCGCAGTGGGATGACAGTTGCGACGTATTGGTGGTGGGTTCGGGAGCCGGTGCCATGACCGCTGCGCTGCGTGCCCATGACCTTGGTTCGAAGGTGCTGGTGGTGGAGAAGAGCGACCGCTACGGCGGCACTTCCGCCATTTCCGGCGGCGGTATCTGGATTCCCTGCAACCACCGCATCGAGGCCCTGGGTGGGCAGGACTCGGCCGAGGAAGCCATTGCCTACATCCGCGCGGTGACCCACGGTGAAATCGACGACGGTCGCATCGAGGCCTATGTGGAGAAGGGCCACTTGGTGGTGCGCTACCTCGAAGAGCGCTCCCGCGTGCGCTTCGAGGCCCAGCCGCGTTATGCCGACTACTACCCGGAAGTGCCCGGCGGCAAGCCCGGCTTCCGCTCCATGGACCCGTTGCCCTTCGACGCCCGAGAACTGGGAGACGAATTTGCCCGCATGCGCGAGCCGTCTCCCGGCACCCTGATGATGGGCCGCATGGGCATGACCATGAAGGAGGCCCAGGTGTTGCTTTGTCGCGGTCCGGGCTGGTTCGGCCTGACCCTGAAGATCTTCTGGCGCTATTGGCGCGACCTGCCGGGCCGTCTGCGTTCCAGGCGCGACCGTTTCCTCACCCTGGGCAATGCCCTGGTCGCCGCGTTGCGCTGTTCCCTGCTCGATCGCCAGGTGCCGGTGTGGCTGGACTGCCGGCTGGAGCGCCTGATCGAGGAAGAGGGGCGGGTAGTGGGTGCCGAGTTGGTTCGCGCCGGCCGTCTCCTGCGGGTTCGCGCCCAGCACGGGGTGGTGCTGGGCGCCGGTGGCTTTGAGCGCAACCAGGTCATGCGCAGCCGGTACCACGCGCAACCCTCACGCAGCGACTGGAGTGCCACGCCACCCTACAACACGGGCGATGCCATCCGCGCCGGCCAGGCGCTGGGTGCCGCCACCGCGCTGATGGACCACAGCTGGTGGGCGCCGACCACGCATGTCGAGGGCGAGGAGAAGCAGCGTGCACTGTTCGTCGAGCGCACCCTGCCTGGCTGCGTCATGGTGAATTCGGCGGGTCAGCGCTTCGTCAACGAAGCGGCGCCCTACACCGACATCGTCTACGCCATGTACGAGAACAACCGCGAGGGGGCTACCAGCGTGCCTTGCTGGCTGGTCTTCGATGCCGAGTTCCGCCGCAAGTACCCCTGTGGTGCGCTGCTGCCCGGCTACGCCATGCCCGACAGCCGCTTGCCCAGGCACCTTCACAGCTACTTCCACAAGGCGGACAGCCTGCACGAACTGGCGGAAAAGACCGGAATCGACGCTATAGGCCTGCTGCGCACCATCGACCGCTTTAACCCGATGGCCGAGGCGGGCAAGGACCTCGACTTCCACAAGGGCGATTCACTCTTTGACCGCTACTACGGCGACCCGACGGTGACCCCCAACCCCTGCCTGGCGCCGCTGCTGAAGGCGCCGTTCTACGCGGTCAAGGTGGATGCCGGTGACATCGGCACCAAGGGCGGCCTGCTCACCGACGTGCATGCCCGCGTGCTGCGCGAGGACCGCACACCCATTGACGGGCTCTACGCCATTGGCAACAGCGCCGCCTCGATGATGGGCCGGACCTACCCCGGTGCCGGCTCGACCATTGGTCCGGCGATGGTCTTCGGCTTCCTGGCGGCCAACCACATTCACAGCGCCGAGCAGGACCCGCCGCAAGCGGTCCCCATCGCGCGCCAGGCCTGAGCCCGTCCTGGAAATCGCAGGAAACGGCTTCAACCTCTGAACCACCAGCTTTGGCTGACTGCAGCAAGGAACCCTCGTATGAACGCGAACAACACTCCCGTTGCCGTGGTGACCGGCGCCAGTCGTGGCGTCGGCAAGGGCATCGCCATCGCCTTGGGCGCGGCAGGCATGACCGTCTACCTGAGCGGCCGTTCGGCCACCCAGAGCAACAGCCAGCTGCGCGGCCAGACCCTGCCGGGCAGCCTGGCGGACACCGCCGAGGCCGTCACCCGCGCCGGCGGCAAGGGCATCGCGGTGCCCTGCGATCACCGTGACGATGCGCAGGTGCGCGAACTCTTCGCCCGCGTCGAGCGCGAGCAGGGGCGTCTCGACCTGCTGGTGAACAACGCCGCCTTCCTCCACGAGAATCTGATCGATCCCGGTCCCTTCTGGCAGAAGCCCCTGGAGATGGTGGACATACTCGACGTCGGCCTGCGCTCGGCCTATGTCGCGAGCTACCACGCGGCGCCGCTGCTGGTGCGCAACGGCCGGGGGCTGATCGCCTTCGTGTCTTCCTACGGTGCCGGCTGCTACATGCACGGGCCCGCCTATGGGGCGCAGAAGGCGGGCTGCGACAAATTCGCCGCGGACATGGCCGTGGACCTGGAAGGCTCGGGCGTCGCCGCGCTGTCGCTCTGGCTGGGGCCGCAGCGTACCGAGCGTACCGCCATCGCCGGCGCCGAACGCGCCGAGCAGTACGAGGCCTTCATGGCCATGGCGGAAACTCCGGAGTTCAACGGCCGGGTCATCCACGCGCTGCTGAACGACCCGAACCTCCAGGCACTGAGCGGGCAGACCCTGGTCACCGCGGAGCTGGCCCTGGGCTATGGCATCAGCGAGGCCGAAGGCCGCCAGCCGCCGTCCTACCGCGAGATGCTCGGCTCGCCCCGCACGCAGCACCCTGCGCGGGTCATCTAATCGGCCGATGGCACAAGGAAAGAGGCCCGCAATCGCGGGCCTCGTTCTGTGCATGACCTTCGCCTCTCTTAGCCCCAGTAAGCCTGGCCGCCATCCAGCGGAATGGTGGCACCGGTCAGGTAGCGGGCGTTGTCGCTGACGAGGAAGGCCACAGTGCGGCCGATATCCTGTTCGCAGTCGCCGACCCGGCGCAACGGAATGCTGCTGAAGTAGGCCTCGGCCTCTTCCGGGTTGGCTTCAATCCAGCCGCGCAGCCCGGGTGACAGGGCGTGGGGGGCGATGACGTTGACGCGAATGCCGTCCACGCCCCATTCGCAGGCAGCGCCACGGCTGAGCGAGCGGATCGCTTCCTTGGTCGCGGCGTAGTGGCCGTAACCGGAGGCGTCCCAGCGCACGGCGGCGGCGGAGGCCAGGTTGACCACCGCGCCATCGCCCTTGAGGTGCGGGTAGCAGGCGCGCATCAGGCGCAGGGTGGCCATTGGTCCGGAGTCGATTCCCAGCATGAAGGCTTCGTCACTGACGTCGAGGATGCGGCCCAGCGGCACGATGTGCGCGTTGTTGACCAGGATGTTCAGACCACCGAAGGCCTCCACCACCTTCGCGACGCAGCGGTCTATGTCCGCCTGGCTCATCACGTCGCATTCCACCGCCAGGGCCTGGCCGCCACGGCGACGGATCTCCGCGCAGGTTTCTTCCAGGGTGGCGAGGGTGCGGCCGGCGATGGCCACCCGGGCACCTTCGGCCGCGAGCGCGTAGGCGATGCCCTGGCCGACACCCTGGCCGCCACCGGTGACCAGCGCCACCTTGCCTTGCAACATGTTCATCGAGGTTGATTCCTTCATGGATGGGTGGCTCCGGCGGCGATTCCGGAGATCAGTTGCGCGTTGTCGATGCGTAGCTCGGCGCCGTTGACGAAGCGCGATTCGTCCGAGGCGAGGAACAGCACCAGGTTGGCCACATCCTCGGGCATGCACATGCGCGCCATGGGGTTGTCGGCGATACCCAGTGCCACGGGATCGAGGCCGGGTACCAGGGCCTGGGTCATGGGTGTCCAGATGCCATCTGGGTGGATCGAGTTGCAGCGGATGCGATAGCCGCTGCTCTTGCAGTGCACCGCCACGCTGCGAGTCAGCGCGGTGACCGCGCCCTTGGAAGCGCTGTAGGCGCACATGGGGGGCAGGCCGCCGAGGGCGGCAATCGAGGACATCATAATGATCGAGCCGCCGCTGGCATTCTGCTTCATCGCCTCGATGGCGTACTTGCAGCCGAGGAAGTAGCCGTCGGCGTTCACCCGCAGTACGTTGCGCCACTGCTGCAGGCTGGCTTGCTCGATGCTACCCAGGGGGCAGATGGCGGCGTTGTTGACCAGCACGTCCAGACGGCCATAGCGCTCCAGGGTTTGGGTGATGGCGCGCTGCCAGTGCTCTTCTTCGGCGACATCCAGATCGACGAACAGGGCGTTGGCGCCGATCTCGGCGGCCAGGGCCTGGCCACCCTCGCGGTCGATGTCCGCCAGCACCACACGGGCGCCTTCGGCGGCCAGCAGCAGGGCGTCTGCCTTGCCGACTCCGCTGGCGGCACCTGTGATCAGGACCACCTTGTCTTCCACGCGTTTCATTCAGGACTCCTCATGCTGGCCTGGCCGGCCAGGGCATCCTGCAGGGCGACCGCGCCATGCAGGGTCACCACCGGGTCGTCCAGGCGGGGATTGCGGCACAGTTCGTTGCCGCCTTCGATGGCCAGGCTCTGGCCGGTGATTCGCACGGTCTTGCCGTTGAAACTGAAACCGGGTCCCTCCGGCACGGCGTCCGGGCTGAACAGACGGGCCAGGGCCTGCTGGCGCCGTTGATCCACCGGTTGTGCAAAGCGGCAGACGAATGCGTAGAGCGCTTGCTTGTGCGATGCCGCGGACATGTGGGGATCCTCCTGATGCGGCCTGCTTCGATACAGGTGCGGGGACACTCGCATTGGCGGCGTGGTGGGGCATCGTCCGAGGGGACTAAGACGGCGCCGTGGTAGCACGGCGCGTTCGTTGCGCAGGTCCTGCACCTGGGCCGGGGGGACTGCCTGGCGCGCCAGTGTTGCAAAGCGGGACATTGGCCATAATGTTGGCTTCCCACTCTTCTTGCTGCGGAGACCCTCCATGTACCAGAAGACCCTTATCGCTGGTTGGGGCGACATGGATTTCAACTCCCACATGCGTAACACCGCCTACCTCGATAAGTCCGCCGATGTACGCATGATGTATTTCGCCGATCATGGCTTTCCCATGTCCGAGTTCCGCCGCCTGCGCCTGGGCCCGGTGGTGATGAAGGACGAGATCGAATACTTCCGCGAATTCCACCTGCTCGACGAACTGGACATCACCATGAGCTCCGCCGGCTTGTCGACGGATGGCAGCCGGATGTTGCTGCGCAACGCGTTCTTCCGCAGGGGTACGCTGGCGGCACGGGTGACGTCCACTGTTGGCTGGTTCGACCTGGAGCAACGCAAGCTGACCATCCCGCCGGCCGGTCTGCTGGCGGCGCTCCAGGCCATGGACAAGACCGAGGATTTTCGCGAACTGCCCAGTAGCAGTCGCTGAGGAGGCGGAGCGATGAGCATCAGCATCGTCCGGCTGGGTACGCCACGGGCCGCGGGGGAGGGGGTGCGCATCGGCACGGTCCGGCGGCCACCGCGCGGTGTGCCCAGGGCCGAGTTCGCCAGCCGCGACTACTACGACACCTGGTTGCCGCTGCTGGCCCCCAGCGCCGAGCTGATGGCCGAGGGCAAGGCCGTCGAAAGCGACGCCGACTGGGCGCGCTTCGCTAAGCGTTACCGCGCTGAAATGGAAGGTGGGGAGGGCGCGCGGGTGCTTGACCTGCTGGCAGCCCTGTCCCATGGCAGCGACTTCGCAGTGGGCTGCTACTGCGAAAACGAGGCGCGCTGCCATCGATCCCTGTTGCGCCAGTTGCTGGCTGAGCGCGGCGCCTCGATTCGCTGATCCTCGTGGCGAAGTTCGCCCACGCGCTCCCTCTGGCGGACATTCGACCAAAGGCGCAAAATCGCGCCCCATCGACGGAAGGCGCTGAGTGCTTTGGTGCCTTCATTCCTATACTTGACCAGTATCGGTCCTACATTTCATTTCCTCTTTTCTTCTTTACTTACGTTACTGGACGCATCGTGAAAATTCGCAGTTCGATCGCCAAACTGTTCGTCCTGGGTTCCTGCCTGTTCGTTCTTGCAGGTTCGCCAGCCCACGCCCAGGAACAGTCCTTACCGGCACGTGACCCGGCCAAGCTGCAACTGTCGTCACGCAGTGCCGCGCTGGTGGACCTCAACAGCGGCAAGGTGCTCTATGCACGCAATCCGACCCGCGTGATGCCGATCGCGTCGGTGACCAAGTTGATGGTTGCAGTGGTGGTGCTGGAGTCCAGGCAACCGCTGGACGAAGTGCTGACCGTCACCATTCGCGACAACCGCGAAATGCGCGGGGTCTATTCGCGGGTGCGCCTGGGCAGCCAGCTGAGCCGCCGCGAATTGCTGCACATCGCCCTGATGTCTTCGGAAAACCGCGCCACTTCGACCCTGGCCCACCACTACCCGGGTGGTTACCGAGCCTTTATCGCCGCGATGAATACCAAGGCGCGCGCGCTGGGAATGACGAGTACGCGCTATGTCGAACCTACCGGCCTGTCGCCGCTGAACGTATCCACCGCCAACGACCTGGTGGTGCTGCTGAAGGAAACCCGCAAGTTCCCGCTGATGACGCAGCTCAGCACCACCGAGAGCAAGACCGTCACCTTCGTCAAGCCGCGCTACAGCCTGGGGTTCCGCAACACCAACGGCCTGGTGCGCAAGCCGAACTGGAGTATCCAGCTGACCAAGACCGGCTTCACCAATGACGCCGGCCATTGTCTGGTGATGCTGACCCGCATGAATCAGCGCCCGGTGGCCATGGTGCTGCTGGATGCCTACGGCAGGTACACCCACATGGCCGACGCGACGCGCATGCGCCGCTGGCTGGAAACCGGCTCCAGCGGCAAGGTGCCGGCGGGGGCTCTGGCCCACAGCCGCTAGCGCACCCTGCTCAATTGAAGAAGCCAGCCCCCGGGGCTGGCTTCTTCGTTTCTGGCCGGGGTGGAACGGCTTCAGGCCTCGGCTGCCATTGCCTCCGGCAGGGTATCGCCGCGCTTGCGCACTGCGCGGTGCAGCAGGCTGGAGACCATGAAGCCGATTACCGCCAGCACGCTCATCAGCCCGAACACGTAGGTGTAACCCTGTTCCCCTGGGTAGTGGTCGAGGATGGCGCCGTAGATGACGTACGCGAACATACCCGGTGCGTAGCCGATCAGGCAGCCGATACCGAAGGCAGAGCCGGTGATGCGCGAGGGAATGCCGACCTCGCTCATGGGCGCCCAGAACACGCCGCGCATGGTGAAGACGATCAGCGCGAACGAGAGGGTGGCCGCCATCCCGGCGTAGATGAAGCTTTCCCCTGTGGGAATCGTCAGGATCACTGCCATGACCGGCAGTAGCGCCAGGAATGCCCACTTCAGGTAGCGGCTCGGGCTCTGGAAGCCCTTGTCCGCCATGAAACCGCCAGCCGGACCGCCGAGCACCTTGAGGAAGTACTGGTTGATGATCCCGTAGGCACCGACCAGCGCGACCGGCAAGTGGTACATGTCCTTCAGGTACGGGATGAAGTAGGTCAGGCCGCAATAGACGATGTAGACCATGAACACGTTGAGGCTGACCAGCCAGATGCCCGGTACGCGTACCGCTTCCAGCAGGCCGGCCAGACCGATGGTTTCAGTGCTGGCAGGGCCTCGCTTGCTTTCCTTGAGCAGGAACCAGGTGAGCAGGCCCGCGCCGATATCGATCACCGAATAGAACAGAATGGCCGATTTCAGGCCGGCTTCGCCCGAGCCCATGGCGACGAACACGCCCAGGGCGGAGAAGGCCACCAGGGTATCGACCACACCCCGGCCGCCTTCCAGGAAACCGAACATCCGTCCCTGCTCGGTATCGTCGCCCAGGTTGCGAATGGCCTTGAGCAAGGCGGGCCAATAGATGCAGTCGGCGCAGATGGCGAACAGGCTGAACACGATCAACAACTGGCTGTAGCCGGGGAAGGTTGCCAGGTAAAGGCCCAGCGCGCCGGTGCCGATCAGGCCCAGGGGTATCAGTTTGCGGGTGTCGAAGCGGTCCGCCAGGAAGCCGCCGACCACGAACAGGGCGGTAGCGATGATGGCGTTCGCGCTGAGCAGGGTACCGATCTCGGTGTGGCTCAGGCCCATGTGTTCCTGCATGGGCACGTAGAAGGCGTCTTTCAGGTTGGCGAGCTTGTAGATGGTCCCGCCGCCGAGGACGAGGATCAGGAATCTGAGCCACTTGGCCTTAGCCTGTGCTGTCATTTTTGTTCTCCACAGTATCAAGGGGTGAATTGCTGGCGGCGGGTCAGGCGCAGGATTGGCCAGTCTCGGTCAGCGTGAGTTCGGCCAGCACGCGCAACTCGGTGAGCAGCCCGCGGACATGCCGGATCTGGTTGTTCGCCCAACGGTGCTCGTCGGCCATCATGCGGTCGGCCGTGTAGCCGGGCGGCAGAAGGGTTTCGCTCATCTCGCGGTAGGGGATGAAGGGATCTTCCGCCTCGTCCGATTGACGGAACGACGGGGCGATGTAGTGGTTCTCCTGCTCCAGGATGAAGGCGATCACCTGGGGGGCGTGTTCGCCGAGCATCAGCAGTTCGAACAGCATCCGTGCGCCAGGCAGGTCATCTTCGCGGCTGCCGTGGAGGACGCCGTAATGGCCGAAGCCGTTCTGTTCGGGGACGATTCGCACGCCCTTGAGGTGTACCTGGCGGATGTATGGGGAAAGCGCCTGAAGCGCCGGTAGCGGTTGCTCGCAGGCGTTGATCATGTTGCCGAAGTCGAACAGCGCGTTCAGGCGCGGGTTGCCGGCTTGACGCAGCAGTTGCGCAATCTCGCCGCTCTTGAGTTCCTCGTGCTGCTCGAAGTCGAAGTGCAGGTCGTGCTGGTTTGCCAGTTGGCCGATGTACTGGAGGTCTGCCTCGATCAGCGCCATGACACGCGAGAGGTGACCCTCGTAGCGCGAGTAGACGCGGATGTTGCGGGTGCCTATCGCCTGGGCGACGCCTACCACCTGGTCGACGTCTTCGCGGCGCGTGCTGCTGATCTCCAGGTGCACGTCCAGGCCCAGGGCGCGCGCCTTGTCGGCGAAGGCGCGGAGCTGGGTGGGGCTCATCTGCGACAGGCTGTTCTCTTCACCGTCCAGCAGGTGCAGGCTCAGGCCCTGCAGTTCATGGCGGTAGGCGAAGTCCAGTAGGTCTTCGGGCTTGAGGCGGCCGTGGGTGAGGTTAGTCAGAAGCGGGTAGCCGTGGGCGAACAGGCGGAGGCTTTCGAGGCGTGCCAGCAGGCGGGCGGCGAGGTCGGGCGTCAGGGCCGGAGGCGGGGCTTCACTGCTGGCGTTCTGGCGCAGCAGCGCGGCAAAGCGTGCTTGGATAGCGTTCATTCTTGTCATTCCTGAAAAAGGTGCCGGGTTGGCCGGCGTTGCCTTTATCTCTCCGGAATGGCGCTATCGATATAGCCATTATTTTTTAATTGTTATGACCACTTTGGGTGGGCGCCGCTACAGGCGATAGCCGAGATTCGCCAGGGCCCTTGCCAGAGCCTCGACTTTCTCGACGGCCTGTTCCTCGGGGGTACCGGCAAAGCCAATCAGCAAACCCGGAGGCAGGTAGCGCTTGATGCAGTAGTCGCCCAGGCCATAGGTGTAGATCTGCTGCCCGGCCAGCCCTTGTGCGACGGCGTTGTCGTCCTCGGCTTCGTCGAGCCAGCCGATCAGGTGCAGGCCCGCTTCCACGGGGTCGACCCGCATGAAACCACCCAGGTGGCGCTGCAATTGCTCGAGCAGCCGTTCCTGGCGTGCCCGGTAGAGCGTTCGCATGCGGCGGATGTGACCGAGGAAGTGCCCCTCGACGATGAAATCTGCGGTGGTGGCCTGGTGCAGGGTGGAGGGGCTGCGGTCCATCACCGCGCGGATGGCACAGAAGGGCTCCACCAGGGCCTCGGGCAGGATCACGTAGCCCAGGCGCAGCGAGGGGTAAAGCACCTTGCTGAAGGTGCCGACGTAGATGACCTTCTGCCATTGATCCATGGCGAACAGCGCCGGTAGCGGACGACCGACATAGCGGAATTCGCTGTCGCAGTCGTCCTCCACTATCCAGCCATGGCCACGGCCGGCCCACTCGATCAGTTCCAGGCGTCGGGCATAGCTCATCGTGGTGCCGAGCGGGTGCTGGCGCGAAGGCGTGGTGAACGCGAGGCGGGCGTCCGGACATTCGCGCAGGCCTTGCTGCACGTCCAGACCCTGATCGTCGATGCGCAGCGGAACCAGCCGGCAGCCCTGGGCCTGGAAGGCGATACGCGCGGCGATGTGGCCTGGGTCTTCCATCCACACGCCGTCCTGCGGGTCGAGCAACAGCATGCTGAGCAGGTTGAAGGCCTGCTGGGCGCCGGATACCACCACGACCTGGTCCACGCTGCACTCTATTCCGCGCGCGTCGAAGACGTATTCGACGATGGCTTCGCGCAGGCGCTGCAGGCCTTTCAGTTCGCCGTAGCCGAGCAGCGCCTTGGTGGGATGGCGGAGGTGACGGTTCATCAGGCGCTTCCACACCGGCAGGGGAAAGGCATCGTAGGCCGGGTGACTGGGCAAGAAGGAGGTCGGGCACTCAGGCGCCCAGGTGGCATAGGACACCCCGCCGAAATGTTCGCTGCGCAGGGAGTGTACGGACTGACTCAGGCTCGACAGGCGCGGTGGCTTGCGCGGGCCATCGGAAGCGGCATCACGGCGTTCCCATTCGTCGCCTACATAGGTGCCGGCACCGGTGCGTGGCGCCAGGAAACCTTCGGCAGTCAGTTGGTCGAACGCGTTGAGGATGGTGATCCGCGACAGCTCCAGCTCCTTGCATAGCGTGCGGGTGGAGGGCAGTCGTGTGCCGCCCGGTAGCCGGCCGCTGAGGATCTGCTTGCGCACTTGCAGGTAGAGCTGGCGGTAGAGGGGAATGGCGCTGGCGCGGTCCAGCTCGATTGCTGTCAGCAACATGCCGCCGGGTGACTTCATTCTGTGCCTGCCTCGTCGTGTCGAGCTCGGTGCGGGTGTCTATTGTGCGTCAGCCTGGCCAGGGTAAGTGGCAGGGCGTCGTTCAGTCTGTGCGGTGCAGCCGTGCTTCCAGTGCACTGATCAGGCTTTGCGCCTGCTCGTGGAGTATCTCAGTGGCGGTATCCACCAGCACGGAGGAGGGCCGGTACTCGGGGCGGATCAGCTGCACACGGAAGGGAATGGACGTTCGCAGGCGCCGCATCTGCAGGCCCCGGCCCGCTTCGTCCAGGGCGCTCAGCGGGTTGACGATGGCCAGCCCCAGGCCCTGGCGGACCATGGCGCAAACCGAGGCGGCGGTGCTGGTCTCCACCACCATCCGGCGTTCCACCCCGGCGGCAAGGAAGTGGGCGTCCAGGCTCTGCCGATAGATGTCCAGGCCGGCCAGACTGATGAAGGGTTGCCCATGGAAGTCCGCCAACTCCAGCTCGGGTCGCGCCAACAGTTCGTGGCCTTCAGGCAGCACGCAGACCATATCCCCAGCGAACAGCGTCGAACCTCGGGTTCCGCGCGGCAGGATGTCGGTTTCCGAAAGCCCAAGATCATGTCGCTGGCCGCTGAGGGACTCTTCCAGTAACGGCGACTCCTGGGCGCTGATGGCCAGTCGCACGCCGGGATGGCGTTCGAGGAAGGCCTGGCAGAATCCGGGAAGCAGGGTTTGGGCGAACACCGGCAGGCCAGTGATGGCCAGTTGGCCCTGGTCGAATCGGCGGATGGCCTGGGCGGCACCGACGATGCGTTCCAGGCCGGCGTAGGAACGTTGCACTTCATCGAACAGTGCCAGGCCCTGGGCGGTGGGCGCCAGGCGGCCGGCCTCACGGTCGAACAGGCGGAAGCCCAGCAAGTGCTCGAAGCGCGCCAGCTCGCGACTGACTGTGGGCTGCGAGGTGAACAGCAGGCGCGCGGCGCCGGTTACGCTGCCAGCGGTCATTACCGCGCGGAAGACTTCGATATGGCGAATGGAAAGGTCCATGGGGCGCTCGGGAGCAGGTGACTGTGCATATCAATAATGAATGGTATAAGCAAAAATTGGTATTTTATTGAATTGATCGACCTCGACATCATGGCGCTATTCCTTCCCAGGAGGCCGCCATGCGCCCGAATATTCCCGCCGCCACCCTCGCCAACCTTGCCCGTGAACACGGCACCCCGCTGTGGTGCTATGACGCTGCGGTGATCCGTGAGCGCATCGCCCAGCTCAAGGGCTTTGATGTGATCCGTTTTGCCCAGAAGGCCTGCTCCAACCTGAGCATCCTGCGCCTGATGCGCGAGGAAGGCGTGCAGGTGGACGCGGTGTCTCTCGGCGAGATCGAGCGCGCGCTGCTGGCCGGCTATTCGCCCAAGGGTGAACCGGCTGGCGTGGTGCTGACCTGCGACCTGCTTGACCGCCCGACCCTGGCCCGCGCCGTGGAGCTGGGCATCGAGGTCAACGTCGGCTCCATCGACATGCTCACCCAGCTGGGCCAGGCAAGCCCTGGCCACCGTGTCTGGCTGCGCATCAACCCCGGTTTCGGTCATGGCCACAGCCAGAAGACCAACACCGGCGGCGAAAACAGCAAGCACGGCATCTGGCACAGCCAACTGGATGCGGCGATGGCGGTGATCCGCGACTACGGCCTGGTGTTGGTGGGCCTGCACATGCACATCGGTTCGGGCGTGGATTACAGCCACCTGGAAGAAGTCTGCGGTGCGATGGTCGGCGCGGTGCGTGACCTGGGTTGCGACCTGGAAGCCATCTCCGCCGGCGGCGGCCTGTCGATCCCCTATCGCGATGGCGATCCAGTGGTGGATATCCCGCGCTATGCCGAATTGTGGAACCAGGCTCGTCGCGAGATCGAAGGTATCGTCAAGCATCCGGTGCGCCTGGAGCTGGAACCGGGCCGCTTCCTGGTCGCTGAGTCCGGCTGCCTGCTGAGCGAAGTACGGGCCACCAAGGATGTCGGCAATAACCACTTCATCCTGGTGGACGCCGGCTTCAACGACCTGATGCGCCCGTCCATGTACGGCAGCTTCCACGCCATGACCCTGTTGGACGATGCCGGCAATCCGGTCAACGCTCCCAGCCGCCCGACAGTGGTCGCCGGCCCGCTGTGCGAGTCCGGTGACGTCTTCACCCAGCACGACGGCGGTCTGGTAGCCCCGCGCGAGCTGCCGGCTGCGCAGGTCGGCGATTTGTTGCTGATCCACGACACCGGTGCCTACGGTGCGTCCATGTCGTCCAACTACAACAGCCGTCCGCTGCTGCCGGAGGTACTGGTGGACGGCGACGAGGCCCGCCTGATTCGCCGTCGCCAGACCCTGGCCGACCTGCTGGCGCTGGAGCAGTTCTGAGTGCTTTGCGCCCCTCTCCCACCGGGAGAGGGGCCGGGCGTGAGGGTTGTTTCCGGCACGCGGAAGTATCCAAGGCTGGATGCGTTGGGCTTCGCTGCGCTCTGCGCCAACCGACGGACCTTCCCCATGGCGCCTGCAACCGCCACAATGCGGCGCCATGACTTTCGACTCCCCCCTTGCCGCCTACTGCCACGCCCTGGAGCAAGACGGTTTCCAGCCGGATGCCGCCCAGCGCCATGCCGTCGACTGTCTGCAGGCCTGCCATGAGGCGCTGCATCGCGCCGGAGAAGTGACCGGCGTCTACCTCTGGGGGCCAGTCGGGCGCGGCAAGACCTGGCTTATGGACCGCTTCCATCAGAGTCTCAAGGTTCCGGCGCGGCGCCAGCATTTCCATCACTTCATGCGCTGGGTTCACCAGCGTCTGTTCCAGCTCACCGGCACACCGGACCCGCTCCAGGCGTTGGCGCGTGAGCTGGGTCGGGATGTACGGGTGCTGTGTTTCGATGAGCTGTTCGTCAATGACATCGGCGACGCCATGCTGCTCGGTCGCCTGTTGCGGGCGATGTTCGAGGAAGGCGTGGCCATGGTCGCCACCTCCAACCAGCCCCCGCAGCAGCTTTATGCCGACGGCTTCAACCGCGAGCGCTTTCTTCCAGCCATCGAGGCCATCGAGCGGCACATGCAGGTCGTAGCGGTGGATGGCGATCAGGACCATCGGTTGCACCCCGGTGCGGTTCATCAGCGCTACTGGGTGGCCGAGCCCGGTCGACCCAGCGCCCTGGCTGAGGTGTTCGAGCGGCTGGCGGTGGGCCAGGGCAGTTCCAGCGCTGCCGTGGAGTTGGGCCATCTTCCGGTGCCGGTCGTGCGCCGATGTGCGACGGCGGTCTGGTTCCGCTACGAAGACCTTTGCCAGCAGCCACTCGCCGCGCTGGACTTCATCGCATTGTGCGACCGCTTCCAGGCGATTCTCCTGGGAGAGGTGCCCAACCTCAGCGCCGCCCGCCGCGAAGGGCGCATTGCACGTGGCACCGAAGATGGCGCTGAGCGAGTGGCCGCTGGCGATCGGGAGCTGCCGCAGCTGTCCGTACATGACGATGGTGTGCGCCGCTTCATTGCCCTTGTGGACGAGTGCTACGACCGTCGTGTGCCGCTCTACATGGAAGCCGCCGTGGCCATGAACCGCCTCTACACCGACGGCTACCTGGAGTTCCCCTTCCGTCGCACCCTGAGCCGGCTGCGGGAAATGCAACTGGAACGCTTCTAAGCCGCATCCGCCTTCTTAACATTTGTTAATGCCACCGCTGCATCGGCCCCCAACAATCGGCGCACAACAACGCGCAGGTCCAGGAGGCCGCCATGCCTAGCCAAGCTCCCACCACCGTCTACGAACTGTTGCAGGCCTCGGCGTCGTGCCACCCGGAGCGAACGGCCCTGACCTTTATCCACAGCCTGGGAGCGGAGATCGGTGAGCAGAACCTGAGCTACGCGGCGTTCTTCGCCCAGCTCAACCGCAGCGCGCGGTTGTTGCTGGCGCTGGCGGGAACGCGCAAACCGGTGATCACCCTGTTGCTGCCGAACATTGCCCAGAGCCAGTGCCTGCTCTGGGCGGCGGCCAGTATCGGCATCGCCAACCCGATCAACCCATTGCTGAATGAAGACGCTCTGGTCAGCTTGATGGAGAAGGCCGGCACCGACCTGGTGGTGGCCCTCGGCCCGGTGGCGGGTTCCGACCTGTGGCAGAAGGCCCTGGGCGCCTCCGTGCGCTTACCGAACAAGCCGAAGTGCATATCGGTGCTGACGCAGGGCGGCGAGTTCTTCTATGACGCGTTGCTCGAGGGTTACAGCGACGCTGTGCTGGAGCCTGCGCTACTCCCTCGGCCGGAGGATAGTGCGGCTTACTTCCACACCGGCGGCACTACCGGCCTGCCCAAGCTGGCCCGGCAGACCCATGCCAACCAGGTGGCGGCAGCCTGTGCCTATCGCGCTTGCATGGACGCCGGCCCGAAGGATGTGGCACTGAATGGCCTGCCGATCTTCCATGTGGCCGGCGCCCTGGTGAACAGCCTTGGCGGCCTGGCCAGCGGGCTGCGCATGCTGCTGCCGACCCTGGGTGGTTTCCGCAATCCAGAGGTGATCCGCCAGCACTGGCGGTTGGTAGAGCACTACGGCATCACCCTGAGTGGCGGCATACCCACCTCGGTTGCGGCCATGCTCGAAGTGCCCATCGACGGACGCGACATCGGCAGCCTGCGCTTCATGCTCTCCGGCGGTGCACCCGTACCGGCGGCCCTGTGCGAAAAGGTGAAGGCGGTAACCGGGCTGGAGCTCTACCAGGCCTATGGCATGACTGAATGCACCGGGGTGATCGCCTTGCCCAACCTGGCCAATCCGGCGATTCCAGGGAGTGCCGGACATGTGGCGCGGCCCATCGAGGTGAAAATCGACGGCGGGGAAATCTGCGTTCGCGGGCCCACGGTATTCGCCGGCTACCTGGGGCAGGACACTCCATCCCTGGAGGAGGGCTGGCTGCGCAGTGGCGACCTCGGGCATCTGGACGAGCAGGGCAACCTGTTCATTACCGGGCGTGCCAAGGACCTGATCATCCGCAGTGGCCACAATATCGACCCGGCGCTGATCGAAAGTTGCCTGGAAAGCCACCCGGCGGTGTCCATGGCTGCCGCCGTGGGCATGCCGGACGAGTATGCAGGCGAGTTGCCGGTGGTCTACGTGCAACTGCGCCAGGGGCAGACGGCAAGCAGCGATGAGTTGCAGCAGTTCGCGTTCGACCATATCGCCGAACGTCCGGCCTGCCCGAAGCGGGTGTTCCAGGTGGAAGCGCTGCCGGTGACCGTGGTGGGCAAGATATTCAAGCAGCGTCTGCGGGAATTGGCGGCGGCCTGCGTCTATCGCGAGCGGGTCGCCAGTCGCTGCCCGACGCTGGGCTGCGAGGTCGTGCAAGACGCTGATGGCCGTCTGTGGATAACGCTGACGGATGTCCCTGCCGAGCAGCACGACTTCTGTGTGGAGCGTGCCGAGGCCCTGGGTTTGCGGGTACGCGAGAGGGTCAGCGGTCCTGCCTGCGCTTGACCCGTGAGAAAGACACAGGGTCCATCCCCAGATAGCTGGCCAACTGGTACTGCGGCACCCGATCCAGCAGCCAGGCTTCGTGCTCCATCAGCCACTGGTAGCGCTGCTCGCTGTTGCTGGTGAGCAGCAGCGCCTCGCGGTCTTCATTGCGCAACATGATCTGGCGGGTCACCAGATCCTGCATCTGCTGCAGTTGGGGGAAGCGCTCGCCCTGCTGGCTGAGCATCGCCAGCGGCAGGCTGGCCAGTCGACACTTTTCCACAGCGGCGATGCTGTAGGTGCAGGGCTGTTGCTTGAGGTGGGCGCTGAGGGAGCCGATCAGTTGGCCTTCGCGGAAGAAGGTCTTGTTCCACTGCCGACCTTCGGGGGAAAGGTAGTAGTAGCGCGCGACGCCGGAAAGGATGACGTAGAAGTGGGTGGGACGTTCGCCAGCGCGGATGATCAACTGGTCGCGGTCGTAGTCGCGCAGCTTGAGCGCCTGCATCAGGCAATCCTGCAGCGCCGGGTCGGTCATGCCGTGGGCACGGAAGATGTCTTGCAACTGGACTAGGGTATCGGCGGGGATCATGGGGCTCGGCCTGTGGGCGATGGTCTTATCTAAGCACAAGCGCGCACGTTGCCCCCCAATCGAGAATTGCCCGCCGCTCTGCCGTGCCTGACACTAGACTCCTTTCAGCCCCAACCAACAAGGATTACCTCGTGTCCCCAAGCCAACAAGACAGCTGGGCCCAGATCTGCCTCGCCGCCGGCCTTGACCCGGAAAAGCGCCTGGCCGCCCGTCAGGCCGTACTCGACCATGCCGATGCCCTGGACTGCACCCTCTATCGCCCCGATGAGAATGACCTGGACGCCGAAGAGGAAGACCTCGGTGATGCGCGTGTTCTGTTTACCGGGCCTTTCCAGGCCCCGGCCGAATGGAGCGAGCAGGATCACGAAGACTACTTCGGTGATATCGACCCCTCGTCCTTCGTCACGGCGCTGATCGAATGCCAGGCCGATCCGGCGACCCGCGATTTCTTCCTCGCGGATGCCGGTGATTTCGTCGCGGTAGTCACCGCCTCCGGCGACGTGCAGATGTTCTACCTCTACGACTGCAGCGAAGACGATGACGGCCTGCACTGTGTGCTGGTGCGGGAAGACGAGGAAGCCTGATTCCTCCTTTCAGGGAGGACTCAAATTCCCGACGGGAATTACGACCGGTTCGTGCCCGGGGTCAACCCGCCGCCGCTGTCTTCAGCACGTACTGGCTGGTGGGGAGCACGTCGATCTTGTCGAAATCGATGAAGCGGTTGCAGCTCTCCATCATGGCCGCAAGGTTCTTCTGGAACTTTTCCTCGTCACCCACGGCGTCGAAGAAGGCCATGGGGTTGGTCATCGCGGCCGGCGGGAAAGCTTCTTCCACGATGGCGTCCAACGGCGCCGCGCCGTGGGTCAGGGCTCGTACCACCAGGTTCTGCACGTAGAGGAAGTTGTCCTGGGTGTCGATGGCTACCTGGGTGTGGTAGTTGCGCCAGGTATCCAGCCAAGCGTCCCGGGTCAGGCGCGGTGGGCAGCTGAGGAAGGCGATCTGCGAAAAACCGTGGGTGCGCTGGCCAGGGTGGGCGGGGAAACGCGTATTGCGGATCGCCACCGACTCGCACACCAGGTAGGCCGCCAGGCGGCTGCTGGTCGCAGCCAAGACTTCATCCAGGGGCCGACGGCTTTGCGCGTTGGCGCTGTCGACCCAGAGCGACACGACCGCATCCGCCAACGGCCGGTTGTTCTCCTGTCGCAGCCCAGCGGCGGGGGCGACATCGGCGTCGGCCAGGTTCACCTGCAGGCCACGGCCGCCCAAGGTGAAGAGTTGTTCGGCAACGCCACCCCGCAGGCGTTGGGAAAAGGCGTCGAGGCTGTCCGACGGATTGCGCCACAGGGTGTAGATGATCTTTTCCACGGCAAGGTCCCTCAATAGGCAGTGAGTTCGGCCGGGTTTCGGCCGGGCCGACAGAACATGCAACGCGCGCCGGGGCGCTGCATCGTCTGGCCGGACTAGCGCCTTCCTGCTGGCAGAAAAAGCCAAACGGGCCCGAAGGCCCGTTTGGCATTCCTCACTCCGCGGCTCAGGTCAGTCCGTTCTGTTTGCGGAAGTAGGGAATCACGTGTTCGCCGATGTTCTTCAGGGTTTCGAGCTGTGCCCATTGGGGCACGGTGCCCATCTGGCAGATGAAGAGGATTTCGTCGGCGCCGGCGTCGATCAGGCGCTGCACGTAGCCGATGCAGTCCTTGACGGTGCCGTAGGCATGGTTGGGGTTCATCATCGCCATGGTCGGGTCGGAGAAGTCCACGGTGACTTCCTCGGAGGCGAAGCGCGACTTGATCACGGCCTGGCCGTTGCCGTCGATGAAGGTGTCGTCCTTCCACTTTTCCGGGTCCGGGCGTTCGCCGCCGGCGTACCAGTAGGCCAGCGATTCCATGAAGTAGCGTTGGCCGCGGATGCCGATGTGGCGGGCCTGCTCGTTGTCGTCGAGGACGATGGCCGGGCAGAGGGCGGCGATGTGGCGGTTGGGGCGGAAGCCGACCTGGTTGTTCGCGTCGCGGTTGTCCCAGGCCTGGTGGTAGACGGCGACCTTCTTGGCGATTTCCTCGGGGCCGCCGAAGCCCAGCACCAGGGCGCCCATGCCGCGGCCGCCGGCGTTCTTCAGCGACTCGGTGTTGGTGCAGGCCAGATACATCGGCGGGTGCGGGTCCTGGTAGGGCTTGGGATGGATCGGGCGCTTGGGGATCTTCACGAAGTCGCCGTTATGCTCGATCTCGTCCTGCACGAACATTTTCGGGATCAGGTACATGGCTTCGTCGATCTGCGGCTGCAGGGTGGCCAGGTCGTAGCCGAAGGTGCCGGCTTCCTGCTGGGTGCCGCCCTTGCCGACGCCGAAGTGCACGCGGCCCTTGGAGAGCAGGTCGAGGGTGGCGATGCGCTCGGCGACCTTCACCGGGTGGTTCATGGCGGGCGGCAGGCAGACCACGCCGTGGCCGATGCCGATGCGTTCGGTCTTGCCGGCGACGAAGGCGAGCATGGTTTCCGGTGCCGACATGTGCGAGTAGTTGGTCAGCGCGGTGTGCTCCACGCACCAGAAGGTGTCGAAGCCGAGCTGGTCGGCGAGCACGGCCTGCTCGACGGTTTCGTCGAAGATGCGACGGTCGCCTTCGCGGCTGCTGTCGATCGTCTGTGCCTCGTAGATCAGGGAGAATTTCATGCGCGTGGCCCTTCTTGTTCTTGATTCGGTCAACCCGGATTGCCGGGTGTTGGGCGCATGGTGTGGGATCGAAAAACCGCCTGAATCCTCCAAACAGACTAATCATCTTGCGCCGCTGCACAGCACGACGCCCGCGCGGGGCGGGCGTCGTGGCGGGGTGGTTTCGCCAGGTCCGTAGGATGGCTAGAGCGGCGCGAAACCCCTCGACAAGGGCTCAGAGGAAGAAGTCGGTGCTGTCCAGCCCCATCCCCACGCCGCCCAGGTTGAGCGCGTACTTGCCTGGGCAGTTGGCCACGTGGGCGCGGCCGGTGTGGATATCGCGGAAGGCGCGGTTGATGCCGTGGTGGCGGAAGATGGTGGAAGCGCCGCTGTTGTACATCAGCGCTTCCACCGCCTGGGCGCACTTGTCCGGGACGATGGCCGAGTCGTAGCGCATCTTCACCCGTTCCGCCATGCTCAACGGCTCGCCGGCCCTGGCGCGCTGGGTCATCAGCGCGAAGTTGCGCAGCAGCACGGTGCGGCATTCGTCCACGGTGACCATGGCCTTGGCCAGGGCGGTCTGCGCGCCGGGGTCCTGGATGATCTTGCGGCCATCGTTGACGCCGACGCGGCCCTTGTTGGCGTCGATGAACAGGTCGATGGCGCCCTGCAGCGCCCCGATGGTGGAGGACGACACGGCGCGCACGAAGATCTGCCCGAATGGCAGGCGGAACAGCGGCGCGGTGTTCACCGCGTTGCCCGGGCTGTTCTGCAGGAAGCCGTCGAGGGCGCGGTGGGTGCGGTACTCCGGCACGAACACGTCGTCCACCAGCACGTCGTGGGAGCCGGTGGCTTCCAGGCCCATCACGTCCCAGTTGTCGAGGATGCTGTAGTCGTGACGCGGCACCAGGAAGGTGCGGTAGTCCGGGGCCTCGCCGTCCTTCTCCGGCGGCACCATGGCGCCGAGGAAGGCCCACTGGCAGTGCTTGCTGCCGGAGGAGAAGCCCCAGCGGCCGCTGAGGCGGAAGCCGCCGTCGACACGGGTGACCTTGCCCACCGGCATGTAGGAGGAGGAGATCAGCACGCTCGAGTCCTGGCCCCAGACCTCCTGCGCGGCGCGGTCGTCGAACAGCGCCAGCTGCCAGTTGTGGATCGCCACCACGCCGAGCACCCAGGCCGAGGACATGCAGCCTTCGGCGAGGGTCATCTGCACCTCGAAGAAGTCAGCGGGCTCCAGCTCATAACCCTCCCAGCGCGCTGGCTGGAGGATGCGGAAGAAGCCCGCCTCCTGGAAATCGCGAATCGTCTCCGCGGGGAGCAGGCCGTGCTTGGCGGCCAGCGGTGCGCGCTCGCGCAGCACCGGCACCAGCTCACGGGCGCGTTGTTTCAGGCGTTGGCGGATCAGGTCGTGGTCGAGCATGTTGTTGTTCTCCGGTTGAAGGCTTTTCCACCTATCGCCGGGCATTCAAGCAACGGGCAAGGGGGCGGGCATCCCTCAAACGGACCATATGTCCGGCAATCCAACTAGTCCCCTCGGACGATGTTGCTCGGCCGGGGCTGGCGAAAAATCGGCAGCACTTGAGCACAACAAGAGGGCAGTGCGATGAGCCAGGCCGATCTGAAAGCCGCGATGCTCCAGGCGATGCGTCGTCTGGCCAAGTCCGTGACCATCATCACCACCAGCAACGGCCAGGAACGCTTCGCGATGTCCGCCACGGCGGTGGATTCGCTGTCCACCGAGCCGCCGTCGTTGCTGATCTGCGTGAACCAGAGTGCGTCGTTGCACGGGGTGCTGGATGCCGGCGCGGACTTCTGCGTGAACATCCTCGGGCTGGAGCAGGAGGAGCTGTCGCACCTGTGCAGCGGCCCGGTGAAGGGCGAGGCGCGCTTCCAGCGGGGCGACTGGCGCAGCAGCGAAGGCGGCATTCCCTACCTGGGCGACGCCCAGTCGGCGATTCTGTGCCAGCAGGACGGCAAGTTCAGCTACGGCACCCACACCATCTTCATCGGCCGGATTGTGGCGATCCACAACAGCGTGGAGATCAGCCCGCTGGTCTACCTCGACGGCACCTACACCACCACCGCGCCGACTCTGGCCGCTGCTTGCTGAGGGCG